>NZ_JAUDEN010000003.1:0-234575 GCF_030373775.1 Bacteroides gallinaceum | reverse complement strand
GAAGCCCGAAGTCCACATGTAGATGCTCGCCTTCGACACTGTCCCGTCCTTGCGCGTGCTGTGAGGCATCACACCCTTGCCGTCCTTGCCCTGGACAGGAGTCTGCAACATCAGCCGGTACTGCCCGGCCGCAAAAGTCATGTTCTCCTTAACGAATGCCTTCTCCGCATCCTGCGCGTGGAGCAGACCGAACGCGCAGGACAGGCAGAAAGCCGCAATCAATTTTACCTTGCTGTTTCTATTCATAAAATTAACCCTATCCATACGGCGGCATGACCTGCCGGCCACACCACCGCACAATTCTTATTCACTGTTTTTTCCCAATTAAAAAAAATCTTAGTTGCTCTTTACCAGCCCGGATTTTGGTCGCCAAGATTCGGGTTACGCTCGAACTCTACGGCAGGAATCGGCCACAAGTAGTCGCGGTCTGTAAAGACGCGGGTATAACGAACATTGCCACGAATATCATCGTATTCAAAGTTCAGTTTCTCTTCACACATACCCCATCGGCGCAAGTCACTGAAACGATGGCCTTCACAAGCCAGTTCTACGGCACGCTCCTGCACGATGCGTTCAAACACTTCGTCTTTGCTATGAGCTTCCAGCCAGGCAGGACCGCTATTCAATGCCGGCATATGGGTAGACGGACGTTGACGAACCTGATTAATCAATGCTACAGCATCATCTTGTCTATCCATTTGGTTATAACATTCAGCCAACATCAGCAATACATCTGCATAACGAATAAGAGGAAAATCAACAGGAGAATGAGAACGGTCATCCAACTGCCCTCCCATGTTGCCTTCCGGCACAAACTTCCGCCAATAATAATTATAATGCCCCAGATTGTCCCGGATAAAACCGTTTGCTTCATTTACCCCTTGGGCCAACACATATTCAACCGGATTTTCACTGTTCGTCACTGTATTATAACCCAAATATGTAGAATACGGAGTAATGATGCTCTGTTCCAGACGCGGATCACGGTTTTCGTAAGCAGCGCGGATTTTATCCAAATCCTGAGGATACTGAGCTACGCTTTTCCCATCTTCCGACAAGGTGGCGGCAAAAACTTCATCCTGCTTTTTGCGATCACCGGTAATGCCAGGGAAATAATCGTCCCAGTTGAATTTTGATCCGTCACTGTTCTCATACATATCTACTAAAATATCAGTAGGCATGCAATTGTTCCAACAGCTTCCATAAGTAGCACGAGTACCCAAACGCAAAGGATATCCCATACCATATTCCTGATTCGTACCGCTGATTGCCTGAATTGTAAATATCATTTCCGCACAGTTTTCACCTGCCACCGTAAACAACTCAGGATAGCTGTCGTTCAACTTATAACCATAACCGCGTCCTTCGGGGTCATTGACAATTTCTTCAAAGTCGGCGGCTGCGCCTGGATAGTCACCCGCATAAAGCTTTACTTTTCCTCTTAAAGCCACAGCAGCTCCACGCGTAGCACGGCCATAATTGTTGGCATCCCAACTGACAGGCAACACAGAGATAGCTTTTTCCAGATCATCCAAAATAAACTTGCGTGTTTCTTCGGCCGTCGTACGAGGCTTTCTCATGTCCATAAATTCATTGGAAACGATTGTCGTTTCATCGTACAAAGGCACTCCACCGTAGTAATCCAGCAGCAAGAAGTAGAACAAGGAACGGACAAAATAAGCCTCGCCTTTATAAACTGCTTTCTCATCATCTGATATATCTACATTATCAATGTTTTGCAGCAGCAGATTAGCACGAAATATACCGTCATACGAAGTTTGCCAACGGCTCTGTACAGTACCTGTACGGTCGGTATACGTTCCTTTTATAATAGACGGCATCAGCCAGTTATTGTAATCCATGGCTATTTCACCCAACGCATCGTTATCGTAATAAGCACCGAATGCGTTCTCATTGCGCAAATCTCCGTACATAGAAACCATCCCTTGATAAGCATGATCTTCTGTTTTCCAGAAGCTTCCGCTACTCAGTTGGTCATGCGGATACTGATCCAAATCATAGCAACCGCCCAACATGCCGGCAGCAGCCAAAATCAATATATATTTCTTCATATTTGTCTGAATTAATAACATTAGAATGAAACGTTTACCCCGAAAGAAGCCTGACGGATATTCGGATATGCCAAGTTTTGCGTATTCTCAGGATCCATACCAACAAAATCACTGAAAGTAAAGAAGTTTTCCAAACTGCAGAATACACGTACACGGCTTAATGAAGCGGCCTTTACCCATTTTGCTGGCAAAGTATAGCCCAACTGAACGTTACGTATTTTCAAGAACTTCCGGTCTGTCAGCCACAATGTGCTGTTACGGGTATTACGACCGTCATTTGAAAGCAAACGCGGATATTTGGCAGGCGTAGTGCGGCCTTCATACCAGCGACCGTCAGCAATTTCCTGACCTATCTGATAACCGCTGGCCGGCATGTTGGTAGTGTGCATGCTTTGATACTGCACCTTATAACTGCCAGTACCGGACATCAGCATAGAGAAGTCAAGACCTTTCCACGAACATCCCAAATTGATATCATAGAAGAAACGCGGAGTGTCACCATGTCCCATAGGCACACGGTCATCATCGTTGAAGATACCGTTTCCATCCATATCTTTATAAAGCACGTCACCCAGTTCAGGACGCTGATAAGTCTGGAACGGATTGACTTTCTTGCCATCCTCACCCAAAGGCGCATTGTCAACCAAAGACTGTACATAGTCCAAATCCTCCTGTGTCTGAATGATGCGGTCTGCCACAAGACAATACTGTACATTGATAGGATAACCCTCCTTTATCATCGTACTTCCGTTGATGCTCGGCTCATCTCCTTTGAACTTCGTCACCTTGTTGTCCACAAAAGTAATGTTTGTTCCGATATTATAATGGAAGTCATTGATGTTGTCCGCCCAGTTCAATGACAGTTCGAAGCCTTTGTTTGTCACTTCGGCACTGTTTTGTGTAGGGATGCTCGCATTTCCATGTACCAAAGGCGCAGGCAGGTCAATCAAAATGTCGGAAGTTTTCTTGTAGAAGTATTCCACAGTACCAGACAAACGGCTGTTCAGCATCGTAAAGTCAACGGCCGCATTGGTAACGGCAGTGCTTTCCCAAGTCAAGGCTCCGTTTGCCAGCGCAGTGATAGTCATACCGGTCTGCATCTGTCCGCCAAAAGAATAATTGGTCGCTGCATATTTTGAGATGGCCTGATAATCGCTGCTCAAATAGTTATTACCCAATTCACCCCATGACACACGGAGCTTCAACGCATCCAGCCAGTTGCGGGTACTTTCCATAAAGGCCTCCTGATCAACACGCCATCCAGCAGAGAATGAGGGGAAATATCCCCAACGGTTTCCGTCCAGAAAACGTGAGGAAGCATCTGCACGCAAGTTTGCTTCAAGCAAATAACGATCTGCCCACGCCAGGTTAATACGGCCAAAATAAGAACGCATCGCCCATTCTGTATGCGAACCGCTGGCTGTTGCATCGCCCGTCGCACCATTTATGACATCTACGGATGAATCAATCCAATCATATTTTGTAGCACTGAAACTGCGGTCGCGACGCATTTCCTGGCTGGCACCTGCCATCACATTCAAATCAAATTTATCATTGAAGAACTTATTGTTATAGCGCACCACAAGGTCCATGAACATCCGCTCTATCTTGCGGTTGTAATTATAAACGTATGTTTTGCCCGTATAAGTCTGCCGCACTTCCTGATCGGTAGCAAAATTCCATAAGGCCATTTGATTCGGTTTCTCCCAGTTATCCTTGTCTGTCAGCTCATACGAATAAGAACCGGAGATGCTCAAGCCCTTCAGCGGTGTGATCGTACCATTGAACGCAGCACGCAAGTTGCGGTTCTTTTTGTTGCCAGTGCGAGAATACAGCTGCTGCAAGGGATTGTTGGTCTGTATATCTTCGCCTACAGCCTGCGGACCTCCAAAACGTCCGTCAGGAGCACGCAAGACGATACCGGGCGTACTTGCATAACCATAGGTAAACAAATCATCCACCCAATCTGAACCGATATCGTTATTTGACAGGTAACCATTCAATTTCATACCCAATGTCAGCCACTTGGTCGGTTTTGCCTCCACATTCGAACGGAAACTATAGCGCTCATAACCGGAGTTCTCCATGATACCGGGATTGTTGCTATAACCAAACGACGTATAGAATGACAGTTTGTCCGTACCACCGCTCAAAGACAAATTATGATTAGTTGCCACGGCTGTTTTGAACACTTCATCCACCCAATCTGTGTTAGGATATATCAAGGGATTACGCCCTGCGTCATTTCTCCAGGCATCTATCACACTCTGTTCAAACTGCGGACTATCTCCTGAATTCTGACGAGCTTCATTGCGCAGTTCCATATAATCGGCATAGTTGCTCACAGCATCTACTGTTTTTCCTACCGATTCCAATGATGCATATCCTGTATAATCAATGTTGATTTTGCCTTCCTTACCTTTCTTGGTAGTAATCAAAATAACACCGTTAGCGGCACGCGAACCATAAATGGATGAAGAAGCTGCATCTTTCAAGACACTCATGCTCTCTACATCCTGAGGATTGACATTGGCAATATCACTTTCCACACCATCCACAATCACCAACGGTGCAGAGTTATTCAATGTTCCTTGTCCGCGAATCAAAATACTGGCACTTTCATTACCCGGAATATTACTGCTCGTTCTGAACGACACACCCGAAGCCATGCCAGCCAAGCCCGAAGACAAATTAGTGATAGGACGTTTTTCTGCTATTTCCGACATATTTATAGAAGACACCGAACCCGTCAGGTTCACTTTCTTTTGTGTAGCGTAACCTACGACCACCACTTCATCTATCACCTTCGAATCTTCCACCAGCTGCACAGACAAACTGGTACGGTCTCCCACACGCACTTCTGTTTCCTTATAACCGATGTAGCTGACCACCAGCACCGCATCCGGAGCAATGCCGTTCAGCGAAAAGTTACCGTCGAGGTCCGTTATCGTTCCTTTCGAAGTTCCCTTTACCTTTACATTGGCACCGATAATCGGTTCTCCTGCGGAATCTTTCACCACGCCCGTTACGGTACGTCCGTTCTGCAAAACACTCAATGACGAATCTACGGTTCTTCCGCTTGTATCATCCGGCGCTGCCGCATACACAGGAGCCGCCATCAACAAGGTTCCACCTACAAAGAGAGCGGAAAATAATGCACGTTGACTGTGCTTTTCTTTTTTGAATTGACACATAACTAAATTTAATCTTAAGGTTGTGTCGCAAACGTACTAATATTCAACATACACACGGGTATCAAATCATCTATATCTGGGGGATAAATAGTATATCCTTTCGTTTTTAACAAACAGCAAAAACGGGAGATTTTATCCAAAGAAAGTACAAACGGATGCAGCATTTCTGTGTTAATTCTCTATTAAACAGCGTCCGGTCAGACCAGACCGTATGAAAGGAGAAAGAACAAAGGGCTTGTTTTCAGCGCAGAAAAAAAGACGGCTCCGAAACAGGAAATGCCGTTTGCCGGTCTGCAAAAACCGGAAGCTTCGCACGGTTCCTTATCTCCAGCTTAAAGATATGTATCTCCAGGCTGGAGATTTGTATCTCTAGGCTGGAGATATAGATTTTGCTCTCAACCAACGAAGAAAATCCTTCCAGATATTCCATCTCCGTCCTGCGGAAAGGGGAGATTTTGTCCAAAGGCAGATACAAATGCGTCCAATTCACCGTTAAATTTCCAGCATAAGACAATATATCCCCATTAATAAACGTAATCGTCCGCCCGACTTTAAATAAATGGCTATCTTTATAGACAAATAGAAAATACAAGCGTGCCTTAAAAAACGACCAAGCCATGAAAGTAAAATTATTGTTCGCTCTGCTCATTACCGGCTGCGGAAATCTGTGGGCATCCCAGCCGGGAACTCATGCAGGCAGCATGAGGGCAGACAATGTATTGTTTGAGATCGGGGAAAAAGACGGCAGTCCGGCAGAGTTTGCCCTTTACCCCAGTCACTACAAAAACTTCCTGATCGACTTTACGGGAGTAAAGCACTTTGCCGTAGGCTATTCCACCCCGGAAAAGAACTGGCCTTACGTTTTGCCCGGTCCCAAAGACAGATGGGGAGGAGGAGGTTATTATGCCGGATATCATCCGCGCCATTTCCCGGTCATCAACTTTCAATTGCCGGAAACGAGAAAGGAAGGAAACTGCCTTCTGTCTTTGTTTTTTGCAGGAGCAAACGGCAAGGAACTTCCTGTTTTGCGGGTTGAAGTGAACGGGCACCGCTTCGAGAAGAAAATAGAGGGGAAATCGACAGACAAGCTGTTGACCGGCGAAGAAAAGCCGGACCCGCAGGAATGGACCATCAAATTTCCTGTCGGATGGCTGGAAAAGGGAATGAACCGGATACAGATGGGAATAGTGAAAGGACGCTGGTGCATGTTCGACTGCATCAGACTGAGCGGTCCCGAGGGCATGGACATCACTCCCATCTCTTCTTCGCTGATAACGTCTGTCAAAGCCGCGGACTTTGAATATGAAAAGTCCGGAAAAAAACATAGCCTGCCGATTCTCGTGGACATGGTTCAGTACGACCGTCCCCGGAATCTGACATTCGTTTGCGGAAAGACGAAAGTGACCCGGCGGATAGAAACGGGGAAAAGCATCCAGCAGATACTGGTTCCGGCTGTGAAGAATCCAAAGAATGAAGAGTTTGCAATCTATGCTGACGGCAAACCGATATACCAAGGAACCGTCAGTCTGGCTCCCAAGCCGCTGCACGAATATGCAGACGACGTGGACATACTGATGGGCACAGGAAACTCCCGGTGGATGTATAAGCCCAGCGTTTCGCTGCCGTTCGGAATGGTACAGATCGCTCCCGACAACGAGGATGAGAAATGGAAGGCGGGCTATGAATATACGATTGAAAATATCGCCGGATTCAATCATTTCTGCGACTGGACAATAGACGGGTTCCTGATGCAGCCCACCTGCGGAGAATTGCAGGTCAATCCGGGACCGGAGGACAATCCGGACGCAGGATACCGCTCGCGGATTGACAAATCGACCGAAAAGGCGGAAGTAGGCAAATACTCGGTGTTCATGACGGACACAAAAATCACGGCAGAGGTTTCGGCAACCGACCGCGCTTCCATCCAGCGCTATACTTTCCCCGCCGGATGCAAGAACCGGCGGGTGCTGGTAGATCTGTATGCTCCCAGCGAATATCCGCACAACCTGCAGGACGCGCATATCACCAAAGTGAGCGACACCGAGATAGAAGGCTACGCGACTTATTTCGGCGCATATACGGGATACACCGCAGAACAATACTATACCATTCACTTTGTAATGCAGTTCGACAAATCTTTTGCCTCAATGGGAGGATGGGTCAATGACCAGATTAAGGCGGAACAAAAATACCTGGGCGCCTGGCATTCCACCCATGAATTTGAAACGGAGCCCAAAATCATGCACAACATCACCGAGGTGTGCGGAAAAGGAGATGTGGGCTTCTTCCTCGATTTTCCGGCGGAAGAGGATGCAAGCACGGTGCAAGTGCGCACCGGCGTTTCCCTGGTCGATGTGGCGGGAGCACGCAACAACCTCCGGCAGGAACTGGCGCTTCCTTTCGGCTGGGATCTGGAAAAGGTGGCAGAAAACGCCCGCTCAATCTGGAATGACTACCTGTCGCGCATCGAAATTGAAACCGATGACTATCTGCAACAGAAAAAGTTTTACTCAAACCTGTACAGAGCCTATTCGGCAAAAGCCTCATGGAGCGATTTCGACGGACGTTACCGCGATGAACGGGAGCAGATCTGCCGGCTTGAATCACCCAATGACCGGGTGGTAAGCGGAGAATACTGGAATACCTTCTGGGACAACCAGCAGCTTTTTAATCTGACGGCTCCGGAACTTTCTTCCATGTGGGCCCGCTCGGCCATCAGCCTGTACAAGAACGGAGGGTGGTTCAACACGGATCCTGCCGGAATCGAACATACCGGCGTTATGGTAGCCATGCACATGGTTTCTCAGATATGGGGAGCATGGCAGAGCGGCATCCGCGACTTCGACCTGAAACTTGCTTATGAGGGACTGAAGAAAATGCTTCTGACTCCTCCCCAACGCCATGAAGGCGGCGGAACGGCAGGTGTGGAAGATCTGGTCCCGTATATGAAATACGGATATATCCCTCAAGGCATGGGGCAGGTATCCAATACAATGGAGTACGCCTACGATGACTGGTGTCTAGCTCAAATGGCAAAATATCTGGGATATGAATCTGATTATGAATATTTCTCCAAACGTTCTGAAAGCTGGACCAACCTGTTCGACACCAAGAGCGGATTCATCCGTCCGAAGGATAAAGACGGAAACTGGATTACTCCGTTCGATCCATATCACACGCCGGGGTTCACGGAAGGAAATGCATTCAACTACACATGGTTTGTGCCTCATAACCCGGAAAAATTAATCAAGCTTATGGGAAGGGAACGGTTCGTGTCCCGTCTGGACAGCGCGATGCAGAAATCTTCGTATGCCAATTTCAACGCTTCGGGAGATGACTTCGCCAACTATCCCATCAATCACGGAAACGAAACTTCGATGGAAGTGGCTTATCTGTTCAACCGGGCAGGCGCCCCCCATCTGTCGCAGAAGTGGGTGCGTGCCATCCAGGAGCAGTATTACGGAACCACTCCCTATGACGCTTATCCGGGTGACGAGGACCTGGGACAGATGAGCAGCTGGTTCGTCATGAGTGCCATAGGCCTGTTCCAGATGGACGGCGGATGTGCGGAAAAGCCTTTCTATGAAGTGACCACTCCACGCTACTCTAAAATCACCATTCACCTGGACGGAAAGTACGGACGTGGAATAGACTTTGTCATTGAAGCTCCCGGAGCATCCAAGGAAAATAAATACGTGCATTCAATCCGTCTGAACGGCAAACGCATTGACGGATTCAGAATAGACCAGCAGGAAGTGCTGAAAGGCGGAAAGATGACAATCGAAATGAAAAGCAAACCAACTCTATAATCAACCGTATGAAAACGAACTTTTGTCTTACACTGAAGAAATGCAGCCTTGCGCTGCTGCTGTGTGTGGGAGCGCTTTCGTGCACTCCCGAACGAAACGAACAAGGTATCCTGACAGAACATCCGCGCCTGCTGTTCACCCGTGCGGAAGAGCCTGCCGTAAAACGGCTCATAAAAGAAGACCCGCTGGCAGGCGAACTGGCAGATACGCTGAGAAGTCAGGCAGACTCCATCGCGCAACTGCCGCAAATTCCCTACAAATTCGACAAATACGGTAATATGCTATGGACTTCACGCGCTTATGTGGCACGGCTGGGAACACTCGCACTGGCTTACCGGCTTTACGGTGACGAGAAATACCTGAGGGCAGCCAACGAAGCCCTGCTATGGGTATGCAATTTCCCCGACTGGGATCCGAAACATTACCTGGACACGGCCGAAATGACTACTGCCGTGGCCATAGCTTACGACTGGCTGTTTGACGCGCTGCCCGAGGCGACAAAGGAACTGGTGAAAAACTGCATCTACAAGAACGCTGTCAGCAAAGTGCTGCGTGAATATGCCTACGGAGGACCCGGAAGCTGGGCTAAACGCGAAACGAACTGGAACGTGGTGTGCAACATAGGCATGACGCTCGGCGCACTGGCCGTAGCCGAAGATTATCCGCAGGAAACGGACAGCATTCTGAAAAACGCTGCCAAGTACATGCCTAACTGCCTGAAGCACTTCGCGCCCGACGGTGTCTGCTACGAAGGTCCCGGATACTGGGGATATACCAACAGTTACCTGGCTCTCTATCTGAAAGCTGTAACAGACAACGGAGGCGACAAGGGAAACATCGCCAAACTGCCGGGCGTATCAAAAACTGCGCTGTTCTACAAACGTACACTGACACCTGCCGGACGTATTTTCAATTTCGCCAACTCCGGAGAGGGGAAAGAGAACTCACCGGCCTTCTTCCTGTTCAGCAAACTCTACAACCAGCCGGAAATAGCCGAATGGTACCGGGAAGAGTTGAAACAAACGCTCTGCAAACGCATTCCGCAGAACCAGAACTTCTATCTTGCCTTGCCATGGTTTAACACTGCCACAGCAACTGCCAGCGACTCGCTGCCGCGCATGGAAGTGTATCACAATGACATCAACGACCTGGTCGTATTCAACGGCGACCGGAAGAAGAAAGGCTCCGTCTTCCTCATTGCCAAAGGAGGGGAGCCAAGCCAGGCACACCAGCAACTCGACTGCGGAACTTTCCTGCTGGAAGCTGACAGCGTATGCTGGACGGAAGAGCTGGGCGCCGACGACTATGCCCTGCCGGGATTCTGGGATTATGCGCCAAACGGAAAACGCTGGGAATACTTCCGCAACAACAACTTCTCGCACAATACGCTCCACATCGACCGTCATCTGCAACATGCTTCGGGCGAAGCTTTCGTATGCGAAGAACATCCAGATGCTTCCCAACCGTCTGCTACACTGAACATGACCAGCTTATATCAGGACAAAGCCGAATCTGTGTTCCGCACGTTTACGCTGATAGACGACTGTACGATGGAAGTTACAGACAAAGTGGAACTGCTGAATGCCAATTCAACCGCTTATTTCAACATTGTGACAAAGGCACAGGTGGAAACAAACGGCAACAAGGCGGTACTGACACGGAACGGAAAACAGTTCTACATGGAAATAACCGCACCGGCCGGAGCCGTGTTCAAAACATTCCCTGCTCCCAAGCTGTCAGAAAAAGAATATCCGCTCGAAGGCGTACAGATTATAGAAGCCGCATGCCGATTCGGAAAAACAAAAGGAGAAATAACCGTGCGGATGAGCAGCATGCCCAAATAAAGTTAGAGCTCTGTGCCATTCAAAACCTCTTCGAAGGACAAGATTGATCAAACCATGCAAGAAGGTACCGCACTTAAACACGCTGACAATTGCAGTCAGAAGATTTAAGTGCGGTGCAGTTTTTCAGTCCGACATTCAATGCTGCTCTTCCTCTTTCTTGCCGTCCCTATACTCCTGAGGCGTACAATTGAAATGCGTTTTGAAGCAATGGCGGAAATAGCGCAACGAGCTGAATCCGTTCTGAAAAGCAATCTCCGTAATTTGCATCTGGGAATTCGTTTTCAGCATTTCGACCGCCCGTTTCAGACGCGCATTCAGAATCAGTTCATTCGGCGTCATGCTGCTCAGCGCTTTCAGCTTGTTGTAGAGAGAGCTGCGGCTGACGGCCAATTCCTGCGCCAACACATTCACATCAAAATCGGGATCGCTCAAATGATTTTCTACAACCTCCTTCAACTTGGTCAGGAACTGGGTATCTATAGGTGAGAAAGCCAGTGCCTGTATATCCACATCATCTGCACTGTCGGTCGTCATTCCTTTGCCAAACTTCTGCTGCAGCAGCTTACGGTTGCGCAGAATATTTGCAATCCGCCCCAAAAGCAAGCGGTTGCTGAACGGTTTCTCGATATAGTCATCGGCTCCGCACTGCCATCCTTCCAACTTATTGTTATCAGCTCCCAAGGCAGTCAGCAATATGATTGGGATGTGGCAAAGATCGAAGTCATTCTTTAACAACGTACACATTTCCGTACCCGACATAATCGGCATCATCACATCACTCAGAATCAAGTCGGGATGTTCGTCTTTGGCACGCGCCAGCCCTTCTTTGCCGTTCATGGCTATCACCACCCGATAAAGCGGTGACAGCAGCGAAATAAGCATCTGAAGCAGTTCTTCATTGTCTTCAACAATCAGAACACACATCTTCTCTCCGGATGTTCCAGCTTCAACCGCTTGCCCGCCGGCGTCTGCATCCGGTTCAACCGAAGGATATGGCGACACGCCCTCGGCAGCGACAGCCTCAGCCTGCATCTCAGCCTCGTCCGGATGTCCTTTGGGCAATGTCACCGTAAAGATACTGCCGTATCCCAGCGCGCTTTGCACATCGATTGTGCCGTGGTGCAGATCAATAATGCCTTTAGCCAATGCCAGTCCAATGCCGCTTCCTGCCGGTGCGGACGACAACGAATCCACCTGATAAAAGCGGTCGAATATATAAGGAAGAGCTTCTTGAGGAATGCCTTCGCCATTATCTATCACTTTCACCTTTACAGCATCCGCCAGTTCTTCGAGAACCAGTTCAACCTTTCCTCCTTTCGGAGTATGCTTGAATGCGTTTGACAAGAGGTTAGTAAACACTTTCCGCAATTGGCGGTCATCACACTGACACAACAGGCTGCCTTCCGGAACGGCAAGCACAAACTCAATTTCCTGCAACCGCGCCTGACTCACAAATTCTTCGTGAATCTGTTTCAGGAAAGGCACCATGTCCGATGTATGCAAATGCAGCGTCTGCTTGCCACGCTCCATCTTGCGGAAGTCCAGCAATTCGGATATCAGTTCGCGGAACTGGTATGTGCTCTTATAAATCTTCTGCAGACGGGTCCGTATATAAGGTGACAAGGCAGGAGTTTGCAGCAGAGCCTCTATCTGAGAAATCATGAGAGTCAGCGGCGTGCGGAATTCATGCGATATATTGGCAAAAAACTGCAACTTCGATTCGATCAGCTCTTTGTTCTTCTCTTTCTCCATCTTTTCCTGAACCAGCGAAGCACGCAGCCGCAGTTTAGTCTGCCAGTTGCGGAGTATAAGCCACACGACGGCCGATACCAGAAGAACATAAATGCTCCATGCCCACCATGTGGTCCACCAGGCACGCTCTACAATAATATTCAGTGTGATAGGAAGCAAGGTTTTGCCGGGAGTGCCCTCGGCTCTTTCCCTCACCTGCAGTTCATGATTCCCCGGCGGCAGATTGGTGTATTTGATCCTGTTATCAACAGCTGCATTCCACTGCTCTTCGCCCAGCCGATATTCGTAAAGGTGCTTGCTGACATAGTTATCAGAAGCAAAGGTGATCAATATGTTGTTCTTATTGTATGCAAGCCTGATTTCTTTTACAAAAGGAAAGGCCACAGGCAGAATACCGTCGGACGTATGGACAGAAACCTGCTGCTCGTTGACAGCCAAAGATGAAAAATAAAGCCTGTAATCCGGCTGCGAACGCTGAAACTTGAGGAGCGAGAAAGAAGACATGCCATCTGCCCCGCCCACAAACATTTCACCGTCACGACACCGCAAAATGCCGCATCCCTCGTTGAGAGCAGACAAGTGAAGCTGCCGTTCCATATCAATAAAGCGTTTTTCGCCGGTCTGCGGATGATAAAGCAGCAGCCCTTGTTCATTCGACAAGACCAGGTATCCTTTAGGCGTGTTCAGCAAGTTGTAGCAATAGCGTATGGAACCGATGGGACACCGGTCAAAACATCCGCCAGCCTCGTTGAAGCGATATAATCCGGAGCCATACGTAGCCAGATAAACAGCCCCGTCATTTCCTTCCGCCATCTTAGTGACCTGGAACATTCCCAGCCCGTTCTCGCCATAATTATAAATTGCTTTCCGCTCCGGATGATCCAGATTAATGCGCAAGACTCTGGAGAACTGGGAAACCCAAAGGTCATTACGCGAATCAACCAGCATCGTGATGCCTCCCCAATGTGTATCGCGCTCCGACCGGAAAAGCCGCTGCAGCCCTTTTCCGTCTTTCAAACTGATATATAATCCCTTGTCAGGAGAAAGCAGAAAAAGCGTATCTCCTTTCAGCATTATTTCATTAATGGACTGATTGTGCAGTTCAGGATAGTGAGTCACTTTATTTGCCGGAATGTCAAAACGAAGATAACCTTGCTTATGGGTGCCGATATACAGGCAATCCTGATTCTTGTCGTACTCGATGCATTTCAAGTTGGAAAACACTTCACCGGCAGGGATGTGCCCGTCCAAATAATAAGAAAACAGTCCGCTCTTGCGGTCAAGACGGTTCAGACCGCCTCCCTCCGTACAAATCCACAGATCTCCCCGCTTGTCTTCTACCATATTGCCCACATAAGCGAAGCTAAGACAATCATTCCGACGCTTGTCGGAAGCATAGTGTCTGAATATATCCGTTTGCGGATTGAAATAATTCACTCCTCCATAATAAGTGCCTATCCAAATAGTGCCTTGCCGGTCTTTATACAGTGAAAAGATTGAAGAATGGGTCAGGCTGCCGGGTTTGGTATCCTTGGCATATCTGGCGACATTCCCCTGCAAATCAATCTTATTCAATCCGTCGAACGTTCCCGCCCATATGCAACCCTCTTCATCTTCTACGAAACAACGCACGTCATCGCTCGACAGTTTGATATCGCTCCGGACTGTAAAACTCTGGTTGTCAGCAGCATTTTCCACTACATACATTCCCTTGCGAAAAGCAGCCGCCCACATTCTGTTCCGATTATCCCCATAAAGCGAACAAATATTGGCATGAGGAATGACACACACTGGGGAGATCTTCTGAAGATTACTGGAACAAAACAGTCCTGTCTGTGTCCCTATCCAAAGCCGGTTGCTTGCATCTGTCTCAATGCAGGTGATGCTCTGCCCCTGAGGCATCCGATAAGAAAAAAGAAACTTCTTGCGACTGATGTCCCAACGGAACAAACTGTCACGGCTGGCCGCCCACACTTCATTTTTGCCGGAATGGATGCAGCTGGCATGAGAAAGTTCCTTGATAAAGCGTTCATTCTGCAAATCATAGCGAACCAGTCTGTTGCTGGAGATAAAGAATACGCTTCCCCGTTTGTCGCATACCAAATCAAAAACGCCGCCTCCTGTAAAAACGCCGTCAGGCTCTTCCGAAGGGTTATAAACGGTCATGGTAGTGCCGTCCCAGCAGTTAAGCCCCTCAAAGGTGCCGAACCACATCCTCCCCAGTTCATCCTGAGAAATAGACATGACAGATATCTGCGACAATCCATCTGACTTGCCCAAGTGCTTGAAATAAATGTTGGCTTGAGCTACCGTTCCGCATAACGAACATAATAAAAGGTAAAAGAAAAAGGTCTTTTTCATCATCATTACAAGTTGCCTGTCATAAAATAACTATGGACTACTGATAAATTATTACAGAAGCCAAAATTAGGAAATCTATCTGAAAAAATGTAAGAAGACAGGACGAATTTGAAAGAATATGAAAAAAGAAATGTGTTAAAGATGCTTACAATGAGAAAAGCAAGCCTATGAACAGTCCACAGAGAATCCACGCACTGTTCACCACTTACACTCGAATCACGCACGTTACATCAACGTGGCGACTGCGGTTGCTGCTGCGTGACACAATGCAGCATTCCACCATATTTATAGAGCTTCGTCACATCTATCTTCACAACCCTGCGTCCGGGATATAACCTGGCCAGCAGCTCTGCCGCCACGCTGTCGTTCACATCGTTGTAGACCGGCATGAGTATGACCTTATTCCCGACATAGAAGTTCAGATAAGAGCCTTTGTAACCCAGCCCCTTCATCTTCTTTTTGGTCAGGGGAAATTCGACGATCTTGTACGGTTCGCCTGCGGCATTGCGCGCACTCACGATTTTGTCATAGTCAGCCATAGAGATACTCTCATACAAGTCGCCAAAATCATCGCGTGCCACGGCAAGGATGGTGTGAGAGTCGAGGAAACGGGCCATCCCGTCGATGTGCGCATCGGTGATGTCTTCATTAAGCGCGCCCTCAAGCCAGACGAAATTGGTGATGCCGAGGTAGTAGCGCAAACGTTCTTCCATCTCGTCACGACTTATTTCCGGATTGCGGTTGGGACTGACGACGGAACTCTCGCAGGCCATGAGTGTACCCGCTCGCCTTCCGTGAGAGCATCCGTCATGGCCACCCAAACGGGTTCTATCTCGTCCCTGTATTTTTTCCCGTACGTATGGTGGTGAGGCCATGAAAGCTATGTGCCTTCATGTGGGCTGTCCTCGCCCGGCAGGGTGTAAAGCCCCATACCGTCCTCCCTGCCACGAGAGTCGGTCGTGCATCCAAAAAATGACAATAGCGGCAACATACTCAATATGCTTAACAGTAATATTTTCTTTCCCATAAACGATCTGTTATCCGTTGGTAGAAAATATATTACAACACGCTCGTTTGAAAAGTTGCACACATTGTTGAATTTTAGCATAAAAAACATGAAAATCATTCATCACATGTACAGTCAACATACAAAGCACAGAGATAGCGAAGCACCGCTATGCGCAAAGAACAATGATTCCCCAGTCAAAACCAGGGCTTATTTACTCTTTAAATGAAAGAGCCTGACTTATTTCTAAAATAATCACTCCATTGTTTTCACTCTTTTAAATTTTATTTTATATTTGCAATATGTTCTGTAAAAGAACAGAAGAAGCGTTTTAGACATTATCCAAGGTTCAGGAAATCCCCAATTTCAACGATAACGCTGGATAATACAAAATGCTCTGCGGGCCATATCATAGTATGCCATTGATGCGATTGCTTTCTTTTGCGTCAATGACCGATTAATATGGGCGTGGGGCTTTATGTATTGCATGGTTATCGAGTATGGGGATACTTCTGAACGGGCAATACTAAAGTTCCCCACGCTTAACTTATTTATCAACAGCCGAAGGGGAAAAGCTGGCATACGACACAACATAAAAACAACGCGATGACAAACGTTATGGACGGCTTGAAACTGTTTCAAGAAAAAGAAATGTTATGGAAACACACCAACGAACCACAGGAAAGAATGCGGGAAATCAAAACACCGATGCACAGAACAGGCCGGACAGGATTTTCCACAAACTGAAACTCATTCAAAAGAAACCGGATGCGGTCAGACCAGCCGGCAGGCATCTGCATTCCGGAAGCCTTCATCACCAGACTATATCGCAGGAAACGCAACATGGAAGAATTCGAATTTGAACAGGAATTGCTCGCATTACACGACAAGTTGTTCGGCTATGCATGCAAATTGTTCAGCGAAAAAGAAGAAGCTGAAGATTTGCTGCAAGAAACATTTTTAAAAGCTCTTGTAAACAAAAACAAATACAACGAAAACAGCAACTTCAAAGGCTGGATGTATACAATCATGCACAATACATACCTGAACATCTGCCAAGACAAGCAGCACACGCAAAGGAATTCGCTTTCAGACGACAAAATCTTCATGGAAGTAAACAAAGAGGAAGGGCTGCTCATCTGCAACGAATATGACCTGGAAGAAATACATAAAATCATCAGCAAACTGCCCGAAGGGTTCAGTTCAATTCTGACCATGCGGCTGGCAGGATTCAAATACCACGAAATAGCCCAGGAGTTCAACATACCGGTAAGCCTGGTGAAAAACCGCATTTTCTGCGCAAAGAAGAAACTGAAAGAGATGCTTAAAGACTTTTACGACAACTGAATGCGCTTGATGTTTCGGTTTATTTTCATAACTTTGCATGAAAATAGAATGAAAAACAGCATGAAAGACAATAGCGAAGAAATGTTTCCCATTGTTGACGAGAACGGGAACATCACAGGGGCGGCGACACGCGGAGAATGCCATAACGGAAGCAAACTGCTGCACCCCGTCGTACATTTGCATGTATTCAACTCCAAAGGAGAATTGTTCCTCCAGAAACGGCCGCTATGGAAAGACATACAGCCCGGGAAATGGGATACGTCTGTAGGAGGACATGTCGACCTGGGAGAAAGCGTGGAAATGGCACTGAAGCGCGAAGCACGGGAAGAACTTGGCATAGAGAACTTCACTCCCCAGCCGCTGAAGCATTATGTCTTTGAATCAGACAAGGAAAAAGAACTGGTATTCTCATACAAGACAATCTATGACGGGGCAATCGCTCCCAGCCAAGAACTGGACGGAGGACGCTTCTGGCCCATAGAAGACATCCGCAGCTCCATAGGGAAAAAAGTATTCACCCCAAATTTCGAAAGGGAATTTGCGGAAACACTGGCTTTTTAAAGCCTTGCCGATTGGCAAACCCATCAGACTTGTCAGCCCGACCCTGCCGTTCTTACAGGAAAGAACTGCGATATCGGACTGACAAAATCAGGAAATGCCCTGATGCAAGCGTCCCATAAGTTTCCAGACGCAATCAATACTCCACTTTGTCTGCTTTTCCTTCCCAGTCCCGGAAAGCCTTGAGCGCCTCTTCCGGAAGCAACACTTCCGACTTCAGCCTGCGGTCTTCCGGCTTCAGCTCCAGCTCCTCATAAATGAAGGCATCATCAAAACCGATGGCCGCAGCATCACGCTTGCTGTTGCCGTAATACATACGGTCGATATGCGCCCAATAAATAGCCCCCAAACACATCGGGCAAGGCTCACAAGATGTATATATTTCACAACCGCTCAAATCAAATGTATTCAGTTTCCGGGCTGCCGCACGGATCGCACTGACCTCAGCATGAGCTGTGGGATCATGGTCAGACGTCACGCGATTGGTACCCACCGCCACAATTTCTCCGTCACGGGCGATTACCGCTCCAAACGGTCCTCCTCCCTCCGCCACATTCTTTACAGAAAGTTCAATGGCCTTACGCATCAATTCTTCTTTTGTCATAATCAATTTCTTTGTAGTGTTACATGCATTTTAAAGATAAACAAAAAAACGGGACATCCAGCCGTCTTTTAAGAAAACTTATCTGAAAAACAGCATAGCCGTTGGAGAAAAGGAAAATATTTCTAATTTTGTATTTTTAATCATCACTATTCTGGCCTATGAAAAACAAAATCCGTGTTCTGCTGCTGGCAGCTCTGTCTGCATTTATAAGCGCACAAGCGAAAACAACCCAGGAACTTGAACAGCTTACTTTCGCTGCCGACTCACTCTACTCGCTTGGGCAGATTGATGCTGCACTGGCTATCAGCGAAAAGATAATCCGGCTGGCCGAACAGACAGGCGATGAAGCGGCAATCACAAGCAGCTACACATCACAAGGCGTCTACCTGAGATCGTCCGGCAGAATTGAAGAGGCAGTAAAGGCATACGACACCGCACTGAAACATGCACGGCAGTTGCCCCAAGACTCACAAGAGAATCTGGAGGCGCTGACCACTCTGTACAATAACCTTGCGACCCTGCATCTGGACATGAAAAACGCAGAAAGGGCCGGAAAATATGCCGAAGAAGCAGTGAAACTGGCAGAAAAATGCGAAGACAAGGACTTCCGCTCGCAGATATTCGCGGTATGCTCCTCCATATTCATCAAACAGGAAAAATTCAGTCTGGCAAAAACTTATCTTACCAAAGCGGCCGCCATCGCCCACGATTCGGGACAAACCGATGCGGAACTAAGTTCGCGTTCCTACTACCTGCTGGCACTATTCCGCAGCGGAGCCTCATCCGACGAAATAAACACATACATGGACGAAACGCAGAAGCTCACTCAAAAGGTGCAATCAACCATGACACTGGTCGTCTTTTACCAGATCCAGTTCATCATCCGACAGGCACAAAAGGATTATGCGGGAGCCATAGAAACAGCCGGAAACATACTGCATCTGCCGAACATCGGAGATTATCCTTTCCTGCTTTATGACATTTACAACAACCTCCACCTCACCTACAAGGAAACCGGCAACTACAAAATGGCATACGGCACGCTGCTCAAAGCCAAAGAGCTGAGCGATTCGCTTTTCGTTGACGAAAAAAGCCGGCAGCTGGAAGAACTGTCCGAAAAATACGAAAGCCAGAAAAAGGAACTGGAACTGCAACAGCTGAACGAGAAAAGAACGCAGGAAAGGCACGTCATGCAAGGCTGGATTATCGGGCTTGCATTCATTCTTACCATCGCTGTTTCAGCCGGCATTTATCTGCTGCAAAGACAGAAACTGAAACTGGAGCGGCAAAAGCGGAAAGCAAAGGAGCAGGAAAAACAGTTTGAACAATTGCAGCGGAGCACCGAACTGCAAATGACACACGATTACCTGGAGCAACTGGAAGAAGAACGTTCCCGGCTTGCCAAAGAACTGCACGACGGCATCTGCAACGACCTGCTTGCGCTGGAAATGAAAATACAGTCAGAATCCGAAAATACCAAAAACGAATGGACAGAAAACCTGAAGCACACCCGTGAAAATATCCGGAAAGTATCGCACGCCCTGCTGCCTCCCACTTTCCAGGCAGCAACCATCGATCAGATTCTGAGAAGTTATCTGAATGACTTGTCTGCCGGCCGATGCAGAATCAGCCTCATCACGCTGCCGGAAGACGCCGACTGGTCGGTGCTTCCCGACGAAATGGCACTGAACATCTACCGCATTATCCAGGAAGCGACGGGCAATGCACTGAAACACGCTTCGGCCTCGGTGATAGAAGTTTCACTCAAATGGGAACTGCCCGATCTGGTGCTGAACGTAACAGACAACGGAAAAGGCATCTCGGAAGGAAGGAAAGCCACCGGACTGCGCTCCATCAAGGAAAGGGCCAAAGACCTGAAAGCCAAACTGCACATACAAACTTCTGAAGCGGGAAGCAGCGTGGAAGTGACGATTCCTATATTCCGATAAAAACCACGGGAAGCCGTGGGAATTATTTCATCCACTATGGCTATTTTTGTAAAAAATTAGGATATTATAGGAGAATGACATATAGCATAGCCATCATAGACGACCATTCGCTGATTCTGGAAGGACTCAGAAGCCTTTTGAAGGATCTGCCTGACGTTACAGAAATTCTTGAAGCGCATAATGGAACTGAAATGCTGGCTTTGCTGAAAGACAAGGAGTTTCAGGCGTGCATCGTAGATCTGGACTTGCCGGACATCGACGGCTTTGCCCTGATAGACGCCATAAAGAAGGAAAAGCCTGATACAAGAATCATTGTATGCACCATGCACGAAGAGGTCTGGATTGTGAACAGACTGAAGCATCCGTCAATCAGCGGAGTCGTATTCAAGTCATCTGCATCCGAACATATCCAGGAAGCCGTGCAGCAAGTAATAAACGACGGAACCAGTTACTATTGCCCGCACTTCAAGAAACTGTATAAGGAAAAACAGGCAAACACGGCCAATATGATCAACCAGCCTCCCACGACACGCGAGCTGGACATACTGAAAAGCATAGCCAAAGGCATGAACACACACGAAATTTCAGAACATCTGTTCATATCCGAAAACACCGTAGAATGGCATCGCAAAAATCTGATGCTGAAATTCGGCGCACGGAATGCAACCGATCTGGTCATCAAGGCCCTGGCTAAAGGATTCCTCAGCATCCCGCTGGAATAAGACAAGAAAAGGCAAAGAGATAAACCATTTATTGTTTCATTAAAATTTTACCGCTATGAAAACGAGCAGTCTATGGAAAGCGGTCGCGCTTTCCGCATGTATCGTCTTGGGAACAGCCTGCGCAAGCAATGACAAAAAGGCTGAGTCTTCCGGCACACCAGAAACAGCCGAATCTGTTTCTCCCGCAGAAAACGGCATACTCGAAGAGGTGCTGGAACTGATTGAGAACGGCATTTCGGAAGTAAAAAAGGATGCCAATCCGCAAAAAGCCATGATGGTCATGAAAGAAACCAGCGAGTCGATTGACAAAGTATGCGAAAAACACGGAACAACGCTTTCCGAATGGAAAAAGACACTGTCGGAAAGCGACCTGCAGAAGTATGAAAAGACAACGGCCGATTTCTTGAACGAATGCAAGAAAATCAAATAAACCAATAACACTCAAACCATGAAGAAATTTTTCCAATATGCATTAGCCTGCACACTGGCGTTTACAGCTTATGCGTGCAGCGAAGACGAGAACACCCCCACTCCTCCTCCGTCGAAAGGAGAGCAAGCCGTGGAGCAAGTCATCAACGTGCTTGAAGAAAAGCCGGAACTGAGCCAGTTTGCCGAACTGCTCAAAACAGCCGACGTGTCAGACCTTCAGGAGGAAAAACTGACCGTTTTCGCCGTAAAGAACGAAACCGCAGCATGGAACAGAAGCCGTGCGCTCGCCATGGACTCAACGGCACTGAAACGGCACATAGCCAAAGGAAGCTACACGAAAGACCAGCTCACGGACGGAACCGTACTGAAGAGCATCAATGAAGAGAACCTGTACATCACGCGCGAAGGAAATGCCGTGTCGGTAAACGGAGTGGAAATCGAAGGGGAAGCGATTCCGGCAGGAAACAGCTACATCTATGTAGTGCCGGAAATAATAGAGTCGCAGGCCGAACCGACAGTCCCTCAGGATTCTGTCAACGTAAGCGACATCAGCTACTTGTGGCGGAACACCATGAACAACTATCTTTCCAAAAACTGGGAAGTAGAAGCGAAACTGACAACCGGATACGGAGGATTCACCTACAATGACATTGCGACACTCTCCGACGAATACTGGAATACGGCATATCAGACCCTGGCGGAAGGAGAAAAGTATCTGGCGCAATTGGCAGAATCAGAAGAAGGCAGAAATCTTTCCGACACCATCAAAGTGGAAAAGGCTCTCATACAGGCACAGCTTTACGGATATTACGGCAAGTACGTTGACGGAGAGAATGTCTGCACAGCCGACGATCTCATTTTGTCTTGTGAAACCTTAGTTGACCTCTTGCCTGGAGCCATGCGCGATGCAGCAAGCCTTCTGAGCGCAAAGGTCCTGTTCTATAATGAACAATATGCAGGAGCCGTCACCTATTCCGAAATGATTCTGGCAAACGGCAACTACGCCCTCGGCGAAAACGAAGTCATCTGGAAAGGATATACCGACGCTTTCGGAAGCAGTGTAGACCCGCTGCTGCTTCAGGAAGTCTATATCATAGCCGCTATCGCCCACTATAAGAATGGAAATGTTCCCAAAGCGCTTGAACTGCTGAATGTCATTGCAGAGCCGCCTATCTCCAGCATAGAAGACATTGACACAAGCATCTATCTTAACCTTCTCAAAGGGACAGGAGAAACCTATCCCTACTATCGTCTGCTGACATCCATGGACATCAGCGTAAGCTATCCGCTAGACTTCGGATTCGACATAAGCAAACACTTGCTGCTGCCTGTCCCGCAAGACGCACTGAACGAAAACACGGGACTCATACAGAATCCCAATTATTAATTCTCTCTTCTATAAATATTTAACAAAGAAAATCCCGACTGGACTAGTTCCAGCCGGGATTCCTTATATATCGGGGAAAGAAGATTACATCATTCCGCCCATACCGCCCATGCCGGCAGCCGGCATTTCAGGCTTTTCTTCCTTCTTTTCAACGATTACACATTCGGTGGTCAGGAACATGCCTGCGATTGATGCGGCATTCTCAAGAGCCACACGTGTAACCTTGGCAGGGTCAACCACACCGGCAGCATGCAGGTGTTCGTAAACGTCTGTACGTGCATTGTAACCGAAGTCGCCTTCGCCTTCACGAACCTTCTGAACAACTACTGCACCTTCCTTGCCTGCGTTGGCAACGATCTGACGCAGCGGCTCTTCGATGGCACGCTTGATGATTTCGATACCCGTAGTTTCGTCTGCATTGTCACCCTTCAGGCCTTCCAGCGCATCGATTGCACGGATGTAGGCTACACCGCCGCCCGGAACGATACCTTCTTCGATTGCGGCGCGGGTTGCGCACAACGCATCGTCTACACGGTCTTTCTTTTCTTTCATTTCCACTTCAGAAGCAGCGCCTACATACAGAACAGCCACACCGCCTGAAAGTTTTGCCAGACGTTCCTGAAGTTTTTCCTTGTCGTAGCTTGAAGTCGTATTCTTGATTTCAGCCTTGATCTGGTTGATACGTTCGTGGATGTTTTCCTTGCTTCCTGCACCGTTCACGATCGTCGTGTTTTCTTTCGTAATCGTAACCTTGTCGCAAGAACCCAGCATCTCAAGCGTAGCCTGCTCCAGTTTCAAGCCCTTTTCTTCGCTGATAACCACGCCGCCCGTCAAGATTGCAATATCTTCCAGCATAGCCTTGCGGCGGTCGCCGAATCCCGGAGCTTTCACGGCACAGATCTTCAACTGGCTGCGCAGACGGTTTACAACCAAGGTAGTCAAGGCTTCGCTGTCAACATCTTCTGCAATTACCAGCAACGGACGCCCGCTCTGTACAGCCGGTTCCAGAATAGGCAAGAAATCTTTCAGGTTGCTGATCTTCTTGTCGTAAATCAGGATATACGGATGTTCCATCACGCATTCCATCTTTTCAGCGTCTGTCACGAAATATGCCGACAAGTAACCGCGGTCGAACTGCATACCTTCAACGACACCGATTGTAGTGTCAGTACCCTTGGCTTCTTCGATGGTGATTACACCGTCTTTGGAAACCTTGCGCATTGCATCTGCGATCAGCTTTCCGATCTGCGGATCGTTATTTGCAGAAACGGTTGCAACCTGCTCGATCTTGTCATAGTTGTCGCCCACGGTTTCAGCCTGAGCCTTGATTGATTCAACGACCTTTGCCACGGCCTTGTCGATACCGCGCTTCAAGTCCATCGGATTCGCTCCTGCCGTAACGTTCTTCAAGCCTACACCTACGATCGACTGAGCCAGTACGGTTGCAGTGGTAGTACCGTCACCTGCATCGTCACCCGTCTTCGAAGCGACCGACTTGACAAGCTGCGCTCCTGTATTTTGGAAAGCATCAGCCAGTTCAATTTCCTTTGCCACCGTCACACCGTCCTTCGTGATGTGCGGAGCGCCGAATTTCTTTTCGATGATCACGTTACGTCCTTTCGGACCCAGTGTTACTTTCACAGCGTTAGCCAGTTCGTCAACACCTTTTTTCAACTGGTCACGCGCATCGATATTGAAAAGTATTTCTTTTGCCATAATTCTTCTGATTTTTAAGTTCTTTATCCATTAAAATTAACCAAGCACTGCAAGCACGTCGCTCTGGCGCATCATCAAGTATTTGACGCCTTCATATTCGATTTCAGTGCCCGAATATTTGCCGTACAATACCTTGTCACCTACCTTCAAGACCATTTCCTCGTCTTTTGTTCCGTGACCTACCGCTACAACTTCGCCCTGCAACGGTTTTTCTTTCGCTGTATCAGGAATAATGATACCGCCAACTGTCTTTTCTTCGGCCGGAGCCGGAAGAATCAGCACTCTGTCTGCCAATGGTTTAATGTTCATAGTCTTTATATTTAAATTGTTTGTATTTTTGTTTTCCACGTCCCCGGAAGGACGCTAAGCACACTGCCAAAAGTGTGCCACACAGACAAATCTGACAATATGGCACCATATACTGACAAGTCCCCCCCCCACAACTGACAGTCTTGCTTCCCTTTTTGCAGAGCCGGTTCCGTATCCTTGCCCGCCCCGCACCGCACAAGGAATGGACTTGCGCGGAAAGGCAGGCGCCGGATACACGCCGGAAACTCCGTTCCACATTGCGATTTCTTCATTCCACAACGTGGTTTGTATGTTCCACAATGTAGTTTATACATTCCACATCGTGAAATACAGAACCATACAGCCCATGCCTGCCTTGCCGGCCCGCACGAAAGGATTTTCCGCCCCTGCCCCATCCGCATCTGAGAGCGGTTTGCAAGAACATCTCTCCGCTTCCAGGCGGAAGGCAGCAGCCCGCCCGACGGAAAAAGGCGGAGAAAACATCCCGAAAACAATTCTCAAACTGAGGCAGAGCAAAATTCAAACGGGCTCTTAAACACGCTCTTAAGTTTTCATGCAAATCTTTTTAAAATCGTCCGGACACTTGCGATTAAATCAGAAAATAATTATCTTTACACCCGTAACTTAACCAAAAGATTTATGAACGCCCGTTTGAGAACACTTGTACTGACAGCAATCGCTTCATGCGGCCTGACCATGGGCGCGCCTTATGCGCACGCATCCAATGCGGCCCAAAACGATTTTGAAGTATTTATGCAGAAAATACGCAACAGCGTAAAAAAGAACCCGTCGATCGACAGCGACCTCGCGAAGTTTAAAGATGACGGCTCGTTTGCAGATGTGGACTACACCAATACGGCCATGACCAACTGGGATCCCATCAAACACATCGAACGCCTGCAAAATTTCGCATACGCCTACACGAATCCCGACAACAAGCATTATCAGGACGAAGCCGTATACGACAAGATTGTCAAAGGGCTCGAATACTGGTATGCGCAAGATCCGGAAAGCGACAACTGGTGGCACAACCAGATTTCGGAACCGCAGAAAATAGGTGTACTGCTGATCCAGATGCGCAGCGGAAAGAAACAGGTGCCGGAAGACATTGAAGCAAAAACGCTCGAACGCATCCTCAAAGACGGAGGCGAACCGGAGAAATGGACGGGAGCCAACCGCACGGACATCGCCCTGCACTGGATCTACCGCGCCTGCCTGACAGAAAACGCCGACGACCTGAAGCGTGCAATCGACAATGTGTTCAGCCCCGTGGAATACACCACAGGCGAAGGCTTCCAGTACGACAACAGCTACTTCCAGCACGGAACGCAGCTCTATATCGGAGGATACGGCGATGAAATCCTGAAGGGAGTGACTCAGGTTGCATCGTATGCCCTGGGAACAAGCTACGAACTGAGCAAGGACAAAGTGGAACTGCTCAGCAAATTCATGCGCGAAACCTACTACCGCTCCGTGCGCGGACAGAACATGATGTGGGATATCATCGGACGAAGCATGAGCCGCCCGAACGCAACCAAGAAACAGAACACGGCCATATATGCCAAACGGATGATTGACATCGACCCGGAACACGCCGAAGAGTTCAAGAACATCGTGGCCCGGCTGAACCGCAAGAAACCGGCCGACTACAAGACAAGAAACGGACATATACATTATTATATAGGCGACTATTCGCTCTATACAAGCCCTTCTTACGCAATGGATGTCCGGCTGGCATCGACCCGCACAAAGAAGTGCGAATACGGCAACAAGGAAAACCTGAAGACTTATTTCCTTTCATACGGATGCACCTGCATCACACAGACGGGAGATGAATACTACAACATCTTCCCCGTATGGGACTGGCGGCACATCCCGGGCACCACTGCACCTCAGGTAGAAAAGATTCCGATGGACGACAAGGCATGGGGCATGAACGGAACATCCACTTTTGCCGGAGGCGTTTCCGACAGCATCATGGGAGCGACTGCATTTTCATACACCGACACGAAAGAAGAAGTCAACCTCAGCGCAAAGAAAAGCTGGTACTTCTTCGGCGATGAAGTGGTTTGCCTTGGAGCCGGAATCAGTTCAACGACAAACGTACCGGTACACACAACCATAAACCAGTGCTTCCTCGGAGCATTCAACATGAACGCAAAGACGCTTGAACACCCCAACTGGATCATAAACGACAATATCGGCTACCTCTTCCCGCAAGAAGAGAAGGTGTTCTTCACTTCTCAAGAACAGAAAGGAAAATGGAGCGACATCAATACCAGCAAGAGCAAGAAGGAAGAATCGCACCATGTGTTCACGGTGGGAATCGATCACGGTGTAGCCCCCAAGAACGCAAGCTATGCCTACATCGTGGTTCCGAACAAGAAGTCGGAAAAGGAAATGGAGGCATACTACAAGAACAATCCGATTGAAATCCTGTCGAACACAGACAAGATCCAGGCTGTCCGCAACACTGAAGACGGCGTATGGATGGTAACGTTCTTCGAAGCCGGAACAATGAAGCACAAAGACTTGAGCGTAACCGCCGACAAGCCGTGCGTCCTGATGGTGAAGGATCTCACTTCAAAAGCGGCAACCTTGCATATCGCTGACCCGGGACAAACCCAGACCGCCATCAAGGTTACAATAAAGAACGGAAAGAAAGAGCAGTCGGTAACTGCCGACTTTGCAAATACCGGCATTCATGCCGGAGCAACCAAAGCCTACCGGATGGCTTTCTGAGAAACGACTTTCACTGATACAGAAAGGGAGGGTGCCCGCAAGGTCATCCTCCCTTTCTGTATCTTCCGCACGGAATATCAGCCGGTGAGCCGTCCGAACGTCTTTTTGCCCTTTATCTTGCTCTGCCACAAAATACTGAAGCGGAAACGTTCCGGTATATCTTCCGTAACGCTCCGGGCTATATTCTCTTTCCGGTCGGCAACGAACGAAGGAAGCATCCGCCTGAAATCGCGCCGGGCCTTCAATACAGCCTTGAAGCCGGAGGTTTCTCCTTTCAGCAAAAAGGCCAAAGCCGCCACATAGTCAAGTATTTTACGGACAGCCATCACATGGCGCAGCTCCGGCTCAGGAAGATTCTTATACAGCATCAGCAGATTGTTCCTGAAATTGAGGTAGGTCTTGCGGGGACTCTCCTTCTTCAAAGTGGCGCCTCCCACATGATACACCACCGAAGCAGGCACACAAAAAAGCAGATATCCCCTGCTCCGCAAGCGCCAGCACAAATCAATTTCCTCCATATGAGCAAAAAAACGGCCGTCAAGTCCGCCCGCTTCCCGATAAGCGTCCAGCCTGATCATCAATGCCGCTCCCGAAGCCCAGAACACCGGAAGCGGAGTGTCATACTGTCCGGCGTCGGCCTCCACATGTTCAAATATACGTCCCCGGCAAAAAGGATAGCCGTAGCGATCCATAAATCCGCCGGCGGCACCGGCATATTCAAACCTCGTCCTGTCATTATACCCCAGCAGTTTGGGCTGGCAGGCCGCCACATCGGGATGCCTGTCCATAAAATCAGCCAGCGTGTCAAGCCACCCCGGAGTAACTTCCACATCGCTGTTCAGCAAGACGACATATCGGGCCTCAACACATTCCAGCGCCTTATTATAGCCGTCGGCAAAACCGTAATTACGGTCCAAGGCAATCAGGCGGACAGAAGGAAATTCTTTTTCAACCACTTCCCGCGAAGAGTCAGCCGAAGCATTGTCCGCCACACAGACCTCCACATCCGCTCCCGAAGAAAATTCCACCACCGAAGGCAGAAAACGGCGGAGCATCTCAGCGCCATTCCAGTTCAATATGACAACTGAAACCTTTTTCATAACATCATCCCTTTCAACGCCGTACCGTCTTCATTGAAATCGCCCAGACGCACTTTCAGCAAATGGTTGTCAAGAGCGTCGTTATGCTCCATCTCCACACGGATATAGTTCCGGGTGAATCCGTGCATAGGCATTCCGGCCCGGGCTTTTTCCATCAGCACTTCCGCCTCCCGTCCGATATGCCGCGCATAAAACGCATGCAGTTTCTGCTCCGACAAGGCAAGCAAACGCTGGCTGCGCTCATGCTTTTCTTCCGGAGAAACCACATAGTCTATTTTCAGAGCCTGAGTACCCGGACGCTCCGAATAGCTGAACACATGCAACTGCGTTACATCCAGGCCTTCTATAAATTCATAAGCACGGTCAAAGTATTCGGGCGTTTCCCCGCGAGTCCCCACAATCACATCCACACCGATAAAAGCGTCAGGCATCAGCTTTTTCACCGTATGGATCTTGGATGCGAACAGTGCCGTGTCATAACGCCTGCGCATCAGTTTCAGCACTTCGTCACACCCCGACTGCAAGGGTATATGAAAGTGAGGCATGAAACGCTTGGAACGGGAAACAAAGTCAATAATCTCATCCGTCAGCAAATTAGGCTCGATAGAGGATATGCGATAGCGTTCCATCCCGTCCACTTCATCGAGAGCCTTTACCAGATCGAAGAACGTTTCGCCTGTCGACTTTCCAAAATCGCCGATATTCACTCCGGTGAGCACGATTTCTTTACCGCCTTCCGCCACAACCTGACGCGCCTGAGCCACCAGGTCTTCTATCTTTCCGTTACGGCTTCTGCCCCGGGCAAAGGGAATAGTGCAATACGAACAGAAGTAATCGCAACCATCCTGCACCTTCAGAAAATACCGCGTGCGGTCGCCGCGTGAACAGGAAGGCGAAAAACTCCGGATATCTTTTACGGCTGTCGTAACGGACTCTCCGTGAGCCTTCTTCTCCAGATTCCCAAGGTAACTCACCAAATCGCCCTTCTGCTCTGCGCCCAGCACCAGATCCACGCCCTCAATATCCGCGATCTGTTCCGGCTTCAACTGGGCATAACAGCCGGTCACTACGACAAAAGCTCCCGGATGCTGGCGCACCAGTTTATGGATAGCCTGCCTGCACTTCTTGTCCGCAACATCCGTAACAGAACATGTGTTGACTATGCATATGTCTGCCCTCTCTCCTCTCCTGGCCGTACGGACGCCGGCTTCCTTCAATATTTTACCTATAGAAGACGTTTCCGCAAAGTTCAGTTTGCAGCCCAACGTATAGTAAACAGCTTTCTTATCTTGAAAAACAGTCGTATCAATCATATTTTCTCCTTTTATATAAGGTGCAAAGGTATATATAATTTTGTGATTCCTGCCATAAAGAAAAAATATTCAATTTCCATTCAAAAAAGGTGTTATAAAACACATTGATTCACAAGTAAATATATTTTACAACATATTTTTTTGAAAAAAAGTTGGCTACAGATGAACAACGTATCCAAAAAGTCCATATATTTGCAGCGTTTTAAGAAAACAACATAAGTATTACAGATTTAAAAGCAAAAGAAAATGAAAAAATTGGTATTTTTGTTCGTAGCTTTCGCTGCTGTTTCTTTCGCATCTTGCGGAAACAAGGCAGCTAACACTGAAACTGCAGCTGACTCTGCAGCAGTTGAAACAGTAGAAGAAGCAGCTCCGGTTGTTGATTCAACAGCAGTTGCAGCTGACTCTACAGCAGCTGATTCAGCAGTTGTTGCTGAATAATCTCGAACAAGAGAGGATTGAAAGTCTGTAAGCTCAGCCTACAGACTTTTTTTGTGCCCGTATGCAAAGGACGTGCACAAAAAAATAACAAGGATGTGTCAGCAAACAATCTGAACACATCCTTGTCTTTTATACAGTCTGCTGTCTGCAAACCCGATACAATCAGCTAAAGCTTATTTTTCAGTTCCCCATTCTTTAGCTCCCTGTTCTTTCAGCTTTGCAGTAAATGCTGCCGCCTTTTCTGCGGCTGCCTTTTCATCTTCAGGACTTGCAAAAGCATGCTTGTATCCTTTTACCACATTCCATTCGCCGCGTGTGAAGTCGGGGAAAGCAACCGGAGCACAACCGTTGTCCATCGAAAGCTCGCCCAATTCAGCCAAGCAGCACCATTCTGCCAGGTCATAAACATCCATATCCAAAGGAAGTCCGTTCTGCAGGCAGTAAACAAGACGGCTGTCCATAATGAAGTCCATACCGCCATGGCCGCCCACTTCTTTCGCCATTTCGCCATATCTTTTCAGAATAGGATGCTGATACTTCTCAACCAAAGCCTTCATTTCAGCTTCCGGCAAGAAACTGTGCGCACTCAAGTCGTCAACTTTCGGCTGCACGCCCGATGCGCTCAACTGGTCAGCCTCTACCGCATATCCCTCAACCGGATATTTGTTTGCAAAGCCTTTCGTTCCGGTCAGCTGATACAGGCGGTTATACGGCTGAGGTGTCATAACATTGTGCTGAATTTCGATAACCTTTCCATTCTCCGTGCGGATAAGGGTTGTTGTATGATCGCCGTTGCGGAAATTGTTGCAAGTAGAATCCGTGCGAGCCTCAACCAGTGCCTTGCCCACAACCGACTTGGTATCCATAGCCACCAATGTCTTCATGCGGTCGCCACGATGGATGTTCAATGCCTGCGCTACCGGGCCAAGGCCGTGAGTGGCATACACATCGCCACGATGACGCATGTTATAATCCAGACGCCAGCCCAGCTTGTCATTCTCTCCATTCTTCCAGTAATAGTCCCAGAACTGGTCGAGATTATGAATGTATGCGCCCTGCGCACGGATCACTTCACCGAACACTCCATGCTGTGCCATGTTCAGCGTATTCATTTCGAACCAATCATAGCAGCAGTTTTCGAGGATAAAGCAGTGCTTGCGAGTCTTTTCGCTCAAATTGATCAGTGTCCAGCACTCTTCCAGATTCATAGCAGAAGGAACTTCGATAGCTACATTCTTTCCATTTTCCAACGCACATTTGGCAATCGGGAAGTGATGCATCCAGTCGGCTGCAATATACACAAGGTCGATGTCCTCGCGTTTGCAAAGCTCTTCGTATCCTTTTTCTCCCGAATAGATGGCAGCTTTCGGCAACGAAGCCTTTTCCAAATATTTCTGGCATTTTTCTGCACGTTCCTTTTCATAGTCGCAAAGAGCTACAATCTGAGTTCCGGGAATATAAGTAAATCTTTCCACAGCACCGGGACCGCGCATACCCAAACCGACAAATCCCACACGAACGACTTCCATCTTCGGAACAGTCAGTCCGATTACACTCTTCTGACCTTCCGGACGCTCGGGAGTTTCCACAACAATTGTTCCTTTATCCCAACTCCAGCGAGTTCCGCGCTCGTTCATCTGCACAGCAGTCGATTGCTGTGAAGTGCAGGCGCACAAGGCTACTGCACAAATTCCCAACATTAAAGCTTTAAATTTTCTCATGTTTTTTATATTTAGGTTAATAAAAATGATTCAAGTCTTTTACCAGCCGGAATGTTCATGTTCGTTCACGGAAGAATCAGCCTTGCGTGTCCGTTCCCCATTATAGAACCACTCAATCTCATCAGCATATTCCTTGCCGCCGGCACGGACTACAGCCTTCAGCGTATTCTTTCCTTCGGCCAGAGTCACATTGTCGAACACATAATGCACATCCGTATAGCCCCGGCGCACACCATCCAGTTTCTGTCCGTTCAAATAGACCTCCGGAACGCCTACGTTAGAGTAGACTGTAACAGAAGTGTTTTTCCGCTCACGGTTCACATTGCGCCGCTGGGTCAGATAGACCACCGGATCCTTGCTCCAGTTCGCCTTGTACCAAAAATATGAATCTTTTTTTGTTTTCCGGTCAAAGGTAATCAATCCTTTTGAATTACGAGCATTAATCCCCCCTCTTTTCCACATCGGAACGGCAAAATCGAACATATTCCACAGATAAGAAGCAATAATGTACGGATGCTCCGCAATAACTCCCCACTGATATTCGTGCGTCTTGGTCTGAAAAGTTTCCGGATAGAACGATGCGCCCCAGTTCAGGGCATCGCCCAACACTTCAGTCTGATGCGCAATATTGGCATCCGCTCCATATTCCGTCAGCATCAAACGCTGCCAGGGATATTTCTTTTCAAGTCCCTCAACCCACGGAAGGATGTCCTGCACCCTCTTTTCATACCATCCGAAATAACGGTTCATCCCCTGTATGTCGGCATTCTGGTTCACCGGATGCTCGGCGTGACCGTATCCGTTGACAGCCGCTGTAAAACGGTCCGGATCTTCCGTCTTGCACAAGTCGTGAATCGAACGGGTGAGAGCGGCAGTATATTCATGCGGATGATACACCTCATTATGGATGCCCCACACATAGATGGACGGATGGTTGAAGCTCTGACGGATCAGCTCACGCATCTGCTGGTGCGCATTGTCCCATTCCTCACCCGTCACACGGTTCACGAAAGGTATCTCTGCCCAGATAATCAGCCCCAGCGAGTCGCAGCGCGAATAGATATAGTCCGACTGCTGATAATGCGCAAAGCGTACCGTTGTGGCGCCGATATCCATGATGGCAGCCAAATCGAAGTCATGCTCCCTGTTAGTCAACGCACTTCCAAGCCCCCACCAGTCCTGATGGCGCGTCACTCCATACATCGGATACTTCTCTCCGTTGAGGAAGAAGCCTTTTCCTGCCACGATTTCATACTTGCGAAGTCCCAAAGGCTGAACCACTTCGTCAAGCACACGTCCGTTGCTGGAAAGCCTCGACACCACCTTATAAAGATAAGGGTCCTTTCGTCCGTTCCACAGGTGCGGCCTGTTCATCTTGAAAGTAGAAGCATAACACTGCATGCCCTGAGGCGTAAGCTCGAACGACTGCACGTGACGTTTCACCAGTTTTCCTTCGGCATCATAAACGGCATTCTCAAGTTCCACCGGAACCGGAGCCAGCGAAGCATTGTCCACCTTCACCTTCACGGTTACCTCCGCCGACTTTTTCGACACGTTCTTCTGCGTAATGTACACGCCGGACGAAGCGCAGTCGTTTACGGCAATGGCGCACGGTTCGGTCGTCACCAGCCACACCGGACGGTAAATGCCGCCATACACGCCAAACAAATTATGATTCACCGGAATCACATCCGGACGCGCCGTATTGTCCGCCTTCACCACGATTTCGTTTTCCTTTCCCCACTTGATCTGAGGTCCAAGCTCACACACGAAAGCAGAATAGCCTCCCTTATGCGTTCCGGCCAGATAACCATTGATATATACCTCGGCACACGAGCCTACCCCCTCAAAGCGAAGATAAACCCGCTTCTCTTTCATCGACTCCGGGAAGGTGAAACGCTTGCGGTAATACCCCTCTCCCTGATAAAAAGAAGCCACCTGGCGCTGCATGTCCTGCGCGTTCCACGTATGGGGAAGCGTGACCTGCTCCCACTTCCCGTCCCATTTCATGACGGTTTGCAGCGCATTCCCCGAAAAAGGTCCTTTCTTGAACTCCCACCCGTCGTTAAAAGGAACCACTTCGCGGGCAGAAACATGCTGAAACGCACACAAAAGCAAAGCTATCAAGCTCAGAAACAAAACATTCTTTCTCATAGACTGAATCAAACAAAGGTTATATCAATTATTCAAACAATTTTTTATACTCACAACCTGCCATCAGAAATGCACCCACGCCATAAAACTCTGTCATGTCACGGGTCACTTTTTTCGGATCAGCTCCGATAGGCTGGACATAGCCCAGCTTGCCGTCGCTTTCAACGGCACCGACCAGCGCTTTCCATCCCTTTTCTACAGCCGGAAGATACGTATCCCGCTCCAGCAGACCGGCATTGATGCCATAAGCAAGCGCATACACGATAAATCCGGTGGCGCTTGTTTCCGGCGATGGATACGACTTCGGGTCGAGCAGACTTGCGTGCCAATATCCGTCGGGGCTTTGCAGTTCGGCCAAACGTTCTGCAAGTTCCACAAAAAGTTCTTCATAGAATTTCCGTGACGTTTCGTTCGGCGAAAAGGCTTTCAGAATTTCGGCCAGCCCGGCAATGACCCAGGCATTTCCTCTTCCCCAGAACACTTTTTCACCGTTAGCCTCACGCTGGGTAAAATAACGGGCGTCACGATAGAACAAATGCGCGTCCTTATCATAAAGGTACTCATAGCTGGCTTTGTATTCACGGTTGAGGAAATCCAGATACTTTCTGTCGCCCGTCAGCGAATAAAGTTTGGCATAAACCGGAGGAGCCATAAACAGAGCGTCGCACCACGACCATCTGTCAAGCGTCTCCATACGGCTATAATCCAGCTTCAACGAGGTCTGGGCAGGATTCTCCACAACCCAATTCGCCCTTGCCATGACAGGAGCCACCATCTTCCGGTCACCGTATTTAATATACAGGTCGATGAAGCTTTGTCCGACCGCTATAAAATCCGCATGATACATCCACTTTCCCATCTGAAAGTGATTGCGCCGGCCTATCCGGAGCAGCCAGTCATAATAAGTTTTGTCGCGGTCTTCTTTTTCCGCGATTTCAGCCCAGTCCACCATACCCATATACAGCGGGGCACGCGTCCAGTCCAGTTCGTCTTTAACCGCCCCGCTGTTCGGATGATCGATCTGCCAGTCGGCGACACGTTTCATAATTTCTTTTGTTTCTTTTCCCAGGTTGTCATTCCGTCCCCAGGCCGAAAAGGCCGAAAACAGCAAGCATACATAAATCAATATTCGTTTCATAGGTTTTTCCTTTTAAGTCAAAAAATTGTTCTTTACAAAAATAAGAATGAAAAGACTCCGACGCAGGTTACAGCATATGATTCTGTGCAGCATTTTATCCTTTCGGATGAATTATGCACACTCTTCGGACGAAAGTGACATATACCTGCATCCTCCGGAGAAGAAGAATGACATTCCACCGGACTGTTTTCCTCGTTCCGCTCCCCATTCCCGGTCCGTACATTCCGGCACGCGCAAGCACATTCTGACGGTTTTCCGGCAATGCTTCCGCCTCCGCACCGCGTCAAATCCTGCATCTCCAGTCTAGAGATATACATCTCCAGACTAAAGATACATATATTCAGCCTAAAGACATATATCTTCAGGCTAGAGATACAAAAGACTTCGCCGTCCGTTACGGCCGGATGCGCAGAAAGCCCGGGCACACGCCCCGGGCGCATTTTTTCAGAAGCGAATATGCCGTCACAATTTTTTTTCGTAATTTTGCAAACATGTTAAAGTAAGCCTAAAGACATGAAAAAGACAACGCTAATCCTACTTGCCATCCTGTGTACCATCACCATGAAAGCTCAAAACCTCTACTTCAAGCATCTGGGGACAGAGGACGGACTGTCGCAAGTGCGTACACAGGCAATCTATCAGGATGAAACAGGAGCCGTATGGATCGGAACAGCCGAAGGACTGAGCCGCTACAACGGAACCAGCGTCAAGACATACTCTCTTCCGGACAGCCTTCTGAGCCTCTCCTCAGGCGGAATCGACCAGCTGTGCGGTAACAAACAAGGAAAAATCTACCTGCTTTCACAAGGAACGGCAACGGAATTCGACATCAGCAAGGAAAAATTCCGTCTGTTTGCCCAAGACATAAGAAGCATTTTCTGCGAGAAAGACACGCTATGGACAGCATCCAAAGACGGCATCTATTTCTATAAGCAGGAAAGCGAAAAGCCGGAACTGTTCGCCCGATTTGCCGAGACGTCGTATCAGGCCACCCATCTTTACGTACAGAAGGACACGGTCTGGGCACTGAGTCCGATAAAGCTATACGCCATCCCGCGCAAATCTCCTTCCGCGCAGAAAACGCTCGCCACTTTCAAAGGCGACACGCAATGCCTGTATGTCGACAAAAGCGGAAACATATGGGTAGGAACCTGGAACGGGGTGCACCGGCTGTCCCCTTCCCGCAGCATCATCCGCTACGACAGCTCGTCCGGACAAGTATCCCACAACCAGATACGCTGCTTCACGGAAGACAACAAGGGAAACATCTGGATAGGAACCTACCGGGGACTGGACTGCTACCACCCCGGAAGCGACTCGTGGAGCCACTACTCCGACTTTGGAGATTCGCCGAACACACTGAGCCACAATTCCATACTCACGCTTTACAAGGATAAGGACGGAAACATATGGGTAGGAACTTATTTCGGGGGAGTGAATGTTTTCAATCCGGGAAAAGACAACAACTATTTCTACTACGCCAATCCGCTCAGAAAAGACTGGCTCAACTTTTCCGTGATAGGCAAAATGACAGAAGACAACGACGGGAACCTTTGGATATGTACCGAAGGAGGAGGACTCAACTGCCTGGATATCCGGTCGGGAAAGTTCACGCACTACATGCACAAAGACGAAGACCCGCAAAGCATTGGAAGCAACAACCTGAAATCCATCTATTTCCATCCGGAAACAGAAACGCTTTATACCGGCACCCATCTGGGAGGCCTGTACGTGCTGAACGTCCGCACGAAACAGGGACATACCTTGCAGCATACAAAAGGCGACCCGCATTCTCTGCCAAACAACATCGTAAATCAGATACAGCCCTATCATAAGGGACTGCTTGTCCTGACTCAAGGAGGGCTGGTGTACATGAACCGGGAAAACGAACAATTTTCCGATGTCAGCCAAAACCCCGAAGTCAGAAAAGTGCTCAGACGCCCGTATGCATACGAAACGTTCTTGCTCGACAAGCACAACCGCTTGTGGCTGGGACTGTCGAAAGGCGGAGTCGTCTGCGTCGACCTTACCACGTCGCACATATCCCAATACCAGTCGGCTCCTCTCTCGCTGGGAGAAATCACCCATATATTTGAAGACCGCTACGGAGATATCTTCGTAGGAAGCGCAGGGGCAGGCCTGTTCCGCTACCAGCGAAAAGAAGACAAGTTCAAGCAGTACAGCCTTCCAAGCGGTTTCTGCTACTATATAGGGGAGGCCAAACAGAACAATTGCCTGTATCTGATTCACGGCAAAGGCGCTTCCCTCTTCAATACGCAGACAGAAGTTGTGGAGAACACCTTCCGTCTTTTCAACCAAAGCTACAACAACAGCTCCTGCCTGTTCAGGGACAGGAAAGGAACCCTTTATATCGGAGGAAACAACGGCCTGGCTGTCCTGAAAAAAGAGAATACCGAACTGAAGCCTCTGAAGCCTCATTTCGACCGTCTCTTCATCTTCAGTCGTGAAGTGCAGCCGGAAAACGGTGACGGCATACTTTCCGCCATATTAGGAAAAACAGACAAGCTCAATCTGAAACACAGCCAAAACAACATCGCAATCGAAATAGCGACGTTCGATTATCTGGAGAACATACACTCCGGATTTGAATATACCTTAAAAGGATTCGATGAAAGCTGGAACCGGATGCAGGGAAACAAAATCACATACACCCATCTGGCTCCCGGAAACTATACGCTGAGGGTGCGCCCGCTGACGGCAGGGGATTCTTCTCCTCTGGAGGCCAGCCTGAAAATCCACATCGCGCCTCCATTCTATGCCAGCACATGGGCCTACATTATATATATATGTATAGCAGGAGGCATTCTTTCTGTCATCCTGTCGTTCATAATCCGGCAGACAAGGCTGCGCACATCGCTCGACATAGCAAAAAATGAAAAGAGGCACATAGAAGAAATAAACCAACTGAAAATAAACTTCTTCACAAACGTGTCGCATGAGTTCAGAACCCCGCTGACGCTGATCCTGGGACAACTGGAAACTTTAATCCAGACAGACGAAATCGGCAACAGTGTGCGCAACAAACTGTCGCGCATCTACAGGAACGCGCTCGAAATGCGCAGGCTGATCTCTGAGCTGATGGATTTCCGCAAACAGGAACAGGGAGGGCTTGCCTTAAAGGTACGGGCGCTTGACCTCACAGACTTTATACGGAAAGCTTGCCAGCCATTCTCTGAATATGCCCGGGAAAAAGAAATAAACATGAAAGTCAAGGCGCAATCCGAGCCTCTTACAGCATGGATAGATCCTGTTCAGATGAAAAAAGTCATCTCAAACCTGCTCATGTGCGTTTTAAGATACACATCCTCCAAAGGGTGGATTGACGTAGAAGTACAGAAAATAAAGGACGAGGGAATCATTACGGTAACATATGCCGGCACAGAAGTTTCAGAAAAGGCCATCAGACATGTATTCGAGCAGTTTTATCAGGCGGAAGACACACCGGGGAACCTCAATGTAGTCACGGAAATCGGTCTGTCTGTCGCCAAAAACATCATCGAACTCCACCATGGAACAATTGATGTTTCCAGCGAAGAAGGAAACAGCACCCGATTCACCATCACACTGCCGCTAAGAGAAACCTGCTTCAGCCAAGAGGAACTGGCGTATGCAGACGAAGAGCCTGCCGTAATAGCTGATGATAAGAAATCACTCGCGCTCACAAGCATGCTGGAAGAAAATGACTATGAAAATGAAGCTGATGAGGAAAGCGATGATGCAGATGATGCAAACGACAGCAAGCCTGTCTTACTGCTGATTGAAAACGACCGTGAACTATGCTCCATACTCAAGGACGCTTTTGATGCAACCTATCACCTATATATAGCCAATGACGGACAAAAAGGATGGGAAAAGGCGCACCAGCTCCAGCCGGATCTGATTATCTGCGACGTCACACTGCCGGACATTTCGGGAAAGGAACTGTGCTACAGGATAAAGAACAACGTGGAACTGGCCCACGTTTCCGTCATCCTGCTTACAGGACAAAGTTCGAGCGAACAGAAAATAGAAGCCTTCCGCTTCGGGGCCGACGACTACATAGTCAAGCCGTTTGATGTCAGCGTGCTGCAAGCCCGCTGCCGCAATCTGCTGAAGAACAAGAGCAGACTGATGGCTTATTGCAGTAACAAAGCGGTTCTGGAAACCACAGCAGAAGAAGCCATCAGCGAATCCGACAGAAAGCTGCTTCAGAGGTGTATCGACATCATACGCGAAAACTTTACCAACCAGGAATTCGATGTAACGGCTCTGGCCAATTCACTCTGCATGGGACGAAGCAAGCTGTATACCAAATTCAAGAAACTTGTCGGACTCCCTCCCAACGAGTTCATGGTAAAAATCAAGATGGAAGAAGCCATGGCCCTGCTGAAAGAGCATCCGGAACTCAACGTGTCGGAAATAGCCTCCAGACTGGGATTCTCTTCTCCCCGTTATTTCAGCAAACAGTTCAAGACGTTTTTCGGAATCACACCGCAGAACGTGCGCAGCAGAAAAGAAGAATAAAACTCATGGGGCTGTGTCAAAACAAAAGAACTTCACAGAAATCTCTTTTAACCTGCGGCTTCCTTAACTCCTGCACGGTTTCGGGAGCCGCGATTTTTATGATCTCCCTCCCGAAAGAAATCCGGACAATCCGCAAACTTTACAGTCCAGCATACTGGAAGGCTGGAACGTAAAACATAAAGGCAGACAAACAGAAAATCAAAGCCTTTTCCGTCCGAAAACAAACTGCAATCCTGCCGAACCTTCAAAAAACTCATCCGCCCCTCAAAACTGCAGGCATCAAAAAATAAAGCCGAATCTGAAGGTATTAAAAATGATTTGGCTACCCAATGTGACCAAAACGTCCGAAGAAGATGCTAATATCATCCGTAAAGACATTTGTGTACCATAATTCCCATACCGAAATATTTGCAGTATTCAAAATTCATTACTTTTGCAGCACAACAAAAGCTAAAAGTTGAGCACTTTTAAAAAATTCCGCATTTTTTTGCGAATAGAAAGAGTTCGGCCGGCAATAGAAAGACGAGCCTTCCCGCCTACATTTTTTGTTTAACTTAATATCTATTCATCCTTATGAAGAAACGAAGAAATCTTCTAAATCCTCAAAGAAGGATTTTACTCTGCACCTTATGCACACTGTATGGTGCAGGTATGGCAGCAAGTCCTGCAAGCAACGGAGCCATATCCGGATTGAACGATGTGCAAATCATCACACAGAAAGGCAGAACCATCAAAGGTACGGTAACAGACAATTTCGGTCCGGTGATAGGTGCCAATGTCCTTATAAAAGGCACAAAGAACGGAATGATTACCGATATGGACGGAAACTTCACACTAAACAATGTACCCGACGGCGCTATTCTGCAAATCTCCTACATCGGCTATGTAACTCAGGAAATTACAGTGGACAGCCGCAACCTTTATCAAATAAAAATGCAGGAAGACAACGAAACGCTGGATGAAGTTGTTGTTGTAGGATATGGGTCGCAGAAAAAAGTGAACCTTACGGGTTCTATCGGACAAATCGACTCGAAAGTGTTAGAAAGTCGTCCCATCACCAGCACGACGAGTGCTCTCCAAGGTACTATTCCTAATCTTCAGATTACAAACAGCAGCGGTGAGCCGGGACAGGCTGCCTCAATCAACGTACGCGGTACGACATCCATCAATGGAGGCAGCCCGCTAGTGCTTGTAGACGGTGTGGAAATGAGCCTTGACCTGGTTAACCCAAATGACATCGCCAATGTAACAGTATTAAAGGATGCCGCCGCTTCCGCCATCTACGGTGTACGTGCAGCATTTGGTGTAATTCTGGTAACCACAAAGAGCCCGCAAAAGGTTGAAAAGACAAGCGTAAGCTATTCGGGCAACTTTTCTTTCGCCCAGCCTTCTGTCATGCCTGAGTTCATTGAAAGCCAGTCGCAATTCGCCGAATGGATGAATGAAGCCTGTCTGAACGGCAATGTAGCAACCAAATACCGCGCAGACGTAATAGAAAAAATGAAAGCATATGAGGCTGACCCTGCAAATAATCCGGCATACGAAGTGATTGACGGACAGCTTTACTACTACGGATACTCCAACTTCCGCGACAAGATGATCAAAAAGACATCTTTCACCCAACGCCATAACATCAACATCACCGGAGGAAGCGAAAAAACCCGCTTCTATACTTCCGTCGGCTATCTGGACCAGGGAGGACTCTACAAAGTAGGCGATGACAGCTTCAAACAACTGAACACACGCATCAACGTAGAGAACCAGACCACCAAATGGATGAAACTGGGCTTCAAGGCATTGTATAATTACAGCACCAATGACAAACCGCACACTTACCAAAGCAAAGATATCTGGGAACGCGTGGTGTTCAGCCAGCCAACCGACTTCATCGACGCATGGCAGAAAGACCCGCGCTATCCGGAGCTTGACCAGTTTGAAGGCATGTACATGATGAACAACCCGTATAAGATCTTACAGGATGCCGGAAGAAATAAGACTGACGAGCATGACGTTTGGCTGACCGCTTCGGCAGACTTCGACATACTGAAAGGATGGAAAGCGCATGTCGACTTCAACTATAACCTCAACTATCAGAAAGAATCAGACCACTCGAAACCGCTGACTTTCTTCGACGGTTCATTTGAAACGACCAACGGAGAAACTACGGAAAACTGGTTCGAGATGACCAACTACAACACCAGCTACTATTCGTTCAATGCCTACACGGATTATGAGCACACCTTTGGAGGAAAACATTACCTGAAAGCCATGATCGGTTTCAACCAGGAGCTGACCAAATATTCCACTTTCAGCGGAAGACGCTACAACATACTGAATGAACAACTGCCTACCTTAAGTTTAGGTTCCGGCAACCATGAAACGTCACAGAACGGCTACGAATGGGCTTTGCGCGGCGGATTCTTCCGTCTGAACTACATTTACAACGACCGTTACCTGTTTGAGTTCAACGGACGTTATGACGGTACCTCACGCTTCCCGTCAGACAACCGTTTCGTATTTCTTCCCTCATTCTCGGCAGCATGGCGCATCAGCGAAGAGAAATTCATGAAGAACACCCGTTCGTGGCTGGACAACCTGAAAGTCCGCGCTTCTTACGGTGTGCTGGGCAACCAGATGATTTCTTCCAGTGACTGGAGCGGAAACACACGCTATTATCCGTACATTCCGTTCATGAGCAGCGGAACATCGACAAACTGGATGCTGGGAAGTACATACGCCACCGTAATCAATCCGGGAAATCTGGTCAGCTCAGACCTTACCTGGGAAAAGGTTTCGACCGTAAATGCCGGTCTTGACCTGACTATCCTGCAACAGCGTCTTGATATGAGTTTCGACTATTATGTGCGTACCACATCAGACATGCTGATCAGAACTTCCTATCCGGATGTATTGGGAGCTACAGCTCCTCCCGCCAACTCTGCCGAGCTGAAGACTCGAGGATGGGAACTCTCGATGAAGTGGAGAGACAAAATAGGCCGGGACTTCAGCTATGAACTGGGACTTATATTGTCTGACTCTCAAGCCGAAATTACAAAGTATAACAACCCGACAGGTGACATCTCTACCCACTATGTAGGAAGCAAAATAGGTGAACTCTGGGGATATGAAACAGAAGGCTTGTTCCAAAGTGATGAAGAAGCTGCCAACTGGCACGACCAGTCAAAAATAAAGAATGTGGACTGGGGAGCAGGTGACATCAAGTTTAAGGATCAGAACGGTGACAAAGCTATCACTCCGGGTTCAGGAACATTGTCAGACCACGGCGATCAAGTTATCATCGGCAACACAACACCACGCTACCAGTACGGTATCACCGCCAACCTCACCTACAAAGATTTCTACATGAATATCTTCTTCCAGGGAATCGGCAAACGTGACGCATGGTTCAGCGGAAACGCTTTCTGGCCGGCAGCCACCCAATACTATAACGTACAGAAATGGCATGTGGAAGACTCCTGGTCGCCCGAAAATCCAGATGCATACCTGCCAATTCCCCGCGCTACGGACAACCGTAACCGCGTGGCAAGAACTGACCGTTATTTGCAGGACGCTTCTTATTGCCGCCTGAAAAACCTGACCATCGGATGGAACCTGCCGAAACGCTGGATCAGCAAAGCGTTCCTGACGAATGCTACAGTCTATGTGAGCGGAGAAAACTTGTTCTATATCAGCAAAATCAAAGGTCCGTATGACCCGGAAGCCGTAACAGGAAACGGTGCCATGGTTTATCCGTTTATGAGAACTTATTCTATCGGAGTTAACTTAACCTTCTAAAAACAAACAGAGATGAAACGATTCTATAAATATATGATAATGGGAGCAGCGGCATTGGGAATGGCATCATGCAATGATTCTTTTCTAGACCGTACTCCGACTAATGACTTGAATGACGAAGCCTTCTGGAACACCACAGAAGACCTGGAAGCTTATTGCAACGGAATCTACAACGAAACCGGGAACAACTCAAGCTACATGTTCATGATAGGATATAACAGCGACCCGTGGAGTGTAAAGCTTGCCGGCCCCTATACAATGGAAGCTATGTCAGACAACTTTGCAACGATGGACAGCAACCAGTCATGGGCCGCCACTTTGGCAGCCGGACGCGAAACTGTCGGCAACGGAGGAACAAACTATTGTGCATGGAACTGGACACTGCTGCGCCGTATCAATGTATTCCTCGCCAATTACGAAAAAGTACAGGCAGACGAAACAGCCAAACAGCCTTATCTGGGAGAAGCACTTTTCTTCCGTGCATGGTTCTACTTCTATATGGTGCAGAACTACGGAGATGTTCCGTTGATTACAACCCCGCTGAATACAGACTCTCCCGAACTGTACGGCGAACGTACTTCACGTGCTGACGTAATGAAGCAGGTGCTGACGGACATCAACGATGCCTCCACTTATCTTCCGGCAGACAACTGGGGAGAAAACCGTGTAACAAAAGGTGCGGCATTGGCACTGAAAAGCCGCATCTGCCTGTATGAAGGCACTTACCGCAAGTATCATCCCGAACTGAACCTGACGGACGGCGACTCATTTCTTCAGGAATGCGTAAACGCATACAACGAAATCAAGGATTTGGGCTACAGCATCCACGACACCGGAAATGTCAACGAAGACTATACGGCATTATTTACAACCGATGATTTGTCTACATTATCAGACGAGGTTATCTTCTACCGCAGATACGAAAACGGCATGTTGATGCACCGCATGTGTGGCTATACAGTAAATTTGCGCAACGGGGGTACCAAAGACTTCGTGGATGACTTCTTATACGTTGACAAAGCATCCAACCAGGCACTGCCGATTGCTGTAGCCCCCGGCTATAACAACGACACACCTGAACAGGAATTTGCCAACCGTGACCCTCGCCTGACACAAACCTTCCTTGCTCCCGGGAATGACGCAGCCAAAGAATTGTTTGAGGATGCCAACTTGGGAAAATTCACCTATCCGCGACTTGGCAACATGACCAACTGGCCTTCGCTGACCGGTTATCACACAATCAAATACTACATCCGTGAACAGGACAAGAAAGGATTCGGCAACGAAACTCAGGATTATCCTATATTCCGCTATGCAGAAGTCCTGCTGAACTATGCCGAAGCTATGGCCGAACTGGGCAAATGTGACCAAACAGTTTTGGACGAAACAGTCAACAAGTTGCGTGATCGTGTAGATATGCCTCATCTGACAACTACACCGGTAGCAGACCCCAAGTATGCAAAATATGGCCTTGACAATCTTATCATTGAAATCCGTCGCGAACGCCGTGTGGAACTGAGCTTCGAATTCCTGCGCTATCAGGATCTGATGCGCTGGGCATGGGGCGACAAACTGAAAGACCGTGTATTGGGAATGCGTCTGGAAGATGCGGACTTCAACGATCCGCGTTATGACGGAAATATCACTAAAGCAGGCTCTTCTAATGAAGGTGAGAATCCGGTATATGTATTCGTTGCAGAAGACGGCAAACAATATGTCGACGCATACGGAGGCACAAACTATGCAGCCGACAAGCGTTCATTCGACCCGAATAAAGACTATCTCCGTCCGATACCATTGGATGCCATCAGTGCCAACACGAATCTGAAGCAGAACCCGAACTGGCAATAACAACCCGGCAAATAACAGCTGAAAAGCGGAGCACAATCCGCCCATAACTTCAAGAGCCCGTCCGAATCCGTTCAACCAAAGTTAAATATTGTTTAGCTCAAGGGATTTGGACAGGCTCTTTGATTGTAAAGAAAGTTTATTCTTTTTAAATTCGCCTACACATAGGAAAACAATTAATTATATCATTGCCATGAAAAAAACTTTTTTATTTTTAATCGCGGCTCTTTCCTTCCTTTTATCCGGACAGGCCGCAGAAAAAGCAAAACACGTAGTACTGATAGGTTTGGACGGTTGGGGAGCCTACAGCGTATCGAAAGCAGAAATTCCAAACATCAGAAAAATGATGAATGAGGGATGCTATACACTGAAAAAACGCTCTGCCCTTCCGTCTTCAAGTGCCATCAACTGGGCTTCCATGTTCATGGGGGCAGGACCTGAACTGCACGGATATACACAATGGGGATCAAAAGTGCCGGAACTTCCTTCGCGAGAGGTGACTGAAAACGGCATATTTCCTACCATATTCTATCTGCTGCACAAAGCTCGTCCGGAAGCGGAGATAGGCTGCCTTTATGAATGGGAAGGCATCAAATATCTCGCAGATACGCTGGCTCTGGACTACCATGCACAAGCGCCCGACTATAACAAACATCCGGAAGCACTGTGCGGCATGGCAGAGAAATACATCAAAGAAAAAACTCCCGTCCTGCTTGCCGTATGTTTTGACAACCCGGATCACGTGGGCCATGCAGCCGGACACGATACCCCCGAATATTATGCCAAACTGAATGAACTGGACATATACGTAGCACGTATCGTACAGGCTGTCAAAGATGCAGGAATGTTTGACAATACAATTTTCATCATCACAGCCGACCACGGAGGCATAAACAAAGGCCATGGAGGAAAAACAATGCAGGAAATGGAAACTCCATTCATCATCTGCGGAAAGAATGTAAAGAAAGGCGGAGAGTTCAGCGAAAGCATGATGCAGTATGACGTCGCTTCTACCATTGCCTATATATTCGGCCTCAAACAGCCTCAAGTATGGATCGGACGGCCGATGAAACAAGTCTTCAAATAACTCCCCTCCCGAAAAGAGGCTTACAAAACATCCTTAAAAACACTTATGAAAACCTACTGCTTACCTCTGATTATCCTACTGATAGCCATCTGTTCAGGAAAACAGGCCTACGCCGAAAGCACAGCAAACAACGATGAGTTTGAAACATTAATGCAGAAAATCCGCAAAGACTTTGCCGCCAATCCGTCAATCGACGAAATACTGAAGGAATACAACGATAAAGACGGTTCGTTTGCAGATGTAGACTATGCCAGTATCCAACGCACCAACTGGCCGCCCCTGGTACATATCGACCGTATCTATGACTTTGTATTTGCCTACACAAACCCTCAAAACAAATACTACAAAGACAATGCGCTGTATGAAAAAATAGTAAAGGGACTCGAATTCTGGCACCAAAGAAACCCCTGGTGCCACAACTGGTGGTATAACCAAATAGCCGAACCGCAAAAGCTGGGAGTGCTCCTCATACAAATGAGAACAGGAGCCAGACAGATCCCGGCCGACCTGGAAAAACGGATTCTCGACCGTATCAGGACAGATGGAGGCGACCCGGCCAAATGGACAGGAGCCAACCGGACGGACATTGCCTTGCACTGGATTTACCGTTCATGCCTGTCACGCAATGAGGCGGATCTGAAGAAGGCGCTGGAAAACGTTTATAATCCGATCGTCTATACCACCGAAGAAGGATTCCAATACGACAACAGCTATTTCCAGCACGGGCGCCAGCTATACATCGGAGGATACGGCGATGAGATTCTGAAAGGAATCACACAGGTTGCCATGTACACGAAAGGTACACAATACGCGCTCCCCAAAGACAAGCTGGATATTGTCAGCAAATTCATGCGCGAAACTTATTACCGGACTATCCGCGGACAATACATGCTGTTCGATGCAATGGGACGGAGTGTCAGCCGGCCCGGAGTACCCAACAAATCGGCAACGGCCCTTTTCGCAAGCCGGATGATTGAGCTAGATCCGCAGCATAAAGATGAATACAAAGCTATTGTTGAACGGCTGCAAGGCAAAAAGCCTGCCGAATATCAGGTGACTCCAAGCCATACACATTATTTCAAGGGCGACTACACATTGCATGTGCGGCCGACATATACCTTTGATGTCCGCATGACTTCCACCCGCACTTCTCGCCTGGAGTATGGAAATGGAGAAAACCTGAAAACTTACTTCGTTTCCGACGGCTGCACGAACATCGTCAGAAGAGGAAACGAATATGACGGCATTTTTCCCGTATGGAACTGGACACGGATTCCGGGAGTGACTGCCCCTCAGCTTGACTCCATACCTTTTGCTATAAGCGACTGGCAAACGCCGGGAACCTCCACTTTTGCCGGAGGAGTGTCGGACAGCCTTTACGGAGCTACAGCATACGTTTACACGGACAATTACAAAGGAATCAACACTGGAGCCCATAAAGCATGGTTCTTTTTCGATGATGAAGTGGTATGCCTGGGATCGGGCATAAGTTCAACCTCCGAATCTGAGGTCCAAACGACAGTCAACCAATGCCTGGCATCAACAGACGAACCGCTGTATGCATATGACAAACAGGTTTCGTCTTTGTCCTTAGGGCAAGAAAGAAGCGCCGGCATTGACTGGGCTGTCCACGACAACATCGGATACTTGTTTCCAGAAGGCGGGACAATCTTCATCAGCCACAAAAATCAGTCGGGAAACTGGTATGCCATAAACAACAGCATCAACCGAAAAGAAAATATACAGAAAAAAGTATTCACGATCGGATTCGAGCATGGAAAGCATCCCCAGAACGCCACTTATGCCTATATTGTAGTACCGGGCAAAGGAACAGCATCTGAAATGCAGGCTTATCAGAAAGCGGACAATGTTAGGATTCTGTCAAATACAAAACAAATACAGGCTGTCTGCAACAGATCGTTGAACCTGTATCAGGCCATCTTCTATCAGCCAGGAGAACTGGCTGACGGAAACTTCAAAGTAAAGACGGACAAGCCGTGCGCACTGATGGTAAAGAAAATATCCGGCGGAAAACCGGTGCTGCATGTCGCCGATCCAGGACAGACGGGACAAAGCATACGGATTGACATCACTGTTTCCGGGAAAAAGTACTCCATAGAGCACCATCCCTCAACTGATCCGATCTATGCCGGAGCAACAACGGCCTACAATTTTCAGTTCACCGAGAATTAAAACAACATGCCATGCCTGCAAATATAGCCTTCAAGTCAATTCTGGCACTGACAGCCGGTGCTTGCGCAGGAATACAGATTCCTCTTGCCGCACAAAAGCCTCACATCATACTGATTGTGTCCGACCAGCATCGGGGAGATGCCATGAACTGCATGGGAAACCCGTCTGTCATAACTCCCAATATGGATGCACTGGCACAAGACGGAACGCTATTCACCAATGCATACACCTCAGCCCCCAGCAGCACGCCTGCAAGAGCGGGGCTGCTGACAGGAATGTCGCCCTGGCATCATGGGATGCTCGGATACGGACGAGTGGGAAGCCGCTACCGCTATGAAATGCCCCGTATGCTGCGGGAGCTTGACTATTACACTTTCGGAATCGGGAAAATGCACTGGTTTCCCCAAAAGGCATTGCACGGATTCCACGGAACGCTGATAGACGAAAGCGGAAGGGTGGAAACAGAAGATTTCATCAGCGACTACCATTTGTGGTTTCAGATGCATGCGCCCGGATTAAATCCTGATTCCACAGGATTGGGATGGAACGACCATGGAGCGGCCGTATATAAACTGCCGGAAAAACTGCACCCGACAGCATGGACTGCTGAAACGGCTCTGGAAATGATCCGGAACTATAAACACGGAAACGGGCAACCGCTGTTTCTGAAAATATCCTTTGCCCGGCCGCACAGTCCTTATGATCCGCCCCAACGGCTTATGGATCTGTATAACGGGCGGGATGTTCCTGCTCCATACATAGGAGAATGGTGCGAAGAAGAAGCGTACGCTCTTCCGTCCGATCCGGATACGGCAGCACATGATGCTGCATTCGGCAATTTCGGCGAAGAGTATGCCAAAAATTCCCGACGCCACTATTATGCCAATGTCACTTTCGTTGATGAGGAAATTGGCAGAATCATTCAGGCGCTGAAAGAAGAAGGAATGTATGAGAACGCGCTCATCTGCTATGTATCAGACCACGGCGATATGCTCGGCGACCACCATCACTGGAGAAAAACCTACCCGTATGAAGGATCGTCGCATATTCCCTACATCGTCAAATGGCCGGCCCGCTATCATTTTCCCAAAGGCACGAAAGTGGAGAACCCTGTAGAACTGCGCGATCTGCTGCCCACATTCTTAGAAGCAGGAGGAGGATGCGCACCGTCAGACATGGACGGACAATCACTCTTCCAACTCATGAAAGGAGATGCATCATTGTGGCGGCGGTACATCGACATGGAACATGCCACGTGTTACAGTCCCGACAATTACTGGTGTGCGCTGACTGACGGAAAGATCAAATACATCTGGCGTTTCCATAGCGGAAAAGAAGAATTGTTCGATCTGGAAAAAGACCCGCATGAACTGAAGGACGTAGCGGAAGAAAAGGCTTATCGAGCCAAACTGCTCGAACTTCGCCAAGCCATGGTACAGCATCTGTCCGAACGGGGGGAAGAATATGTGAAGGACGGCAAACTGCAGATCCTGAAACGAACCATCCTGTACAGCCCGCTATTCCCCGACGAGAACCCTGTAGATACAGGCATTTGACAGACAGGCAAACAAGAACACAGAAACACGAAGGATAGAGCCTTATTCCTTTGACCGGAAGAAACTCTGCACCTTCGTGTTTCTGTATCTTTCCAATTCAATGAAGCACGTCACTTTTTATACTTCAGATTGTATTTCATTATCATGTCAAACAGCGTTATGAAAGCGTCCTTCACCTGATTTGAAAGGTTTTCAATCTTAGCCTGAATAAAACTGTAAAGAATCTTCAGCAGCAAATAAACGACCAGACCGGAAGCCAAAGTGATCAAAGCCATCTTTATTCCGCCAGCCATAATCATCAGCGTAGCCTCACCCGCCTCCTGCACTGCATCAAGAGCCACCACCAAACCGCCTACCATACCGATAAAGCCCAACATCAGAGCGATCTTGAACAGCAACGCAATCCACGAACACCCTTTCTTCAAACGATTTATCTGTATCTTGGCATAAATATTAGCGGTATGTTCAACCACATCAGGACTTTCGTCAATACGGGAAAGTCCCTGATAGCAAACCGCAGCAACAGGGCCGCGCGTGTTACTGCAAATATTCCGGGCACCTTCTATATCGCCCTTTTCCAGCGCATCTTCCAACCGGGACAACAGTTTCTTGGCATTGACATTTGACAAATTCAGGAAAATCACACGTTCAATGCTCAGAATCAGTCCGGCCAACAAGATCAGACATATAAGGGACATAAAAAACACATTCCCTTCAACAAACCTCTCCTCCATTGTCTGCAACAGGCCTGCAGCCCCACTCTCCGGCGAATCGGCCACAATTCCTTCCACTTGTGAAGGGACCAAACTCACCGTATCCTGTGCAACTGCAACTATCGCACAAAACGAAAAGACACTTGCCATCGCAAGATTCGCAAACAACCTTTTCATCATTTAAAGACTAAAAAACAGATTAAATATAGCAGTCATATTTTTCCGGTTGCGGAGAGAACGGGATTCGAACCCGTGATACGCTTTTGACGTATACACGCTTTCCAGGCGTGCCTCTTCAACCACTCGAGCACCTCTCCTTGATTTATTGGCATCCGGATCATTCCGCTGAAAGACCAATGGCGAATGTTATGAACACCGCGAATGAATCGCAGTGCAAAAGTATTCTTTTTTTTCTTCATACAGCACATTGCACCTTCAAAAAATGAACTTTCGGTCTAAAATTAATAAACTTTAAGCACTTTACGCTTCAATATCGAATACTTTCAACGCATTTTCAGCCGTTATACGGGCCACAGCCTCTACAGAAAGAGAATATATCTCCGCCACTTTCTCCGCCACCTTCACTATATGGGCGCTCTCATTCCGCTTTCCCCGATAGGGCACAGGCGCAAGATACGGAGAATCGGTTTCCAGAACAATCCTTCCAACCGGCACATGAAGCAATGTTTCGGGCAACGAACTTTTCTTGAAGGTCACCACTCCGTTGATGCCAAGCATGAAGCCCCCATATTCCATCAGACGGGCTGCATCCTCTGCCGTCCCGGTAAAACTGTGAAAAATGCCGCGCAAGGCCGTTTTACGATAAGGCTCCAACACGCCAAACAGTTCCGGATAAGCATCCCTGCAGTGGACGACCAAAGGCATATTCCGCTCCAAAGCCCATTGGATCTGCGCGTCAAAAACCCGCAACTGTTCGCCGGCAAAAGTCCGGTCCCAATACAGATCCAGCCCTACTTCACCTATGCCATAAAACTTTTCGGGAGAATCAAGCCAAAGCTTTACACTTTCCAGACGACTTTTCCAATCAGCATCAACCGAAGTGGGATGAAGTCCGATCATCGGATAACACCTTTCATGCCGATGACAAAGAGCAAGCATAGCCTCAACCGACGTATCGTCTATGTTCGGCATAAACAAATGCGTCACTCCGGCTTCTGCAGCACGGGCCAGCACCAGCTCCCTGTCATCATCAAACTCTTCCGTATATAAATGGGTATGCGTATCAAAAAGACCTGTCATAAACTTTACAATTTACGTTTCATCATGCCGCAGACAAAATCGCGCAGATTGACCTTCAAAGCGGAATCCACCTCCACTTCATCCAAAAGCCTCAGTCCTTCTTCATAATAGGCGCTGATCCGCTGATTGCACATTTCCGCGATTCCTACCTTATTATAAATGTCTGTTACCGCCCGAATCTTCTGATCCGGTTCAAAATCGGCTGCATCAATCCATTTCTCCAGTTCTATCCTGTCGCCCGCACCAGCATGTGCAAGCGCAGTAATCAGCATGAACGTTTTCTTGTTGCACAAGATATCCCCTCCTATCTTCTTTCCAAACACGGCAGGATCGCCATAAACATCCAGATAATCATCCTGCAACTGGAAAGCCAGCCCCATTTTTATTCCGAAATCATACAACAGCTGCGCATCTTTTTCCGAAGCTCCTCCAAGAACAGCCCCAATCTTCAATGAGCCGGCAAGCAGAACCGATGTCTTCAACCTGATCATCTCAATGTATTCATCAACACTCACATCTGTACGGGACTCAAACTCCATATCCCACTGCTGACCTTCGCACACCTCAAGAGCCGTACGGCCGAATATGCCCATCACCTCTTTCATGCAACCGGCCGGACAATCCTGCATCATGAACTGATAAGCCAGTATCAGCATGGCGTCGCCCGAAAGAATTGCCGTGTTCTCGTCCCATTTTCTGTGTACCGTAGGCTTGTTTCTCCGCATATCTGCCTTATCCATCAGATCATCGTGCAAAAGCGTAAAATTATGATAAGTTTCTATGCCTGCGGCCTGAGGAAAAATCCGGTCCACATCTTCCCTATAAAGATTATAGGCCAGAAGCATCAAAACAGGGCGGATACGTTTTCCGCCGAGTCCCAGCACATATTCAACAGGTTCATACAGGCCTTCCGGTTCATGCATATACGGCAATTTTTCGATATACGAATGAATCCGCCTCAAAAGTTTTTCACTTGACTCTTGTTTCATATTCGTTTTATTTGATATCACTGTCAGGCAAATATAACATAAAACATCGAACAGGCAAATACTGCCGTCAAAAATCATGCAAATAACAAACATTTGCGCTTGACACGAGCAGAGTATTTGAACAATTGCTTATCTTTGAAAATCTTTTCAAACCAAGTTTAAAATGAAAAAAATAATCATCGCAATCGACGGCTTTTCTTCTTGTGGAAAGAGCACAATGGCTAAAGACCTGGCCAAAGAAATAGGATACATATACATTGACAGCGGAGCCATGTACCGGGCCGTAACATTATACTGCCTGCAGCACGGAATGTTCAATGCAGACGGCAGCATTCAGGAAGAAACGCTGAAACAGCAGATGAAAGACATACACATCAGTTTCCAGCTCGACCCTGCAAGCCAGCGTCCCGCAACGTACCTGAACGGCAAGAATGTAGAAGAAGAGATCCGCACCATTGAGGTTTCATCACACGTCAGCCCCATAGCAACGCTGGGATTTGTACGCGAGGAAATGGTAAGGCAGCAGCAGGCAATGGGCAAGGAAAAAGGGATAGTCATGGACGGACGCGACATCGGAACTGCGGTCTTCCCGCACGCCGAACTGAAAATATTCGTTACGGCTTCGGCACAGATCCGGGCGGAACGGAGATACAAGGAACTGAAAGAAAAAGGGCAGGACGTTTCTTTTGAGGAAATACTGAAAAACATAGAAGACCGCGACCGTATCGACCAAAGCCGGGAGATCAGCCCGCTGCGCAAAGCAGACGATGCGCTTCTGCTCGACAACAGCCACATGAGCATAGCTGAACAGAAAGAATGGCTGAAAGAACAATTCAACAAAGCGACTCATGAATAACAATGTAGAAATCGACGAGGGATCGGGCTTCTGCTTCGGAGTAACCACAGCCATAAAAAAGGCGGAAGAAGAGCTGGCGAAAGGAGAAACGCTTTATTGCCTGGGCGATATCGTACACAACGGACAAGAATGCGAAAGACTCCGGAAAATGGGACTCGTCACGATTACTCACAAAGAATTTGCCGGACTGAGAAACGTGAAAGTGCTGCTGCGGGCACACGGCGAACCGCCGCAAACATACGAAATGGCACGCCGCAACCACATTGAAATTATCGACGCCACCTGCCCTGTCGTGCTGCGCCTGCAAAAACGCATCAAGCAGGAATACGACAACACGTTGTCGGGAAAAGAAAAGCAAATCGTCATTTTCGGAAAAAACGGACATGCCGAGGTACTGGGACTGGTAGGGCAAACCGAAGGAAAAGCCATCGTGATCGAAAGCATCGGAGAAGTGTCCAAACTGGATTTCTCGAAAGACATCCGGCTTTACTCGCAAACGACAAAGTCGCTCGATGAATTCCGCGAAATCGTAGCCTACATAAAAGAACACATTTCGCCTGAAGCCACGTTTGAATATTTTGATACCATCTGCCGGCAGGTAGCAAACAGGATGCCAAACATACGCCAGTTTGCTGCCGGACACGACCTGATATTCTTTGTCTGCGGACACAAAAGTTCGAACGGAAAGATCCTGTATCACGAATGCCGGAAAGTCAATCCGAACTCATATCAGATTGACGGACCCGGAGAAATAGACAAGAAGCTGACCGAAAATGCAAGATCCATCGGCATCTGCGGCGCCACATCTACGCCCAAATGGCTGATGGAAGCCTGCAAAAAGGAAATTACGGGAGAATAACTTCTTAGAGCCTGTCGCATATTTGTACGACAGACTCTTAAATTCTTAAATTTTAATCATTTTGACATCGCCCGAAGACAGTTATTTTGTAATTTTGCAAACAAAACATAACACTTATCATTATGGGAACTATAAAATGTATCGGTATTCTTACTTCAGGAGGTGACGCCCCCGGTATGAACGCCGCAATCCGTGCGATAACCCGCTCGGCAATCTACAACGGACTGAAAGTAAAAGGTATCTACAGAGGATACAAGGGCTTGATTACCGGTGAAATCAAGGAGTTCAAGACCGAGAATGTCAGCAACATCATCCAGTTGGGAGGTACCATCCTGAAAACAGCACGCTGCCAGGAATTCAAGACACCCGAAGGCCGGCAGATCGCTTACGATACAATGAAAAAGGAAGGCATCGACGCATTGATCGTCATCGGAGGCGACGGCTCGCTGACCGGCGCGCGTCTGCTGGCGCAAGAGTTCGACGTCCCCTGCATCGGACTGCCGGGAACTATCGACAACGACCTTTACGGAACTGACACTACCATCGGATATGATACTGCACTGAATACAATTCTGGATGCTGTGGACAAGATCCGCGACACCGCAACTTCGCACGAACGTCTGTTCTTCGTCGAAGTCATGGGACGTGACGCCGGATTCCTTGCCCTGAACGGCGCCATTGCCGCAGGAGCGGAAGCTGCCATCATCCCGGAATTCAATACAGAAGTAGACCAGCTGGAAGAATTCATCAACAACGGTTTCCGCAAATCCAAGAGCAGCTCAATCGTGCTGGTAGCCGAAAGCGAAATCACCGGAGGCGCAATGCACTATGCCGAACGTGTAAAGAATGAATATCCGCAATACGACGTGCGCGTCACTATCCTCGGACACCTGCAGCGCGGCGGACGTCCGACAGCGCACGACCGCATCATCGCCAGCCGCATGGGTGTGGCAAGCATCCAGGCTTTGATGGAAGGACAACGCAACATCATGATCGGCATCGAGAACGACCAGATTGTTTACGTTCCTTTTGCCAAGGCAATCAAGAACGACAAGCCTATCGACCGCGAACTGGTGAACGTTCTTCACGAGCTGTCAATCTGACATTTGAACGATACACATAACAACAGCACAAGGGGCACAGACGTTTGGTTATCCATTCATCCGTGCCCCTTGCATTGCATTTGCCGGTATCTTCTTACTGCTGCTGTTCTCTCAGCGTTTCGTCGATGGCAGCTATTTTCTTCAGCACAAGTTCCATATCCGCTTTCAAGCGTTCTATTTTCCGATTGATGTCGGCCACCAGGCTATTTCCCTTCTGAGAAGCCGCATTCAAGAATCCCAGATTGTTTTCGTAAGTCTGAATATCGCTCTTCAGCCCTTCATACGTACGGACAAGACGTTCACGGTCGCGATACAAATTGCCGTCTTTGCTAAGGCCCGCCTTGAAGCTGCTCAGTTTCTTTTCAGCCGCAGAAAGATGCAGGCGGTCGAAAAGTTTGTCCACCAGATTATGGTATTCTTTGTACAGGCGGTCTTTCTCTTTAAACGGAACAAAACCGATTGAGTTCCACTCCTTCATCAGTTCGCGTGTACGTTCAACCGCAGCCTCATCCGTATTGCCCGAACCGTCAAGGGCAGCAAGTTCCTTGATAATCTCTTCCTTTTTCGCAAGATTCTCCAGTTCTTCAGAACGCTGGGAAGAAGTTGCCTTATTCTTCTGTTCAAAGAAATAGTCGCAGGCTCCGATAAACCGCTTCCAAACGGCATCAGAATGTTTCTTGGCTACAGGACCTATGGTTTTCCACTCTTTCTGGAGCTTTGTCAGGATTTCTGCCGTAGCCTTCCAGTCGGTGCTTTCTTTCAGCGACTCAGCCTGCTCGCACAGTGCTTTCTTCTTTTCCAGATTGGAAGCCATGTTTTCTTTGACCATCTTGAAGAACGCAGCCTTCCGGCGGAAAAATTCATCGCATGCCGCACGGAAACGCTCGAAAATCTTCACATTCATTTTCTGCGGGGCATATCCGATGGTTTTCCATTTCGCCTGCAAGGCAAGAATCTCCTGAGTCTTTTCCTCCCAGTCGGCAAACGTAGTGAACTTGTCGTACTCCATGCTTTCAACAATCTCGCAAATCACGGTTTTCTGGTCAAGATTGTTCTGCTCCTTCTCTTTCAGTTCCTCAAAATGCTGCTGATGACGGCGGTTCACCACTGTTGAAGCAGCCTTGAAGCGTGCCCAGATGCTTTCGCGCAGTTCCTTTGCAACCGGACCGACTGAACGGAATTCCTGATGCAGCTTCTGCAACTGGTGGAATGCCGAAATCACATCCGGTTCATCAGCCAGTTTTTCCGCAGCCTCGCACAAATGCGTTTTCTGCTCCAGATTCTTCTTGAAGTCATATTCTCTGAACTCATTGTTCAGCTTTACCATATCATAAAACTTCTCAGTATAAAGCTGATAATTCTTCCAAAGTTCGTTTACTTTCGGGGCGGGCACCTGACCTATCTCGTTCCATTCCTGCTGAAGCAGTTTGAAATCGTTGTAAATCTTTCCGGTATCTTCAGAAGACTCAACCATCGCCTTCATTTTTTCCAGGATATTTTCCTTTTTCAGCAGATTGTCTTCCTTTTCCTTTTCCTGAGCGACAGCGATGGCGTTCCGCTTTTCCTTGATCGACTTCATCACTTCCTTGAACTCCTTTTCATCAGGATCTGAAGCCGGAGAAAAGTCTTCCGGCTTTCCGCCGCTTTCGATGAAAGCTTTGCGAGCTGCCTCCTGCTCGGCTTTATGCAGTTTATAAAAAGTTTGTTTCAGCTGGTCAACTTCCTGTTTGTCTGTTTCACTCATGTTTTCGTTGATTTCCTTCAAGCGCTGTATCACTTCCGATTTGGTCTGTTTCGGCTCATAAGCAACCTGAGGTTCTTCAACAGTAGAAACCGAAACTTCAGAAACTTCAGTTTCCGGTGTTTCAGTTAACGGGCGGTTAGTTTCATTTACTTCCATCGTATAAGAATTTTAAGAATTTTCTTCTTTAAAATATGTGTAGTTACAAATTAAAGCAATTAAATCTGATTTTCATAACATTTTGGCCAAATATTTTTTAGCAGGATGAAAATATTTTTCAAATTCAGCCTGCTTTTATAGCTCAAGGAAAGAAGAAAAACCGGAAACGGGCAGGCGGATTCTGTATCTCCAGGCTAGAGATACAGATCTCCAGCCTAAAGATGCATAGCTCCAGTTTAAAGATACACATCTCCAGACTGGAGATAAAGAATATGCTTTGTTCCTCAGCAAAAATGACAGGGAGCTGCCGCTTAAGGTTTTCGGAGGGTTCCGGCAGGTATGGCCTTCGACTGCTCACGCTGTTCTCTGAAGACCGTAACCTCCTGCGGTTTTGTCCAGTCGGCGGCCTGCACAATTTCCTGCAGGTCTTCGAGCCTGTTTACCGGCTTGCCGCTCAGCCTCAGGATTACGTCATTCGGACGTATAAAGTCGCGCAGCGGACTTCCCATGGCATGCACGGACACAACGTAAACGCCCCGTTCACTGTCCATGCCAGTAGCCGAACGTTCGCCAAGCGTATCGAGTGTCTTCAACCGCAATCCGGACCATTCCCAGACACGGGTTCCGTTTCCTTCAGTGCACACTGCCGGCAATGGCATCGGAGGCCGTGCCGCCAACGCCTTAAGCCTTGGCGAAGTTACGCCGAAATCATCCATTCCGAAATTTTTGAAACCGCAGAGCGAAGCCAGCTCCTCAACGTTTGCCAGCCGGAAGTCACCTTCTTCCGGATTTACAAACTCCGGAACATAAACCACCGAATGTTCGTCCGTTCCGCCGCCCCTTGCCGCACGGTAAGCCGTGCTGTCAGCAAATACATTGTAGTCGACTTCCGCTCCCCAGTGAGATATACCGATCGGGCGGTATAGACTCATCACAAGATTGCGCACAAATACATCTCCGCTGCGGGGAAACCACACATGCGGGTGAAACGTGTTGTTTACCATGATATTGTTCTCTACTACCCGGTAGAATCCTTCACGCAGCTTGATTCCTCCGTTCAAGCAAAGATTGTTGTAGATATGATAATTGCTGGAGCCGTCGTCAAGGTCAATATCCCAGCCGCGGTCACAGCGGAAACGGTTGCAGGCAAGCGTCGTACACGATCCGGCATCCGCCAGAACCAGATCGGGACGAGCCTGCAAGAGCTGGCGGATACGCTTGTTCGAACTGCTCCAGAAGCGGTCGCGCCCCCATGAGTTGAATGCGCCATGATCGCCTGTTTCCAATACGGTATTGAACACATCGTTATAGACAATCCGATGTCCTCCCCATGTGCCTTCGCTGACATTGATGCCCGCACGAGGCACATCGTAGATGGTGTTATGGCTTACAAGGATATGGCTGCACATGGACAGCTCCACGCCTGCCACCTGCTTCTCAAACAGACCGATGTGATGTATCAGATTGTCAGAAACCACACACCGGGAAGGATACTCTTCCGTCTTCGGTCCGGGCGTGAAATCCATTTCATCCGGCTCTGCATTGCTTCCGTAGCTGAAGCTGGGCGAACGGACCGCCTCAGGCTTTCCTACCATGCAGACCGCACTGGCTCCAATCTGTTCAAACAAGCATCCGCTGACAGAAGAGTTGCGGTGATAACCGGAAAAGAAAACAGCGTTTCCCCCCAAGAGGCGAAAATCACAGTCTGCTATGCGGCATCCCTCCGTACCTTCCAGCAGAACGGCACCGCCACGGTAGATGCGCCAGTCCGAACGCAGAAGGGGTTCGTATTCTTCCATAAAAGTGCGTACGGTTTGCGTAAACTTTAGTCCTTGCAAGGTTATGTTGCGCACGGGCCGTTCTTCACAGCCCCTGAATTCCACCAAATGCTTCAGTTGGGGCGTTTCAAACCGGAGCTGTTCCACTTTCTCGCCAGGCAACGGATAATAATAAAGACAGCCCTTTCCGGAATCATAATACCACTCACCGGGAGCATCCAGTTCTTCAAGGATGTTTTCCACCATCCGATTCTGCGGATGCGGTCTGGACGGACGGTTGTTCTGCCACCCGCCTTCCAGTATCAGTTCTCCTTTGCTGTCTTTCCCCGTAATACGGTAATGAAAATCACCCCAGTCGTGTCCGTGCATGGCATGCAAGTAACCGCCTTCAAAATGTTTCCAGCGTTTCACCCGCTTGGGATCAGCAGCATCAGCCGCAACACCGTTCAAGCGAACCGCCGCAGAGTCATAGTTCGGATAACGCGCCATGGGCCTAAGCTCGCCGTTCACCAGAAGCATGTCCATCATTACGCGCTGATGCACGCGAGCCTTCACGACTCCCCCTTTGTGCGTTTCCCACCGCAACGACAGAGGAACGCCGCTTGTCAGCACAGCCTGCTCGCCCGGATATGAACGTATGCAAAGCATCTTGCGCTCTCCCCCGGTATCTTCTGCCGTAAATACCAGCGGATGTTCCAACTGGTAGCTGCCTCCCCGCAGCCAGATGGTCACTTCCGCTGCCGGGACATTTCGGGCCGCGGCCTGCGCATCTTCTATACAACGATATGGAGCATCCATACTCCCGTTTCCGTCCGCACTTCCAGCGGGCGATACATAAAGGCTGACTTGCGCCTCCATCGGAAGGAAAGCAAGAAAAGCTGCCACCTGTCCTACGGCCATGGCAGATAATCGCCTGAAATACATCTTCATAATATCAGGATCATTATTTTATACGTTTCAGGAATCAAGAAGCTCCCTGGGAAAATCCCCCCTTGTTCCAAATGCATGTAGCCGAAGCTCACGAAAGAAGCACCGTAATGCCCATATACATCAGCATGCCGATAATGTCGTTGGTAATAGAAATAAAGGGACCGGTAGCTATCGCCGGATCAATCTTCAGCTTTTCAAGCGTCATCGGAACCAGTGTCCCGAATATAGACGCAAACATCACGACAGCAAACAGACTGATTGATACAGAATAGCTGACTGTTGCGCTTGCGCCAAAACGGACAAAATTGTAAATGTAGACAAGCATCGATATGATGGTGGCATTGATCAGTGCAACCACCGATTCTTTCAGTATCTGCTTGAATGTGTTTTCTGCATTCAACGAACTGTTGGCAAGACCTTGTACAACCAATGCTGACGACTGGGTGCCGACGTTACCGCCCGTACCGCCAATCAGCGGAATATAGAGGGCCATCTCAGGGTGAGCAGCAAAGGTCGTGTCGAAATTCCCCAGAATCATGGAGTTTCCGATCCCTCCCAGCATACCGATAAGCAGCCACGGAAGACGGGCTGTGGTCTGACGGAATACATTATCGTCCGTTTCCACGTCCTGCGACAATCCGGAAGCCAGCTGGTAGTCGCGTTCGGCCTGTTCGCGCACTTCATCCATCACGTCATCAACAGTGATGCGGCCCACCAGCCTCCCGATACTGTCCACCACCGGAACCGCCACCAGGTCATATTTTTCAATCGTCTGCACAACTTCCTCAACCGGCGTATCCACACGCACCGAGATAGGGTCTTTCTTCATCACGTGCTTCACTTTAGACACAGACGGGCTCGTTATCATCTTTTTCAGCGGGAACACCCCCCTAAGCCGCTCGTCATCATCCACCACGTATACATAATAAATTTCATCCATCTCTTCGGCCTGTATACGCATCTCGCGCAAGCACTCAGGCATACTCCAGTTCTCGTTTACGACAACCATCTCCGTACCCATCAGACCGCCGGCAGTGTCTTCATCATATTTCAAAAGATCAACGATGTCGCCCGCCTGCTCGATATCCTCGATGTGAGAAAGCACCTCTTCCTGCTTGTCTTCGTCCATTTCACGGATAATGTCCACGGCATCGTCCGAGTCCATATAGTCGACAAAGCGTTTGGCGATGGTTTCCGACGGCAGGACCTCAAGGAAACGCTTTCGCGCGTCCTCATCCATTTCGATAAGCACGTCGGCCGCAGTTTCATTGTCAAGCAAAAGATACACGAACCGCGCGTCTTCAGGGTCCAGTTCGTTACACAGTTCGGCGATATCAGCCGGATGGAGGCTCGAAAGCACCTCCTTCAACTTGTCTGATTCCTTGTTCTCTATCAGCTCGGTAATCAGTTTGATGTCATCGTTGTTCATCCTGAATGCAAATTATCGTTTGTGTTTACAAATTTTGTGCCCGTCCCGCCAACGCTTCTTCCAGCCTGTTGGTCAGTTCAACAAACTCCTGAACCGACAACTGCTCGGGACGCTTGTCGAAAACCGGATCAGCTGCAAGCGGATGCCCTTTCCCCAATATGGGAGAAATGGAGTTCCGCAAAGTCTTGCGCCGCTGGTTGAATGTGGTCTTGACAATCTGTTTGAACAGTTTTTCATCGCAGCCCAGCTCCCGGGTTGCATTTCTTGTCATGCGGATAACCGCGCTTTTCACCTTCGGAGGAGGATTGAATACATGCTCATGCACCGTAAACAAGTATTCAACCGTATACCATGCTTGAATAAGAACACTCAGAATGCCGTATGACTTGTTTCCCGGAACGGCGGCAATACGCTCGGCCACTTCCTTCTGAATCATGCCTGTACAGCAGGGAATCAGTTCCTTATTGTCCAGCATCTTGAAAAAGATCTGGCTGGAAATGTTATAGGGATAATTTCCCGTAAGCACGAAAGGCTCTCCGCCGAACACTTCCTTCAAATCCATCTTCAGAAAATCCTGTTCAATGATGTCCGCGCCCAACTGAGGAAAATTCTCCTTCAGATAAGCTACCGATTCGAAATCAAGCTCGACCACCTTCACCGGCCTTCTCTTCGGAAGAAGGAACTGAGTCAGCACCCCCATTCCGGGTCCTACTTCCAAGACTGGAATATCCGGACACGCATCCACCGAATCTGCAATATCCTGCGCTATCTGCAGGTCTTTCAGAAAGTGCTGCCCCAAGAATTTTTTCGGTTTTACTAATTTCATTTTGCAGGTTTTAGGGTTTAGTCAAATAAAATTTTCCTGAACGGAATACTATATCAAGCAATGATATTATCTTTGCGTCCTGCAAAGTTAAACATTAATCTTTTTATATACCGTAAATTTTGGAACGAAGTGGCTTAAAAAAAACAATAAATAAGATTCTGCAGATTGCTTTTCCGCTGGTTTTAGGAGCTGCGATTCTGTTATGGACCTATCATGGGTTTGATTTCCGCCAAGTATGGAAAGTGATGAATGGAGGCATGAATTACTGGTGGATGTTGTTTTCACTGGTCTTTGGCGTACTGGGCCATGTGTTCCGCGGATGGCGGTGGAATCTGTCGCTGGCTCCTTTAAACGAATATCCGAAACGCTCGAACAGTGTCTATGCGATCTTTATATCTTATGCGGCCAATCTGGTGTTGCCGCGCGTAGGCGAAGTTTCCCGCTGCGGAGTGCTGTCAAAATACGACGGAGTTTCTTTCTCCAAATCGCTGGGCACTGTCGTGACCGAGCGTTTGATTGACACGCTCTGCGTATTGACAATTACGGCTGTAACATTGCTGCTGCAATCAAGGGTCTTTGCCGCCTTCTTCGACAAGACAGGGACGAATGCCCATTTCTTCACCCATCTGTTTACTTCTACCAATTTCTATATCACACTGGTCTGCATCGCGGCTGTGGGCGTCCTGGCATTCTTCCTGATCAAGAACCTTTCGGTATTTGCGCGCGTAAGGGGCTTTCTAGGAGATATCTGGACCGGATGTCTTTCGCTTCGCCATGTCCACAACCCCGCATTGTTTATCCTTTACACCATCGGCATATGGGCCTGCTATTTCTTTCAGTTCTATGTCAGCATATTCTGCTTCGACTTTTCCGCCGACTTGGGATGGATGGCGGCACTCGTCATGTTTGTTGTGGGAAGCATAGCCGTTGCCGTACCGACACCGAACGGAGCCGGCCCGTGGCATTTCGCTGTAATCACCATGATGATGATGTATGGGGTCAGCAAAGAAAATGCAGGAATATTTGCCTTGCTTGTGCATGGTATTCAAACATTTTTATTAATTTTGCTAGGTATTTACGGACTGGTGGCTCTGCCGCTGACAAATAAAAAACACTAATTGTTTATGAACGAAATCCTTTCTTTAGCTCCGCAAAACGTGTGGAAACATTTCTATTCGTTAACTCAAATTCCCCGTCCTTCGGGACATTTGGAGAAAATCCAGGCTTTCTTGCTCGAATTCGGCAAACAAGCCGGCGTAGAATCATTCCAGGATGAAACCGGAAACATCGTTTACCGCAAACCGGCCACTCCGGGTATGGAGAACCGCAAGACCGTAATCTTGCAGGCACACATGGACATGGTGCCACAGAAAGAAAAAAGCGTTGAACATGATTTTGAAAAAGATCCGCTGCAAGTATATATAGACGGCGACTGGGTTAAAGCCCAAGGAACCACATTGGGTTCGGACAACGGCATGGGAGTTGCTGCCATTATGGCTATAATGGAAGACAAGACATTGAAGCACGGACCGCTGGTAGGGCTGATAACAGCTGACGAAGAAACCGGAATGTACGGAGCTTTCGGACTGAAACCGGGAACGATTGAAGGAGATATCCTGCTGAATCTCGATTCTGAAGAAGAAGGCTTGCTCTATATCGGCTGCGCCGGAGGAGAAGACCTCACGGCTACATTGGAGTACAAAGAAGAAGAAACTGATCCGGAAGACGTTGCGCTGAAAGTAACCTTGAAAGGTTTAAGAGGAGGACACTCCGGAATACAGATCGGATGGGGCCACGCCAACGCCAACAAGCTGATGGCACGTTTCATGAATCAGGTCATTACATACGACGAAGCCTGCCTGGTTTCGTGGGAAGGAGGCAATATGCGCAATGCCATCCCGCGCGAATGCGAAGCAATCATCACCGTTCCCGAATCGGAAGTGGATGATGTACTGGCTTACGTAGGAGAGTGCGAACAAATATGGCGCGACGAATACGACACAATCGAAGACAACTTAAGCTTTACAGCCGAACGCGTCGAACTGCCGAAGTACATGGTTCCCGATGAAATCCGCGACAATCTGGTGGATGCAATCTATGCCTGTCCGAACGGTGTGGAGCGTTATATCCCCACAATCCCGGATACGGTAGAAACATCTTCCAACTTAGCTATCGTAAAGATAGCCGGCGGAAAAGCTGAGATCAACGTGCTGACTCGCAGTGCTCGCGAATCGATGAAAGACTACAGAAATACGGCTATCGAAAGCTGCTTCTCTATGGCCGGCATGCACGTAGAACGTTCCGGAAGTTATTCAGGCTGGGAACCGGATGTAAATTCTCCAATTCTCCATGCCATGAAAGAGTCTTACAAAAAACAATTCGGCGAAACTCCGGAAGTAAAAGTTATACACGCAGGATTGGAATGCGGCATTATCGGTGCAGTAATTCCGGGACTGGACATGATTTCTTTCGGACCAACCTTGGAATGTCCGCACACTCCGGAAGAGCGTTGCAATATCCCGTCTGTCAAGAAATTTTATGAATTTCTGACAGCTACGCTGGAAAATACTCCGGCAAAGGAATAGCGCCAACTTCCATTACATACCAAATCGGTTTCCGCCAAATAACGCAGAAACCGATTTTTTTATACAAAGACAACCTTAGCGGAAAACACAATGAATTTAGAACGATTCCTCAACGCACAAAAGACAACTTACGAGCAGGCTCTCGCCGAAATAAAAGCAGGAAAGAAGACAAGCCACTGGATCTGGTGGATTTTTCCACAGATGAAAGGACTGGGATTCAGCTATAACTCCAACTACTACGGCATTGATGACTTGAATGAAGCGCAAGACTATCTTAAGCACCCAGTTCTGGGGAAACGGCTCCGCGAGGCAACCGAAGCATTGCTCCATTTAAGCGGAAAAAGCGCAAAAGAAATATTCGGACCGATTGACGCAATGAAGGTACGCTCCTGCATGACTCTCTTCAATGAAACGGCAGATGACTGTTTGTTCAGACAAGTAATCACACGTTACTTTAAAGGCGAAGCAGATGAAAAGACGCTGAATCTCATCGGGAGATTCAACAAGCCCGTCTTGTTAGGCAGCATAGCCGGTGATGTCATAGGCTCATTTTACGAACGGAACAGCACCAAAAAGCAGGATTTCCATCTGTTCTGTCCTTTTTCCACTTTCACAGATGACACTGTAATGACTGTTGCAATAGCCGAATGGCTGCTTACCTCAAACGATCTGTCGCAAATAATGCGTCGTTATGGGCGGAGCTATCCCCATGCCGGCTATGGAGGCACATTCAGGAAATGGCTTCAAGGAGAAATCTCCGGCCCATACAACAGTTTCGGAAACGGATCAGCCATGAGAGTCAGTCCCGTCGGATGGGCCTTCGACACACTGGAAGAAACGCTGAGAGCAGCAAAAGAAAGTGCAGAATACACACACAACCACCCGGAAGGCATCAAAGGAGCACAGGCAGTGGCAGCATGTATCTATCTGGCAAGAAACGGAAAAGAAAAACAAGACATCAAAGAATATATAGAACAGCAATTCGGCTACAATCTTGAAAGACGATGCGACGAGATAAGACCGTCGTACAGATTTGACGTCACCTGCCAGGGAAGTGTTCCCGAGTCAATCATCGCATTCCTTGAAAGCACAGACTTTGAAAGTGCTGTCCGGCTGGCTGTTTCATTGGGAGGCGATGCTGACACAATGGGAGCCATTGCCGGAGGAATAGCAGAAGCGTACTACGGCAGCATACCGGACCATATCAGACAGGAAGCAATAAAACGAATTCCCAAAGAGTTCACGGATACCATGCATAAATTTTATAACAGGTTCATATCCCCCAGGAAGCAGTAAGAAAAAAGCCCCCAGGCATGAAACAAACTGCCGATGCAAGGATGATCTTTACAAAACGCATCCGCGAAACAAAACGGACATCTTTTTTGTTTAAAAAATTGGAAGTTATAAATCAAATAGTTACCTTTACAAAAATGAACAAACATTAATTATGAGTCATGGAATTTTACATTTCAAATAATAACGAAAAAGAAGGTCCGTTCACTCTTGAAGAGCTGTCTGCAAAAGACATTACTCCTCATACGCTGGTATGGGCAGTAGGATACAAAGAATGGAAAGCGGCAAAGGATGTTCCCAAGCTGAATGACATTATTTATAAAACACCCCCGGCTCCTCCCGTCCAGCAGCCAATGCCGAAAACATGGCTGGTGGAATCCATTCTGGTCACCCTCTTTTGCTGCCTGCCGTTTGGCATTGTCGGCATCATCAACGCCGTAAAGGTAGACACTCTTTACTACGGCGGGCTTTATGAAGAATCGGTATACCGCTCAAACCAAGCAAAAAAATGGATTCTGTGGGGATTCTTCGTAGGACTGGCAGGCGTTCTGCTTTATGTCTTCTTCCTTGTATCCACCATTATCTTTGAACATTATTCTTAAATATTTTTTATTATGGAAACAAACACATGTCCAAAAACATGGATGGCCGAATCCATCCTCGTTACAATTTTCTGCTGCCTGCCGTTTGGCATCGCAGGTATCGTCTTTGCCGCCAAAGTCAGTTCTCTCTATGCGGCAGGCAAATATGAAGAAGCTGAAGCAGCCAGCAAGAATGCAGGCAAATGGACCAAAATCGGATTCTTTGCCGGAATCGTTGTCATCATTCTCTACACGCTCATCTACGGAGCCACACTTCTCAGTCTGCTAAACTCCTGACAAATGAAAGGAAAGGGCATTCTGATAGCATTGCTTGCCGCTGCTTTAGGATTCGTATTCTTTGCCTTCAATCCCGGCACAACAGCACTGTTTCCCAAATGTCCTTTCCTGATGCTCACCGGATTCCGCTGCCCCGGATGCGGCTCACAGCGGGCTGTCCACAGCCTTCTTCATCTTGACATAGCACAAGCTTTCAGCTACAACGCGCTTCTCGTATTGTCCCTGCCGATTCTTCTTCTTTTGGGATATGCGGAACTTGCAAGAAAAAAGAATCCTCTATTTTACAGAAAGATTCACCGTCCCGTTTTTATCTGGAGCTATTTTGTGATCGTTGTAGCTTGGGGCATATGCAGAAACATATTTAACGTATAGCTGCTTTTGAAGCAGCCAGGCAATCAGTCTGCTTTCAAAAACCTTTTAAAACCATAACAATGAATCTTGAAAAAACATTAGTCATTCTGAAACCCAGCGCAGTACAACGCGGACTGGTGGGAGAAATCACTTCACGTTTCGAACGGAAAGGTCTGCAACTGGCAGGAATGAAAATGATGCAACTGAACGACGAGTTGCTGAATGAACACTATGCGCATCTGGCAGACAAGCCGTTTTTCAGCCGTGTGAAAAAATCCATGATGGCCTCTCCTGTCATCGTATGCTGTTATGAAGGCGTTGATGCAGTACAGGTCGTACGCTCCATGACAGGAGCAACCAACGGGCGAAAAGCTGAACCGGGAACCATCCGGGGAGATTACAGCGTCAGCGGACAAGAAAACATCGTACACACATCCGACTCTCCCGAACATGCGATTGTGGAACTCAACCGCTTCTTCAAGCCGGAAGAAATCTTTGACTATACGCCCAACGCACTGCCTTACCTCTACGCCAACGATGAATATTAAAGAGAGAAAAAACAAAAGCCACAGAATGATTTACCTGCAATCCTCCTGTGGCTTTTTTGCTGATTAACACCGTTAAATCGACAGCTCGTTAAGCACGTCAATCAAACTGTTGTCGATAGGCTTATGCTGCTTGATGGCTTCCGCTATGGGCACATAAACCACTTTGTCGTTACGGATACCTATCATCACATTACGCTGCCCCTCCATCAAAGCCTGAATGGAGGCGCATCCCAAACGGCTGGCCAGGATACGGTCGCCCGCACTTGGCGAACCGCCCCGCTGCAAATGACCGAGAATTGTGACACGCACGTCATATTGCGGATACTCCTTCTTCACACGGTCGGCATAATAAGCCGCACCTTTACCCGTAGCACTTTCCGTCACGATGACGATGCTGCTGTTCTTGGTCTTTCTGAAACCACGGCTGATAAACTCCTCCAACTGATCCTTGTCGGTCTGGTCTTCCGGAATAATGGCAGCCTCAGCTCCCGAAGCAATCGCACTGTTCTGCGCGAGAAATCCGGCATCACGTCCCATCACCTCCACAAAAAATATGCGCTCGTGCGAAGTGGCCGTATCACGAATCTTGTCTACACAGTCGACAATCGTATTAAGCGCCGTATCATAACCGATCGTACGGTCCGTACCGCACAAGTCGTTGTCAATGGTTCCCGGCAATCCGATGCACACCACATCGTCATGTTCCTGAGCAAATACCCTGGCACCTGTAAGGGAGCCGTTTCCACCGATAACAAACAATGCGGTAATTTCCTCTTTCTGCATCACTTCGTATGCCTTCTGCCTTCCTTCTGGCGTTTCAAAATCTTTCGAACGGGCCGTTTTCAGAATCGTGCCTCCCCGCTGGATAATGTTGCTTACATCTTCGGAGGTCAGTTCACGAATCTCATCGTGAATCAGGCCTTCGTAGCCCCTATAAATACCTTTGACTTTATAACCGTTGCAAATAGCACTCCGCGTAATGGCACGGATAGTAGCGTTCATGCCCGAAGCATCGCCTCCCGATGTCAAAATGCCAATATAACCTTTCTTTTCCATAATTTTCTGAGATTAGTTTCTGTGACCAAGGAACTGCAAATACCACTCCACGCAAAAAGGAAAGGCATCCTTTTTCTGAAAATTAAGGCATTTCACAAATTTTAAGACAACAGTCTGCATTTCTGTCAGCCAACGGAACTCTTTACTTCAAGGCATAGAACTGTTCGATAAGCGAAGTCAGATTGGCAGTAAACAAGCGGACGGAAATAGCCAGCAGGATGATTCCGAAAAACTTCCGGATGACATAAATTCCGCCCTTGCCCAAAAGACGCTCGATGCGGTCGGTCAGCTTAAGCACCAGAAAAACGCATATCATATTCAGTACCAGCGCCAGAATAATATTGACCGAAGCATACTCCGCCCGCAACGAAAGCAAGGTAGTAAACGAACCGGCTCCTGCCAGCAGCGGAAAGACAAGAGGAACAAGCGTCGCCTCTTTAATGGGGCCGATATTCTTGAATATCTCAATGTCAAGAATCATTTCAAGCGACATCAAGAAAATAACGAAAGCACCGGCCACCGCAAACGAAGCTATATCCACCTGAAAAAGACGCAACATCATGTCACCGGCAAAAAAGAATCCCAGCAACAACGCAAAAGCGATAAGCGTAGCACGAATAGCGTTGACCGTCCTTCCCTTCTGCTTCTGATCTAAAATAATCGGTATAGCCCCGAATATATCAATCACGGCAAAAAGCACGATAAAAGCGCTCAACAGCTCTTGAAAATCAAATGCACCCATAAGTCTTATAAGTCTTGAATCAGTTTTGGGCAAAGATAGCACAAATTACAATAAATACAACCAGACAATCAAAAACAAATTTCCCCACGAACTCTGTATCTCTAGCCTGAAGATACAAATCTTCAGACTAAAGATATATATATCCAACCTGGAGATGCACATCTTCAGACTGAAGATACAGAAACAGCCGCGACAAAGATCAAAAACATTATCAGACTGTAAGAAACGATAAAAAAGATAAAAGGCAGCACGGCAAACGCATCCTTGTCAAATTTATGGTTAACTTTGTATGTTAAAACGATAACTTAACAAAGTTAATGAAAATGGAATTTCAAATGTATGACAAGCTGTTGCAGCTACCGCTATTTCAGGGATTGGGAAAGAACGAGTTCACCCAAATCATTGAAAAAGTGAAACTGCATTTCCATAAATACAGCAAGGACGCAATCATTGCAAGAGAAGAGGAGGCATGCAAAAAGCTTATCTTCATTCTGGACGGAGAAGTGTTGTATGAAGCGTATGATCCGGACCAGAAATACATGCTTCAGGAAACCATAAAGGCGCCCCATATCATCGAGCCATACTCGCTCTTCGGGCTGAAGCCGTACTACAGCGCAACTTACTTCGCTTCCACAGAAACTAACGTACTGACCATCGACAAGAAATATCTGCTGATCAACCTCAGGCTCTACGATATCTTCATGCTCAACTACCTCAACATGCTGAGCAGCCGGGCGCAAATGCTCAACAAGAAATTATGGGACGTACGCATAGGAAACACGTACGAAAAAATCATATCGTTCCTCACACTGCGCTGCAACACGCAGCAGGGACCGAAAACATTGTATGTGAAGATGGAGGATTTTGCCGAAATGCTCACCGACACCAGGCTGAACATCTCGACCGCCCTCAATGACATGCAGGACAACGGACTGATAAAGCTCAGCCGGAAGAAAATATTAGTGCCCGAGCTTGCAACGCTGATTGACTTCTGTAAAAACAAAAAGAAAAAGGAAACGAACAAATGAACACCCACAGAGAAAACCCTTTTCTGCACGCATACGGAACACCGCACGAAACCGTTCCGTTCAACCGGATTGAGCTGAATGACTATGAGCCTGCCATCCGTGAAGGAATGAATGAGGAAGACAGGGAAATCGAGCGGATAACCGACAATACGGAACCGCCCACTTTCGAGAACACCATTCTGGCTCTGGAGAATTCGGGCGCACTGCTGGAACGTGTCACCACCGTGTTCTTCAACCTGATGAGTGCGGAAACATGCGATGAAATGGACGCGCTGGCAGAAAAAATGATGCCGGAACTGTCTGAACACAGCAACAACATAAGCCTGAACCCCAAGCTGTTCAGCCGTATCAAACAGGTGTATGCGCAAAAAGAATCGCTAAAACTGACTGCTGAAGAGGAACAGCTTCTGCAAAAGACTTACGACGGATTCATGCGCAACGGGGCAGACCTCTCCGACAGCGACAAGGAAATCTACCGGAAACTGTCGGCCGAACTGAGTTCGCTCACCTTGAAGTTCGCCCAAAACCACTTGAAAGAAACAAACAGCTTCGAACTTGTCCTGACAGACAAAAACGAACTGGAAGGATTGCCGGAAAGCACCGTCGAGGCTGCCAGACATGCCACTGAGGAAAAAGGCAAGAAAGACTGCTGGATGTTTACCCTGCAGGCACCCAGCTATGTGCCTTTCATGAAATACAGCGCAAAACGCGGGCTGCGCAAGAAGCTCTACATGGCTTACAACACGCAATGCACGCACGCCAACGAATACAACAACACGGAAATAGTGAAGCGGATTGTAAACATCCGCATGGAAATGGCACAACTGCTCGGATTTAAAGACTTTGCGGACTATGTGCTGCGCAAACGGATGGCAGAGAACAGCGGCAATGTATACAAGCTGCTGAACGACTTGCTGGATGCCTATTCTCCAGCCGCACGCAAGGAAGTGGAGGAAGTTGAAAAATTGGCACGCGAAACGGAAGGCGAAAACTTCATCCTGATGCCCTGGGATTTCTCTTATTATGCCGAAAAGCTGAAAGACCGGAAATACAGCCTGAACGACGAAGAACTTCGCCCCTACTTCGAGCTGGGCAAGGTAAAGCAGGGAGTTTTCGGACTCGCCACAAGACTTTACGGAATCACTTTCAAGGAAAACAAGGAGATTCCCGTTTACCATCCCGACGTTCAGGCTTATGAGGTATACGACAAAGACGGAAGCTACCTGGCCGTACTTTATGCCGACTTCCACCCGAGGGCAGGCAAACGCTCCGGCGCATGGATGACCAGCTACAAAGAGCAATGGACCGACGCTGAAGGCAACAACAGCCGTCCGCACGTTTCCATAACAACGAACTTCACGAAACCCACTTCCGATCGGCCGGCATTGCTGACTTTCTCAGAAGTGACCACTTTTCTGCATGAATTCGGACATGCGCTCCACGGCATATTCGCAAACACCCGGTTCAAGAGCATGAGCGGAACCAACGTATACTGGGATTTCGTAGAACTTCCCTCTCAGATTATGGAGAACTTTGCGACGGAAAAAGAGTTTCTGAGCACCTTCGCACGCCATTACGTGACAGGAGAGCCGATTCCGGAGGAACTGATCCGGCGCATAATCGATTCGTCCAACTTCAATGCGGCTTACGCTTGCCTGCGGCAAGTAAGCTTCGGACTGCTCGACATGGCATGGTACACCCGCACCTCACCGTTTGAAGGGGATGTGAAAGCCTACGAAAAGGAATCGTGGACAAAGGCGCAGACACTTCCCCAACCCGACGAAACCTGCATGAGCGTACAGTTCGGCCATATCATGTCGGGAGGCTACGCCGCCGGATACTACAGCTACAAATGGGCGGAAGTGCTGGATGCCGACGCGTTCTCGCTATTTCAGGAAAAAGGCATATTCAACAGCAAAGTGGCGCAGTCGTTCCGCGACTGCATCCTGTCGAAAGGAGGCACCGAACATCCGATGACGCTCTACAAACGCTTCCGCGGACAAGGGCCAACAATCGATGCACTGCTCAGAAGAAACGGAATAAAACAATAACATTATTGATATACAATTATGAAGAACTTAAGATACATCCTGGCTGTAGCAATGCTTCCGCTGATTTTGTGCGGATGCAACCAGGAGGATGACATCATGGAAATATTTGTCAGCGGGAAATGGCAACTCGTAAACTATTATTCCGGCGGAAACTGGGATGACTGGAACAAGCCGGGACGGCCCAAATACACCACGCAAGGCGATCTCAAGCAACTGCTCGATCTGAGCATAACCTTCAAAGACGACGGCACCTTTGAAGGTACATTGAGCGGAGGAACATTCAGCGGAAAATGGAGCGCCAATCCGGACGACCGCAGCTTCTCCATCTCCGACAATGTGCAGACAAGCATTCAGACAAGCGGAAAAAACGCAGAGTTCATCAACACCCTGAAGCTCGTAAAATATTACAAAGGGGACAGCAACTTGCTCCAACTGGCCCCGCAAGAACGTACAACTTTTATGCAGCTAAGGCATCTTGACTAACCGGCAGATTATGAAACAGACAGAACATAAACAGGAAATCTTGGATAAAAGATACATGCGCATGGCACAAATATGGGCAGAGAACTCCTATTGCCAGCGCAGGCAGGTGGGCGCGCTGATCGTGAAAGACAAAATGATCATTTCCGACGGATACAACGGCACGCCTTCGGGCTTCGAAAACGTATGCGAAGACGAACACGGACTGACAAAGCCTTATGTACTTCACGCAGAGGCAAACGCCATCACCAAAATAGCACGCTCAAGCAACAGCAGCGAAGGCGCTACCATGTACGTGACCGCATCTCCGTGCATCGAATGCGCCAAACTGATTATACAGGCAGGCATCAAACGTGTGGTCTACGCTGAAAAATACCGCCTGGAAGACGGTATCGAACTGCTGAAACGGGCTGACATAGAGGTAGTCTACCTGAATCCAGAAAACATATAAAACAAAAAGATATGAAAAACAACAATTCACGGTTCATGCCCTTCCTGCTGGCAGTGTGTCTGGTAGCAGGTATAGCCATAGGCACATTCTATGCGAACCATTTTTCCGGAAACAAACTGGGCATCATCAATACTTCATCCAACAAACTGAACGCGCTGCTGCATATCATCGACGAACAATACGTGGATACAGTCAACATCACAGACCTGGTGGAGGAAGCGATGCCCCAGATACTTTCTGAACTCGATCCGCACTCTTCCTACATTCCAGCCAAAGACCTGGAAGCCGTCACCGCAGATCTGAAAGGCAGCTTCAGCGGAATCGGCATCCAATTCACTATCCAGGACGACACCATCCATGTGAACAGTGTAATAAAAGGCGGACCTTCTGAAAAAGTCGGACTGATGGCCGGCGACCGCATCATTGAAGTGGATGATTCGGCATTCGTCGGAAAAATCGTCACCAACCAGGAAGCCATGAAACGTCTGAAGGGAGAAAAGGGCAGCAAGGTGAAGTTAGGCATCTACCGCCCCGGAGAAAAAGGAACGCTTCATTTTACGGTGGTGCGCGGCGACATTCCGGTCAAAAGCGTTGATGCAGCCTATATGATCACCGACAAGTTCGGTTATGTAAAGGTCAACAAATTTGGAGAAACCACTTATCCCGAACTGTTGGTTGCACTGGCCAAGCTGAATCAGAAGAACTGCGAAGGGATGATTATCGACCTGCGGGGGAACACAGGGGGATATATGGCAGCTGCCATCCAGATGGTGAACGAATTTCTGCCTAACAACCGACTCATCGTCTATACGCAAGGGCGCAAGGCTCCGCGTGAGAACTACACGTCAAACGGGACAGGAAGCAGCCAGAAGATGCCGCTCATCGTGCTGGTGGACGAAGGGTCGGCATCCGCAAGCGAAATATTTGCCGGAGCCATCCAGGACAATGACCGCGGAACCATCATCGGACGGCGCTCGTTCGGCAAAGGGCTGGTGCAGCAGCCGATAGAGTTCAGCGACGGTTCTGCCATCCGGCTGACCATTGCCCGCTACTACACCCCTTCGGGTCGCTGCATCCAGAAGCCTTATGAAAAAGGGAAAGAAGACGAATACGAACTGGATCTGCTGACAAGATACGAACACGGGGAGTTCTTCTCGGCCGACAGCATCAAGCAGAACGAGAAAGAAGTATACCATACCAGCCTGGGACGCCCGGTTTATGGAGGCGGAGGAATCATGCCTGACATTTTCGTTCCTCAGGACACGACCGGAATGACTTCTTATTTCCGCATGGCGGCAAACAGGGGACTGATCATCCGGTATTCGTTCGACTATACAGACCATAACCGGCAGAAACTGCAAGAATACGATACACCGGAAAAGATGGAAGCTTACCTGAAAAAGCAGAACCTGCTTAACCAGTTTGCTGGATGGGCTGAGAAAAGGGGACTGAAACGCCGCAATAATCTCATGATGAAATCAAGAGAGTTGTTCGAGCTCAGCCTGTATGGAAATATAATCTATAACATGTTGGGCATTGAAGCTTATATCGAGTTCTTGAACAAAACAGACAATACGGTGCAGAAAGCAGTGGAAGTGCTCGAGAAAGGAGAATCTTTCCCGCAGGCTCCTGCATCCGAACAAGCAGCCAAAGAAAATGATGAACGAAGAAAAACAGAAGCTGCGTAAGCAAATTGCCGCTCAAAAGAAACTGTACGCCGAAGCGCAACTTTCAGAATGGTCTTCCAGCCTGCTGCAAAAGCTGGAAGACCATCCGCGCTTCAAACGGGCGCAAACCGTATTGCTCTATCACTCTCTTCCCGACGAAGTGCAGACACACAAGTTCATCGAAAAATGGGAAAAGAGCAAACGGATTGTACTGCCTGTCATCAAAGGCGATGAACTGGAACTCAGAATATACAATGGCATAAGGAATCTGAAGCCGGGTTGTTTCGGCATCGGAGAGCCGGCCGACGGAACGCTCGTCGAAGAACAAGACATCGAATTGGCTATAATCCCCGGAGTGGCATTCGACAGACAGGGCAACAGACTTGGCCGGGGAAAAGGCTATTACGACCGCACACTGTACAGGCTCAGACACACCTACCGCATCGGCATATGCTTCGGATTCCAACTGCTGGATAAAATCCCGGCAGAAAGCAGCGATCAGAAAATGAACGAGGTATGGACAGAAAACGGGCGTGTCAGCGAAACACAATATCCACTATAACTTGCGAACCTACCTGAGCATTCAAATTGCGGACAAGCATCTCGCGCGCCATCATCAGTTCCTGGCGCACCACAGACGAAGCAAGATGCACGTAAAGCACCTGGTTACGGATATAAAGATTCGTTGTGTAGCGGGTAACGGCCGGTCCCACCACATCTTTCCATGCGTCTACCAGACGATATTCATTCAGCGGCGTTTCAAGTCCCTCCAAACGGAGATACCGCCTGATTATATCACCTAACAGTTCGGTATTGCTCCGCTTCATAAATCCTCCTTCCGTTCCGACACAATGCCGTTGTCCACTTCAAAAAGCTTGTAGTCGCCTTCGATTTTGCGCAATATTTTATCCAGATGGTCACGGTTTGTGTCAGTAATGAATATCTGCCCGAAACTGTCCCCTGCAACCACTTTCACAATCTGCTCCACGCGCGAAGCATCCAGCTTGTCAAATATGTCGTCAAGCAGCACCAACGGAGTAGTCCGGCTTCCTGTACGCTTCAGAAATTCAAACTGAGCCAGTTTCAATGCAATCAAGTACGTTTTGTTCTGCCCCTGCGATCCTTCGCGCTTAATGGGGAAATCGCCTATTTTCATAATCAGGTCATCCTTATGAACTCCTTTCAAAGAAAATCCCATAACCCTGTCCTTCTGCCGGTTCTGCTGTATTTGGGCAAGCAGATCTCCCTGCGAAGCACACGACTGATAGGCCAGACTTACACATTCCTGATCCTGCGATATATAAGAATAATATGACTGGAAAATAGGTATGAACTCATCAATGAAAGCTTTCCGCCCTGCATAGACAATCTCCCCGGAAGACGCCATCATTTCTTCCCAAACCGACATCAGCTCTTCATCCGGTTCAACCTCCGACTTCAACAGAGTGTTGCGCTGGCTGACAGCCTTGTTGTAACGAATCAAGGCATCCAGGTATCCGCGGTCATACTGCGAAATCACCATGTCCATGAATTTGCGCCGTTCCTCACTTCCGCCGGCAATCAACAAAGAGTCAGAAGGAGAAACCAGCACCAAAGGTATCAGCCCGATGTGGTCGGAAAAACGGCTGTACTCTTTTTTGTTGCGCTTGAACTTTTTCTTTTGGCGGGCTTTCAGTCCGCAATAGAGTTCTTCCGGCTCTCCTCCGTCCGTTTCATAGAATCCCTGAAGGACAAAAAAGTCCTGCCCATGACGGATATTCTGGGAATCGACAGAGTTTGTCGCACTTTTGCAGAACGACAGATAATACACCGCATCCATCAGGTTGGTCTTTCCCATTCCGTTCTTCCCGATGATGCAGTTCATCTTCCGCGAAAAATCCAGTTCCACTTGCTCCAGATTCTTATAATTAAGTATTGATATCCGTTTCAGCCACATATTTCCATCCTTTTACGATACAAAATTAAGAATAAAAGCAGTATTGATAAAAAAACATGGCTCCAAATTTCATTTATAAGTATAAATAAACTACTTTTGCTGACTGAAAATCGAACAAGGAAATAATAAAAAAACAACAATAAAAATGACTGAACAAAAGCACACTCACGAACCTATGAATGTGGACGAAGCATTAAGCACTTCTGAAGCGTTCCTGATCAAAAACAAAAACGTATTCTTGGGAGCCATCGTTGCAATAGTGGTTATCGTCGGCGGATTCTTGGCCTACAACCATTTCATCGCTACCCCAAAAGAAATCAAAGCTTCTGAAGCAATATTCAAAGGCGAACAATACTTCGGAATAGACCAATTTGAAATCGCACTGAACGGCGACAGTCTGGGATATGCAGGCTTCGTAAAGCTGGCTGATGAATTCAGCGGCACCGATGCCGGAAATCTGGCAAACGCTTATGCAGGAATCTGCTATGCGCAGCTTGGCAAATACGAAGACGCTGTGAAATATCTTGACAAGTTCAGCGGCAAAGACGCACTGGTAGCACCGGCTGTTTTAGGAACATTGGGAAACTGCTACGCGCAGCTCGGACAGCTTGACAAGGCAGCTTCAACGCTTCAAAACGCAGCCGAGAAGGCAAACAGCATGACACTCAGTCCGATTTATCTGATTCAAGCCGGCCAGATTCTCGAAAAGCAAGGCAAAAATGAAGATGCAGTAAAAGTATATAAAGAGGTAAAGACCAAGTATGCCAATTCTTACCAGGCAATGGATATTGACAAATACATCGAACGCGCTTCTTTGAAATAATACAAAAACATCCTTGATGATAACGATTGAAGCGAAGGACCGGAACAGATTCTGATTCTTCGCTTCAGTCATTTATAAAACAATATTTAAACCACAAACCACTATGGCTACAGCTTATCATAACTTGTCAGACTATGACTTCAATTCTGTTCCGGACGCATCGGAAATGCGTTTCGGCATTGTCGTTTCAGAATGGAACCACAACATAACAGGAGCACTGCTTGAAGGAGCAGTCAAGACACTGAAAAAACATGGAGCCAAAGATGAAAACATCTTGGTATACACTGTCCCGGGAAGTTTTGAACTGACTTTCGGATCAGCCCAATTCGTCAAAAGCGGAAAAGTAGATGCGGTCATCGCTTTGGGATGCGTAATACGCGGAGAAACTCCTCACTTCGACTATGTATGCAGCGGTGCTACACAGGGACTCACCCACTTGAATGCAACTCAGGACATACCTGTTATTTACGGACTCATCACAACCAACAATATGCAGCAGGCTGAAGATCGCGCTGGCGGGAAATTGGGTAATAAAGGAGATGAATGTGCTGTAACAGCAATAAAAATGATTGATTTTGTTTGCAGATTAAGAAAATAGTTGTACCTTTGCAACGCAATTGAAAAAACAACAGTTCATTGCGTGTTGGGCAAGTACCAGAGTGGCCAAATGGGGCAGACTGTAAATCTGCTGGCTTATGCCTTCGGTGGTTCGAATCCATCCTTGCCCACACAATTGCGGAAGTAGCTCAGTTGATAGAGCATTAGCCTTCCAAGCTGAGGGTCGCGGGTTTGAGTCCCGTCTTCCGCTCTTTTTCATAATTACAACAAAATGGGGGCAAGTACCAGAGTGGCCAAATGGGGCAGACTGTAAATCTGCTGGCTTATGCCTTCGGTGGTTCGAATCCATCCTTGCCCACACAACTGCGGAAGTAGCTCAGTTGATAGAGCATTAGCCTTCCAAGCTGAGGGTCGCGGGTTTGAGTCCCGTCTTCCGCTCCACTGAATGGATGTATCATTGCGATGCATCCATTTTTTTGTATGCACAAGAAAAAAGGAAGACCCAAGCCTCCCTCTTTCAAATACTTAAAACGCAACCAACGCTCAGAAGCGTATCTCTCCGCTTCCAAAGCAGATGCGGGCATCACGATCGTAAATCACGCCGAACTGCCCCGGAGCAATTCCCTGCAACGGAGCCTCAGACTCCAGCACATAGACTGAACTTTCACCTGCACGCATCAACTTCCCTCGGATAAACTCCGGAGTATGGCGGATTTTGAAACAAACGTCGACCGGAAACGTTTCACCAAGCCAAGGGTCATCTGTAATGAAATGAAAATCATGCAAGCAGACCCGAGTTCCATATTGCAAAGGCGTATCATAGCCATGTGACACATAAACCACATTGCTGTCAATATCCTTATCAACCACAAACCACGGACCGCCGCCTAATCCCAGTCCTTTGCGCTGCCCGATGGTATGAAACCAGTAGCCACGATGCGATCCCAGAATCTTGCCGGTTTCTTTTTCCACGACCGCACCTTCTTTCTCTCCCAAGAAATGACGGATAAAGTCATTGTAATTAATCCTTCCCAAGAAACAAATGCCTTGACTGTCCCGTCGTCTGGCATTGGGCAGCTTCATATTCAAGGCGATTTCTCTCACCTCGCTTTTCATCAGCTTCCCCACAGGGAAAAGCAGTTTGGACACTTGCAGGCTGTCAATCTGCGCCAAGAAATCGGTCTGATCCTTCACCGGGTCTACAGCGGTTCCCAACCATATTTTACCCTCGCGCTCAAGCGTAGTGGCATAATGCCCTGTAGCCGTCTTATCAAAAAGATGCCCTACCCTTTCTTCAAAACAGCCGAATTTTATAAGGCGGTTGCACATCACGTCCGGGTTTGGAGTAAGCCCACACCGCACTTTCTCGATAGCATAAGTTACTACCCGGTCCCAATATTCCTGATGCAGATCGACCACCTCCAAAGGCAAGCCGTAACGCCGGGCCACGGCATGACACATTTCCAGATCTTCTTCCATCGAGCAGTCTGAATAACCGCTTTCATTATTACCTATACGGATATAGAACAGGGACGGTTTATAGCCTTCCGCACACAACTGATGCACAGCAACAGCACTGTCAACCCCTCCCGACAACAACACAGCAATTTCCATCAATAAAAATCTCCTAAATAAAAAATAAACCAACGGCAACCGATGCCAATCAGGGCACAGCCCCAAAGATACATGCAAAAACAGAGAAAGGAAACGGGATGTAAAAGTATCTCCAAAGAAAGACCCACTGAAGTTCAGTGGGTCTTAAATTCTCTTTGTGGACCTGGAGGGAGTCGAACCCTCGTCCAAACAAGGAAGCCATACGCTTTCTACATGCTTATCTCTGCCTTCGGTTTTCGTGCATAAGCAAGACCAGAGCCACCCACTTGTGCCTTAGTCCCTAAAATTTCATCCCAGCCGCAGGACAAGACTGAAACTATTCCCGATTTTGCTGCACCGCTTTATCAAACGCTTCGGAACAAGAGCTTTTGAGCGATGTCTCGTTTCCGCCACTGTGGCAGAAATAAAGCTAATCTACTGTACTTCGATTAAGCAGCGAGAGCATAGTTTTCGTTGCCAGATAAAAGTTCAGTAACTGAGATTATAGTGCAAATCACCGACGCACTGCATGCTTACATACCACCTCTCTCGCTGTCAAAACCAAACAAGCCCAAGAGTTCTGTATCTAATATGGGCTGCAAATATATCATATTTTGCTGAAACGGCAAAAGAATCCATAAAAAATTCACCGCAAGGCAAAAGCCTGCGGTGAATTACCACTATCTGCAGCAAAGAAAAATCAATGATGGAACAGACGGATGCCCGTAAATGCCATTGCAATGCCATACTTGTCGCAAGTGGCGATAACATGGTCGTCGCGTACAGAGCCTCCGGCCTGAGCGATGAACTCCACGCCGCTCTTGTGCGCACGCTCAATATTGTCACCGAATGGGAAGAAAGCGTCAGATCCGAGGGAAACTCCCTTCAGCGATTTCAGCCAATCACGTTTTTCTTCACGCGTCAGCACTTCCGGCTTCTCGGTAAAGAACTGCTGCCATACGCCTTCGGCAAGCACGTCGTCGTGTTCTTCACTGATATACACATCAATCGTATTGTCACGGTCGGCCCGGCGGATTTTTTCCACCCACGGCAAATTGAGAACCTTCGGATGCTGGCGCAGATACCAGATATCCGCCTTATTGCCTGCCAGACGGGTGCAGTGGATACGGCTTTGCTGCCCGGCACCGATACCGATAGCCTGACCGTCCTTCACATAACATACGGAATTTGACTGGGTATATTTCAGCGTAATCAGCGCAATCATCAGATCACGTTTGGCCTCATCCGTGAAATGCTTGTTCTGTGTCGGAATGTTTTCGAACAATTCGGGGCCGTTCAGCTTGATTTCATTGCGTCCCTGCTCGAAAGTAACGCCAAACACATCTTTATGCTCTATCGGATTCGGCTTGTATTCCGGATCGATCTTGATGACATTGTAAGTTCCCTTACGCTTGCTTTTCAATATTTCCAGCGCCGCATCGGTATAGCCCGGAGCAATGACACCGTCAGAAACCTCCCGATGAATAAAGCGTGCGGTTTCTTCATCGCACACATCACTCAGGGCGATGAAATCACCGTAAGAAGACATACGGTCGGCGCCGCGGGCACGCACATATGCATTGGCCAGCGGAGAGAGCGGCAGATCATCCACAAAATAAATTTTCTTCAATGTATCGTCCAGCTCCAAACCGATAGCAGCTCCGGCAGGACTTACATGTTTGAATGAGGTTGCGGCCGGCATACCGGTAGCTTCTTTCAATTCTTTCACCAACTGCCATCCGTTCAACGCATCCAGAAAATTAATGTATCCGGGGCGTCCGTTCAGGACTTCAATCGGCAGTTCTCCCTCCTGCATGAAAATGCGGGCCGGCTTCTGGTTAGGGTTGCAGCCGTACTTGAGTGCGAGTTCTTTTGCCATATATTTTCAGTTTGATAGATTTTCTACAAAAATACGAAAAATCCCGCATCCCTGATTAAAGCCAGGCGAAAGATTATGTATTTTTGCCTGAAAAAGAATCCTAAATACAAAGAATCATGATAGACGAACTGCTTAAATTCAACGGCTCTTTCGTGGAGAGCAAGGGATATGAAAAATACATCACAAACAAGTATCCTGACAAGAAAATTGCCATTGTGACCTGCATGGACACACGTCTGACCGAACTGCTCCCCGCCGCACTGGGAATCAAGAACGGCGACGTGAAGATGATAAAGAACGCAGGAGGAACCATCAACCACCCGTTCGGAAGTGCCATGCGAAGCCTGATGGTGGCTATCTATGAACTGGGAGTGAAGGAGGTGATGATTATCGGGCATACGGACTGCGGAGTGCAGCACATGGACAGCGAAATAATGCTGAAACACATGCGCGAAAGAGGGGTTTCGCAAGACCACATCGACATGATGGAATACTGCGACGTGAATCTCCGCCAGTGGCTCAGCGGATTCACCGACACGGAAGAAGCCGTACAGAAAAGCGTAGCCATCGTGAAGCATCACCCGCTCGTTCCGAACGACATCTCTGTCAGAGGATTCATCATGAACTCCGTCACCGGGGAGCTTGTGGAAATAAACGCCGAATAGTTCCGCCAAATAAAAAAAGACGCAACGCCCCAAACCGGCGTTGCGTCCTAACCCCTATCATAAAGATTCACAAATCTTTCTTACTTTTCTTCTGCCAAAGCAATTTCAGACGATTCTTGAGGGACATAGTCGGCCTGGAAGAAGCGGCTCGCACGGAGCAGATGGCGCCAGATGCTCACCAGCTCCTGAGATTCCTGCAGAATGTTCAGGTAAACCATGTTGGCCTTCAGATAAGTGCTGTCAGCTTCCTGGATGTGGTTCATCTGCTGCTTGCGGAGAGAAGAAATGCTGTTCTTCAGGTCATCTCCCTCTTTCAGGATCTTATCCGCATCCGTATAGTCGTTGGCAAGAATGCAAGCCCTCGTACGCTCCATCAGGTCGCAAAGACGTTCGCGCATCGGAAGGAATTCCTGCACGTACTCGGCCGGAACCGGATTGAAGTTGTTGTCGACATGCTCCTTGCAAGGCTCACAGATACGCTTCAAGCAGTAGAGCATCTCTTCGCAGCTGTTGCTTCCGAGATGGAACCAGGTATTTTTCTCGATAGCCACGGTCATCGGAAGACGGCGCAAGCCAAGGATTTCCTTGCGGCGGCGCTTCTTCAGCATCTTCTTTTCTTCATCCGTTGCATTCATCGCCTTGCGGAGGCTCTTCAAGTCCTCATTGATAAATCCGTCGGTTACTTTCACATAGTTCTTTTCGGCAAAGTCAACATAAAAAGCAAGCGTATCCTTCACATGTTCGCGAAGCAGCGCAAGCACTTCGGCCTTGTCCTTGCTCTGAATCATGCGCTTGAAAATGTTGTCCTGATCTTCCAGCTTCTCTTTCTTTCCGAACTTGATGTTGCTGCGCACAAGCAGGAATACCGCCAGCACGATGAACAGGAACATGCCGACAAAGCTGGCATAATACATCACAAATGTCACGACGGCACAAATGGTGAAGGCCGTAAATGCAGTGATAAACCAGCCGCCGATAACGGAAAGCACGCCTGTAATGCGGTAGACTGCACTTTCGCGGCTCCACGCACGGTCGGCCAGCGAAGTACCCATAGCCACGATAAATGTCACATAGGTGGTAGAAAGAGGCAGCTTCATGGTGGTACCGATGATGATCAGCAAGCCCGAAAGCACCAGATTGACAGAGGCGCGCACCATATCAAAAGCGGCACCGTTTTCAAGAATCACGTCGTCTTTATTGAAACGGCTGTTAATCCAGTTGCGCATTCCCGCCGGAATGTTGCGCACCATAAAATCGTTGAAGTTCGTTGCGCGACGCACAATCAGACGGGCAAGTCCGGAAGAGCCGAACATTTCATCTCCCTCCTCCTGGCGTGCCAGATCGACAGAAGTCTTGATCACATTCTGGGCTTTTTTAGAAGTGGCCAGCGCGTAGACCATGACAAGGCCGGCCGCAATAAGGAACACTACCGGAGTCTTGGCAGAAGCCATCAGCGAATCCATCATAAAGTTATGAGGATCAACTCCGGCGCCATTGGCCACATAGTCGGTGTAAGAAGAGAAGCCTGCCAGCGGCACACCGATAAAGTTCACAAGGTCGTTTCCGGCAAAAGCCAAAGCCAGAGAGAACGTTCCCAGAAGGACGATAATCTTGAACACATTCACTCTGCACCAGTGAAGAATCTGCATCAAGACGGTTGAAACGACAAGGCAGGCGCCCACCAGCATCGGCGTATTGTCGAGCACCCACTGCATCGACTCTTTCGTCATGAACGAGGCGCTGGCCAGTCCCTGGATCACGATGAAGTATCCCAAGGCCGTAACCGCTATTCCGCCAAAGATTCCGATTGTCCAAGAAAGATGTTTCTTATAATTAAATGTAAAGATGATTCGAGAAATGTACTGTACCACCGTACCGGCCACAAAAGCGATTGCTACAGAAAGGAAGATGGCCATAATCACAGAAAGTGCCTTTTCCGTATTCATCATGTCACCCAGGCTCAGCATCCCCGTTTCATCTCCGATAATCTTCAGAATCGCAAGAACGAATGTTCCTCCCAGCAGTTCGAACACCATCGAAACCGTAGTTGAAGTAGGAAGCCCCAACGTGTTGAATATGTCAAGCAGCACCACGTCCGTCACCATAACGGCAAGAAAAATACACATAAGGTCGTAGAAACTGAAGTTGACCGGATGGAATATTCCGTGACGGGCTATATCCATCATTCCGTTACTTGAAACAGCACCGACAAATACTCCCAGAGCGGCAATAATGACGATTGTTCTGAACTTTGCTACTTTCGCGCCGACGGCGGAATTCATGAAATTGACAGCATCGTTGCTGACACCTACCAGCAGATCGAACACCGCCAGCATGAACAGGAAAATAACGATTCCTAAATAAAGGGTTTCCATACGTTAGTTTATTGATTCACTATGTTTTTTCTGGGCACAAAGTTAGTCTTTTTTTCTGAAACAGAAATGTTACGCATGTTACAATTGTGTTACAAAATCGGAGGTGGGGGCAAATAAAGGCAGACCAGACAGACATCGGCCAAGGCAGCAGGCCGCACTTCCGCCGTCCGCCTGCAGAAAATATCCCGACAGCCAAACCTCTTCACTCCAGTGATACGATCTCTTCACTCCAGCGATGCAATCTCTTCACTTCAGTAATACGATCTCCTCACTCCAGTGAAGAGATAAAAATGACGGATAATTCCGGGCAAGATGCCGCGTATGGATATCCCAAACAGCCGTTTTCCGGATGCAGGCAACAGGCTGCATGCCAGCAAAGCCGCCGGAAGCCCGCCAACGTTTGCCCCCAACCATGCAGCCTCCAGCCTGTTAATAAAAATCAATCAATGAACAAAACCGGCATCCGGATTGTATATATTTTTGCAAAATATACATTTATAATATAACAAAGAACAGACAACATGAAACGAAAGAACGTACTGAATGTTTTGGCACTCTTTGCTGCCTTGTCCGGATTGGCTGCCTGCTCGGAAAAGAACAACGACAATCCACCCACAGAAACCTTAACTCTTTCATTAGAAAAAAGCATCACACTTACTGTAGGCGAAGAACATCAGTTGTCGCTCAAAATCACTCCCGCAACCGACTATCAGGTGAATTGGGGAAGTGTCGACGCATCCGTCGCCACCGTTTCCGAAACAGGTCTGCTTAAGGCCGTGGCCAAAGGAGAAACCGAAGTGACGGCAACCGTAAACGGACATACAGCCGTGTGCGAGGTTACGGTGAAGGCTTCAGAAACATCTCAGCCCGAAACTTCCATACGCATCGCCCTCGCCGACTATCCGGATGCAGAATCCGTGGCACGGGCCATAAAGAATGCCGACGGGAAAGGCATTACCGAATACATCCTTTCGGGCGACTTTTCGAAACTGGGCATCGAAACCGTAAAAGACGCCGAGGGATATGTGACGGATGTAAAGAATCCCTTTTTAGGAACCAAGGTCGAAGTGATAGACATGTCGGGCGTAAACGGATGGCCGCAGGTGGAATCCGGCGACCTCAAGACGCTGCCCGGGCTTCCCCCTTATGCGTTCAACGGAAAGAACGGACTGAAACGTGTGGTTCTGCCCGATGAAGTGAAAGCGATAGGCAGCTATGCTTTCATAAGCTGCATCTCGCTCGAGTCCATCACGGGCGAAGGGCTTGTTTCAATCGGAGAGAACGCCTTTACGGAGTGCCACTCGCTGTCTGCCTTATCCATGCCAAAAGTTGAATCGGTCGGAGATTTTGCGTTCATCAATTGCGAGGCGCTGGAAACTGCCGTTTTCCCCAAACTGCAGACCGCCGGCAACGCGGCCTTTTTCGGGTGCTACAGGCTGCGCTCCGCAGAAATGCCGAAAGTTTCCTTCATCGGACAACGCATCTTCCAAGGATGTGACGCGCTGGCCGAACTGAAGCTGAACGCCTCGGCAGAAGTGCTTCCCAACACGTTTGAGGGGCTCGACACTGCAAACTGCACGCTCTGGCTCGACCAAGCTCCCGAATCCGGAAACAAGTGGAAAGACAAGGACTGGAAAAAAATAGAAACATATCCGAAAGAATAAAAAACTTTCATATAGCACCGGCTCAATACTTTTCTTATTTCAATTCCAGGCGGGCCGTCATTCCGGACAAAGAATGGCGGTCCGCTTTGATTTGAAGAAAACCGCGCCGGCATATCCGCCCGGCAAAAAAAGGCAGGAATCCGCTTCCGGTTGCAATTTATCAGATTATCAGAAAAAAAACACATTTTTATGTTTCCATGCAACAACTTATCTCCTGAAAATTTGTATTTTTGCAGCCGAATCACTTTTAAAAGAAAAAAGCATGTCAGAAACAAAAAGAATAAAGACCGCTCTGGTATCCGTTTACCACAAGGACGGACTGGATGCCATTTTGGCAAAGCTTCATGAAGAAGGCGTAGAATTCATGTCAACAGGCGGAACCCGCCAGTTCATCGAATCGCTGGGATATCCCTGCAAGGCAGTTGAAGACATCACAACCTATCCGTCAATTCTCGGCGGCCGTGTCAAGACGCTTCATCCCAAAATTTTCGGAGGCATACTTTGCCGCCGCGAACTGGAAAGCGACCAGCAGCAGGTGGCACAATACGAAATCCCGGAAATAGATCTGGTAATCGTTGACCTGTATCCGTTTGAAGACACTGTGGCCAGCGGCGCTTCTGAACAGGACATCATCGAAAAAATAGATATAGGAGGAATTTCGCTGATCAGAGCCGGAGCCAAAAACTTCAACGACGTGGTTATCGTTGCAAGCAAGCATCAGTACCAGCCGCTGCTCGACATTCTGAAGAGCCAGGGAGCTGAAACGACACGCGAACAGCGCCGCTGGTTTGCCGGAGAAGCATTCACGGTGTCGTCGCACTATGATTCGGCAATCCGCGACTACTTCAAGAAATAAAAAACAGGAAAAGGGAGAAACAGACATTCCCTACGGAATGCATGCTTCCCGCTTAACCGTCTTTCATCAACAGTCAACTATCAATCAACAGAGAAAATGGGCTTATTCTCATTTACACAAAATATTGCAATGGATCTTGGAACGGCCAACACCATCATCATCAGCAATGACAAGATCGTTGTCGATGAGCCGTCGGTTGTGGCTTTAGACCGCCGCACCGACAAGATGATAGCCGTGGGCGAACGTGCCAAGATGATGTACGAAAAAGAAAATCCCAATATCCGCACGGTCAGGCCGCTCCGCGACGGAGTGATCGCTGACTTCAACGCATGCGAACAGATGATGAGAGGGCTTATCAAGAAAGTCAACTCAGGACGCCACCTCTTCACGCCCTCGCTGCGCATGGTTATCGGTGTACCCTCCGGTTCGACGGAAGTGGAACTGCGCGCCGTACGCGACAGCGCTGAACACGCCGGAGGACGCGACGTCTATCTTATCTTTGAACCGATGGCGGCAGCGCTCGGCATCGGGCTGGACGTAGAAGCTCCCGAAGGAAACATGGTGGTCGACATCGGCGGCGGATCCACAGAAATTGCCGTGATATCATTGGGAGGCATCGTGTCAAACAACTCCATCCGTGTGGCCGGCGACGAACTGACTGCCGACATTCAGGAATATATGAGCCGCCAGCACAACGTCAGGGTGAGCGAACGTATGGCCGAACGCATCAAGATTCACGTAGGTTCTGCCATTACCGACCTGGGAGAGGACGCTCCGGAAGACTACATCGTGCGCGGACCGAACCGCATTACGGCACTTCCGATGGAAGTACCCGTAGGGTATGAAGAAATAGCCCATTGCATGGAAAAGACAATCGCCAAGATTGAATCGGCCATCCTCAGCGCACTGGAGAACACTCCGCCCGAACTTTATGCCGACATCGTGAACAACGGCATCTATCTGGCAGGCGGAGGCGCTTTATTGAGAGGACTGGACAAGCGACTGACAGACAAGATCAACATTCCGTTCCACATCGCAGAAGATCCGCTGCTGAGCGTTGCCAAAGGTACGGGTGTGGCATTGAAGAATGTCGACCGCTTCTCTTTCCTGATGCGGTAAACAAGATACACAAGAGCTGGAGAATTGAACATGGAGGGCTGCTTCCGCAACATACCGGAACAAACGCTCATCTCCATCTTCAATTCTCCGTTCAATTAGACCTATAGACTGCCCTGATATGCGAAACTTGATTAATTTCCTGTTAAAATACAACCATTGGTTGCTCTTTGTTCTGCTGGAAGTGATTTCGTTCGTGCTATTATTCCGGTTCAACAACTATCAAGGCAGTGTATTCTTCACTTCGGCCAACCGGCTGAGCGGAGCGGTCTATGATGCTGTCAACCACATCACACGCTATTTCAGCCTGGCAGACATAAACAGCGACCTGACACGGCGCAATGTCGAACTTGAAATAGAACTCGAACGGCTTACCGAGCAGCTGCAACGCTACACGCGCGACACGACTTCGCTCGACAAGCTCCGCCAGGAATCGCTGAAAGGCTACCGGCTGTTCTCTGCACGGGTTACGAACAACAGCGTAACTCATCCCAACAATTTCATAACCATCGACAAAGGCCGCAACGACGGAATACGCCCCGAAATGGGAGTAGTCTGCGGAAACGGTGTTGTCGGCATCATCTATCTCACAGGGGCCAACCACTCCATCGTTCTGCCTGTCCTCAACTCACAAAGCAACATCAGCTGCAAAATCAAAAGGACATCCTATTTCGGCATCCTGAAATGGGAAGGAGGGTCGTCGCAATATGCTTACGTGAAGGACATGCCCAGACACTCAGAGTTCACGCTGGGCGATACAATCGTTACCAGCGGATACAGCGCCGTATTCCCCGCAGGGATTCCCGTCGGCATCATCGACGACATGAAGGACAGCCACGACGGATTGTCCTATCTGCTGAAAGTCAAACTTTTTACCGACTTTGCGAAATTAAATGACGTGCAAGTGATCAGTTCGACAACCGGAACGGAACAAGTACATCTGGAAGACAGCGCACGAACCGCATCCGACAAACAATAGACCGAAAAAAGAATGAAGCTATGCAACATCTAATAAGACTACAATGGTTTGTTCTTCTGGTGCTTCTTCAGGCACTGGTGCTTAACCATATCCATATCGGACAGTTTGCCACTCCATTCTTATACATCTACTTCATCTTGAAATTCAATTCAGGAACGAACATCAAGACCCTCACCTTATGGGCCTTTTTCCTGGGACTCTCCGTTGATATCCTGAGCAATACGCCGGGACTCAATGCCGCGGCTTCCGTGCTCACCGCTTTCTGCCGCCCCCGTATGCTGCGCATCCTCTCTACGCGAGATGTCAGCGACAACTTTGAGCCGAGCATCCGGATAATGGGAATGGCTTCATTTTTCCGCTATTCGCTGGCAACAGTGTTTCTGCACACCGCCACATTAAATGTGATTGATGCCTTTTCATTCGTCAGCTTCAGCACACTGGTGCTGAAAATACTGACTGATACGCTTATAACGCTGGTATGTATCCTATGCATTGATTCGATAAGGAGGAACAGATAGTGGAACGCAACTACAATCTTGAAAAAAGGAAAACGGTAATCGGTGGAGCTGTCGTTGTTGTTGTAGCCATCTTTCTCATACGCCTTCTCTCCCTGCAGATCATGAGCGAAGACTACAAGAAAAATGCCGACAGCAATGCCTTTCTGAAAAAGATACAGTACCCCAGCCGGGGAGTAATCTATGACCGGAACGAGAAACTGCTCGTCTACAACCAGCCGGCATACGACATTACGGTCATCATGAAAGAAATTACGGCACTCGATACGACAGATCTCTGCCAGACACTCGGCATCACTCCAGAGTTTCTCCGGAACCGCTTCAAAGAGCTGAAAGACCGGAGGCTCAATCCGGGTTATTCGCCCTATACCAACCAGGTGCTGCTCACCCAGCTGTCGGCAGAAGAATGCGGAGTGTTTCAGGAAAAGCTTTTCAAGTTTCCCGGATTCTACATACAAAGACGCACCATCCGGAAATACGCTTATCCGGTGGGGGCACACATATTAGGTGATATCGCAGAGGTATCCAAGTCGGATATGGAAAAAGACGACTATTACATTCCGGGCGACTTCATCGGAAAGCTTGGCGTAGAACGCTCCTACGAAAAACAACTGCGCGGAGAAAAGGGAGTGGAAATTCTTCTGCGCGATGCCAGGGGCAGAATACAGGGAAACTACATGGACGGAAAATTCGACAAGGCACCGGTTGCCGGAAAAAATCTGAAGCTGAGCCTGGACATCGAGCTTCAGGCACTGGGAGAACGGCTCCTTGAAGGGAAAATCGGAAGCATCGTGGCCATCGAACCTTCCACGGGGGAAGTGCTGTGCCTGGTGTCATCTCCCTCATACAATCCACAGCTCATGTCTGGACGAAACAGAGGCAAAAACCACATGAAGATGGCCAAAGACCCATGGAAGCCTCTGTTAAACCGTGCCATCATGGGAACATATCCCCCCGGCTCTACATTCAAGACGGCACAGGCGCTGACTTTTCTTCAGGAAGGAATTATCGCCCCGTCTACAACCTATCCGTGCAACAAAGGATTCAATTTCCGCGGGCTGCACGTGGGATGCCACGCACACCCCTCTCCGCTCCCGCTGATTCCCGCCATAGCCACATCATGCAACGGCTATTTCTGCTGGGGACTTTATCACATGATCGGCGCAAAAAAGCAATACGGCTCCGTGCAGAAGGCCATGAACACCTGGCGCGACTATATGGTATCAATGGGATTCGGATACACACTAGGAATCGACCTCCCCGGAGAAAAGAGAGGGTTTATTCCCAATGCAAGCGTCTACGACAAAGCTTACCGCGGCTCATGGAACGGACTGACCATCATCAGTATCGCCATCGGGCAGGGAGAGGTGACCTTGACTCCGCTGCAAATAGCAAACCTCGGAGCTACAATAGCCAACAGAGGATATTTCATCACGCCCCATGTGGTAAAAGAAATTGAAGGAGAATCCATCGATTCGATATACCGCGAGAAAAGATACACCAAAGCCGACCGGTCACACTACGAGGAAGTGGTGCAAGGAATGCGGGCTGCCGTAACCGGAGGAACATGCCGCATGGCAAATCTTCCTGACATCGAAGTGTGCGGCAAGACCGGAACGGCTCAGAACAGAGGAAAAGACCACTCTGCATTCATGGGGTTTGCACCTATGGACAATCCTAAAATCGCCGTTGCCGTATATGTCGAGAACGGAGGATTCGGCGCCGTATACGGAGTGCCCATCGGCAGGCTCATGATTGAAAAATACCTGAAAAGGGAATTATCTCCACAAGACGAACTATTGGCAACAGACATTCAGAACCGGAGGATAGAATATGGCATACATGAGAGGTAGCGTTTGGAAAAATATCGACTGGTGGACCGTGGGGCTTTACCTTGCCCTGGTCATCTACGGATGGTTCAGCATATGCGGAGCCAGCTACAACTATGGGGAGCCGGAGTTCTTCGACCTTGCCACACGGTCGGGCAAACAGTTGATGTGGATAGGCTGCTCACTGGGGCTGGGATTCGTTCTGCTAATGCTTGAAGACCGCATTTATGACACATACGCCTACCTGATTTATGGCATCCTGATTCTTCTGCTATTCGGAACGATTTTCAACCCTCACGAAATAAAAGGCTCACGCTCATGGATCGTGCTGGGACCCGTCAGTCTGCAACCGGCAGAGTTTGCAAAGTTCGCCACAGCCCTTGCGCTGGCAAAATATATCGGAGAATACACGTTCTCCATGCAACGCACACGCAATCTGCTGACCGTTCTGGCCATTATCCTGCTTCCTATGATGCTGATAATTCTTCAGCAGGAAACAGGATCTGCACTGGTATACTTGTCATTCTTTCTCATGCTGTACCGCGAAGGGATGACAGGCGCTGTACTTTTTTCGGGAGTCTGCGCCGTTGTCTTTTTCATTGTCGGCTTACGGTTCGGAACAGAAATGATGCCGGATGAAATGACCTCATGGGGAGAGTTCTCGGTATTGACACTGATTGTGCTGCTCGCCGGAATACAGGCATGGATTTACAAGGGCCGGGGATCCTGCACTCACATGTATATTTTAGGAATAGGCGGAGGGATCATATTGGCAAGCAGCCTGTTCTCATGCTACGTCATACCGTTCAACGTGTGCCACCTGCAATTATGGCTGTGCGGAGCCTTATGCGTGTTCCTTTTCCTGCTTTTTCTGCGCGAACGGCTGCGCAACTATCTGTACATCATTTTCTTTACAGCAGCATCCATCGCTTTTTTCTTTTCTACCGACTATGTTTTCAACAAAGTTCTTGAACCTCACCAGAAAGTCCGCATTGAGGTTCTGCTGGGAATGAAAGATGATCCGGCAGGTGCCGGATACAATGTAAACCAAAGCAAAATAGCCATCGGGTCAGGAGGACTCTTCGGCAAAGGCTTCTTAAACGGAACGCAGACAAAACTGAAATATGTGCCGGAGCAAGACACCGACTTTATTTTCTGCACAGTGGGAGAAGAGCAGGGATTTGTAGGTTCTGCAACAGTCATCCTTCTCTTCATGGCACTTATACTGCGGCTTATCATTCTATCGGAACGCCAAGAAACACGCTTCGGCAGAGTGTACGGCTATTGTGTATTGGGAATTTTCTTCTTCCACCTGTTCATCAACATAGGTATGGTGTTGGGACTCACACCCGTAATCGGCATTCCTCTGCCGTTTTTCAGCTATGGAGGCTCCTCTTTGTGGGGATTCACCATTCTGCTGTTCGTCTTTCTGCGGATAGACGCAACGCGCGAGAAATAAGCACACTACTTTCTCAAAAGACGTATGCCGACATCAGCGATCCCCGGAAGCGGATTGTCGCGCATCACATGGATGATATGCAGACTTCTGTTGAAAGAGTCTGTCCCGATAACCAGCGGCTCGTCGCAGACAAATGTGCTTTGATAATACCCGCCCGCACTGCGGTCTTCATTCCACCGCCCGTTTTCATCGGCAAGGTAAAAATGCAGCGTATCTGTTACAGCAGGTAAGGTGTCACTCATAACCTTGGTAGCTTCAAGCCAGATATCCCTGTACGGATACATGTCAGTGTTCCGTATGCCTACTTCAAGCGTATACGCTGCCGGAGGAATCCCTGGAGGGAAGTAAAAATTCAGCGAATCCCCCCGCCCCCATCCGAAGTTCTCGGGGATAGCCTGGTAAGTATGATACACCGTATCATTCTGGCACGAAAAGGAAAGACAAGCCAGAAATGCCAGCAAAACAAAGTTTCTGAACTTGTAGAAGAAATAAGCGCCGCATGAATTTGCGTGATACACACTAGGGCCGGCACCACGCAAACTCTTTTCATCAAAATCACCATGCAAACAACTCTCAGACAGTCTGAAAAATGTCTTCGAATCAGGCCTGCACTTCTGGAACTGTTTTATTATCATTGCCTGAAGCATTAGTATTGCCTTCCTTTTCCGGCTGGCGCCTGTTTCCGTCATTCCGCCGGAACTTTCTGCCGTTCCGGTTCTGGCGCGGCTGCTGCGAAGCGTTGCTGCCTCCTTCTGCCACAACCTGCCTGCCGTCAGCCGGACGGCCTTCACGATGCTCTGCCGCAGCAGACTGTGCCTGAACAGCCTGCTGCATTGCTCCCCCTTGTTTCTGCCGCCCGTCGGAAGCAGGCTTGCGCGCCTGCTTATTCCGGTTCGCATTCGGTTCGCCTGCATTCTGCTTCTTTTCACTCTTTGCAGAAACATCCTTATTCTGTACAGAATTATTTTTCTGTTTTTTCTTCTTTTTCTTGTTCTTGTCAAAACGAGTCAGGCTTTCCTGCTCCAAAAGATCTTTTGAACGGGGGACATCAGACACTGTTGCATTTTCGCCCAGGGTGTCGGGCTTCTCCCCCTTTTTGTTCATGCTGATGACTTCAAACGCACGCCGTGCAGAGATTGTCACCTCATTCGCCAAAATGCCTTTGTCTGTGCTGTATGTCACCTGGTTTTTCAGGATATCAGCCTTGAAGTAATAATAAGTGCTGTCCTTCGTTTCCAAAGTAATCTCTTTGCTTGGAAGACGTTTCTGACATTCCACATAAGCGTCCACTTCATAATTGAGGCAGCATTTCAGCTTGGCACATTGTCCGGCCAGTTTCTGAGGATTCAATGAAATATCCTGATAGCGGGCGGCACTGGTAGATACAGACACGAAATTCGTCATCCATGTCGCACAGCACAGTTCACGTCCGCACGGCCCTATTCCACCGATGCGGCCGGCTTCCTGACGCGCTCCGATCTGCTTCATTTCAATGCGGACACGAAATGTTTCAGCCAGCACCTTTATCAGCTGCCGGAAGTCCACACGTTCGTCTGCTATATAATAAAAAATCGCCTTATTGCCATCTCCCTGATACTCTACGTCGCCGATTTTCATCTGCAAGCCCAAACTCTCCGCTATTTTCCTCGAGCGGATCATTGTATCGTGCTCACGCGACTTGGCTTCTTCATACTTCTCCATATCCACCGGCTTCGCTTTCCGATAGATTCTGCGGATTTCAGCGTCAGGCTTGATATTGGCCTTCCGCATCTGCAACTTCACGAGCCTGCCTGTCAGCGTCACAGTACCGATATCATGGCCTGGACTTGCTTCGACCGCCACTACATCGCCCTTTTCCAAATGCAGTCCGTTGCTGTTCTTGAAATATCCCTTACGCGTATTCTTGAACTGCACTTCCACCATATCCTGCTCCTCCGCATTCCCTGGAATATCAGCCAGCCAGTCGTAAGTGTTCAGTTTATTATTCTGTCGTCCGCAGCCCTTGCAACAAAGCGGGCCGCTTCCGTTTTTAAGCTTGAATTCATTCATATATCGTTATCGTTGTTTCATTTCAATAATCATTTTCAGTGCCATATCAAAGAAAACCATTTTGGGATTCACATTCTGTTCAATATGGGCTTGAGCTTCTCCCAACAATGCCATTATCTGAAAGATATTGCGTTCGTTGATGAACGGAGAGAACCGGACCGCAAAATGCTCCTCCTCCGCATTCATATAAACCATTTCCTTACGGTGGAAATTGTTGACAAAATTCTCTCTTGCCATCCGCTGGCAATACTCCAGCAAGTTCTTCTGCCGTTCGCGGCCCATCCCGGCAACCTGTTCGCTCCATGATTTGAGCCCGCGGATATCACGGCTGTATGCCTGACGCATCAAACTGACAAAAAGTTCGAAACAAAGCTTGTTCTCGTCGCTCAACTGAATGTTTTCAAGAGCCTTGATCAAACTTCCTGCCGAACGGTGAGCTATATCATGCGCATCCTCCTCCACCAGTCCGCAGCGTTCCTGCAGGAAGCGGACAATGTCCGCATCTTCCAACGGATGAAGATTTATCCGCTGCGTGCGGCTGACAATCGTGGCAAGCAACTGTTCAGGCTGCTCGCTCACCAAAAGAAACACGGTTTTGGCAGGAGGTTCTTCAAGCAGCTTCAGAAGTTTGTTGGCACACTCCACGTTCATCTTTTCAGGCAGCCAGACCAGCATCACTTTATAGCCTCCCTGACTCGATTTCAACGAAAGTTTCCGCTGGATCTCGTCACTTTCGCGCACATAAATCTGCGGCTGCTGGTTGCCGGCATCAATCTTCTCCATCCATTGCTGCAAAGTGACATAAGCGTTCCTCTCCAGCATTTCCCGCCATTGGGACAGATATTCATCACAAACCGTATCTTTACCGCCTTTTCTCTTGACTATAGGAAAAACGAAATGCAGATCAGGATGTGCCAGACGGTCCATCATCTTACAGGCAGGGCATTTGCCGCAAGCGTCTTCCGGATCCGGATGCTGGCAGAGAAGATAGCGTGACAGAGCCAATGCCAAAGGAAGCTTCCCGGTTCCAAGCTTGCCCGCGAACAACAGGGCATGCGGCATTTTGCCGTCATGCGCACAGCCCAACAAAAGTCGCTTCGCCTCATCCTGTCCAACTACATCTCTAAAAAATGGCATATCCCGTCTAAATTACTATAGCTGGACAAAAATAAAAAAAATATTGAACATAATGTGAAAGATATGACGTTTTTATTTCCTTTCTATAACAACGGAGTAAACAAATGCGCAAACCAGCCCACAAAACGTTTCCACGGGCCGCGCTTCCGATACTCTTCGCGCGTCATAACAGTACTGTTCTTTTTGTCGGCCTTGAACACATCTCCCAGTTCGGCAGTAGTGGGCAGGTCAAAGATAAACGCATTGATTTCATAATCACAGCGCAGACTCCTGCTGTTGAGATTTGTACTTCCTACCGTACAGAAGCGGTCGTCCACAATCATCACCTTAGAATGATGGAAGCCTCCGTTAAACACATAAATGTGCGCTCCTGCTTTTCGCAGCCTCTCGGCAATATAGAATGCCGCATCGGGCGTAAAAGGAATGTCTGATTTGCCCGGAATCATGATCTCAACCCGCACCCCGCGTCTGGCAGCCCGCTTAATGGCTTTCCGCACGCTGCGTGTAGGCGTAAAGTAAGGATTGATTATCTGAACCTTATGTTCGGCCACATCCAAGGCTGTGATATAAGCTTTGCGCATAATGTCGGGAGCCACCTTTGGCACACGCTGCACAATGGCCACCTGGTTGCCGAGATGAGAAGAAGCTGTATCTGCATGCAGCGCGCCCGAAGTGTAGGGAAAATACCGGCTGCCTTCCACCTGCTGGTGCGACTCCTGATTCCATACCCGGAAAAAAGCTTTCTGAAGCTGTTCGGAAGCAGGCCCTTCAATCCGTACATGCATATCGCGCCACTGGCCCACTTCAGGAAGGCCGTTTATATAATAATCAGCTATATTCATTCCCCCCGTATATCCCGTCGTTCCGTCAATGACCACAATCTTCTGATGATCTCTGCAAAAGATATGGTTCACATAAGGAAAGCGGATAGGATCGAACTTGATGATTTCGATGCCACGGTCGTTCAACATTTTCAGATGCTCCTTCCGGAGCGGGCGGCTGTTTGACAAGTTTCCAAAGTCATCGAACATGGCGCGTATTTTCACCCCCTCCTTCGCCTTTTCGGCCAGAAGGGTAAAAAGCTCCTTTGCTATCGAGTCGTTGCGGAAATTGAAATACTCCAAATGAATATCCTGCTTTGCCTTCCGTATATCCTTGAACAGATGGGCGAACTTGCTCCTTCCGCTGGTCAGGAGAGTGATTTTATTATGCTGTGTCACAGGTATATCCCTGCTATGCAGGAAACGGACAAAAAGAGAATCGGAGGGCAAATAAGCCTTCGATGAGTCTACAGCCGCCGCATTCTGCGCCTGCACACCAAAGACGCACCAAAGAAAGAAAAACGACAACAAACATCTATTTTGATTTTTCTTCATTCCAATTCTGATTCAAACCGAAGCAAAAGTATGGAATATTTCAGAAACAGCAAAAGCACACGCACAAAATACACGCAACTCCGACAAAACAAGCCATTACCCCAGCCAAGACGACCACTTATCCTCCCGACATTCTGACCATAGCCTGCCGCCTGTCCGGACATTACAGATTGCCCAGTGACACGCTCAAGCGAAGCAGTCCCACCACATCCTTGCGGTGATGGCTATAAATAAAATGCAGTGCCGGCTGTATGGAAAGCCAGTTGTTCAACGGAACCAGCCACGTATGCTCCATACCCACTTCATTGCCTTCAAGGTGGTCATGCATGCGGTTGACGGCAAACCCAGCCATCATCTTCCGATTTGAGATGCCGTTAACCGTAAGCCCTGCGCCCCAATAGCCATGCGTTCCTGACGTGTGGCGTGTCATGACGGCCCCCTGCAAGAGCAAACACCACTGCGTTCCCCTCCAATGCAGGAACGGCTGTTCCACCAGTCCCCAAAGTCCCGTTTTCCGGTCGAAAGAAGCTTCTGCGCCTTCCCCTGGAATTTTTCCATACACGTATCCCAGCGTATAATTGGCTGAGTGCTCGCCCTTGGTCTTATATTCATACGAAAGACTGCCGATAGAAAACAATCCCTCGGCAGACGGCCTGAAATGGAACTGCGTATCGAATGTTTCATGAGCCACACCGTTATATACGCTCACCTTGGCGACAAAGCCCTCAAATGGATACACTTCAAGATGACCGCCTATTGCCGACATCGGGAAAGTAGCCACCGGATAGTTGTTTGAAATAATCGGAAAGTCCGCATCGGCCGGCGCCGTAAAGAAGCTGGTAGAAGGGGTTGTAAAATAATCAATGTCGATGTTGCGCAACCCCACAGACAAATACAGCAGGCTTCCAATCCGCTGTCCAATGGAAGCCTGAATCAGACGAAACGGCTTATTCTCATCGGTATAAATATTTGAATATCCCAGCAAACTGTTTTCAACCAGCTTGCCGGCCGCATAAGTAGCTATGGCTGCTCCCTCAAACTGGGCTCCTTTCCACAATGCCACATTCAAATCCGCCTCAAGATAATTCACCCATGCCGTCTTTCCGTCCGACATGTTCCAGTTGCCTTCAGTCATTGCAGTTACGCCCCATGACACGCGCGACTGCCCATAGGAACAGCACACACACAGCAAACAGCTCAATAAAGTTGTCAGCTTTTTCACCTCAAATAATATACGTAAATAATAATAAGAACATAATGCCGATTTATCAAAATCGCGCTGCAAATTTATATTCTTTTTTGCAATCCGCATAATTTAGACAAAGACAAAATTAAAATAAACAAAAACAAAGCATATAAACAACTGATAACAAACAATATACAGACAGAAAAAAATAAAAGCAGGCAGCCTATACCCTGATTCCTGACAAGCCTGCATGCAGACACAAAACTGAAGCACCCCGCAGAAAAGTCTGTCTTCAGGATAAAGACATGCATCTTCAGATTAAAGATACATATCTCCAGGCTGGAGATTTACATCTTTAGGCTGGAGATACAGATTTTTCACGGAAAAGTTTCACTTTTCAACAGGCCGGACAACTGGAACCAGCGTATTTTGACCCTCGATGATATAGCGTGTATCCCTTGACACATCGCCGACGGCATACACATGCAGCCTCAAATCTCCGGGACCGAGCAGCTCAGAACGTCCTTTTGCCTGTGACAGTTCGCTAATCTGCCGGATTTATTCGATTTTTCCAGTGATATTTCCTAACTTTGCATGCCGAATTTCATAGCACATGATAGACCAAGCCACCATAGACCGTATTCTTGATGCCGCTCAGATCGTTGATGTCGTATCAGAGTTTGTCACACTCCGCAAACGGGGAGTGAACTACATCGGACTCTGTCCTTTCCATAACGAAAAGACACCTTCGTTCAGCGTTTCTCCAAGCAAAGGCGTATGCAAATGTTTCAGCTGCGGAAAAGGAGGGAATGTGGTTCATTTCATTATGGAACATGAGCAACTGTCTTATTATGAAGCACTCAAATGGCTGGCAAAAAAATACAACATCGAAATCAAGGAACGTGAACTGACAAAAGAAGAAAAACAGGCGCACGATCTTCGTGAAAGCCTTTTTGTTGTGAATCAGTTCGCAAACGACTATTTCCAGAACATTCTGCACAACAGCATCGAAGGCCAGCGCATCGGAATGACATACTTCCGCGGAAGAGGATTCAGGGATGACATCATCAAAAAATTCCAGCTCGGATACAGCACCGACTCCCACAAAGCATTCGTGCAGGCTGCCCTGAAGCAAGGATATAAAGAAGAGTTTCTGGTCAAGACCGGACTTTGCTACCGAAAAGAAGACGGATCGCTGAACGACCGTTTTTGGGGGCGTGTCATATTTCCGGTCCATACGCTTTCGGGAAAAGTCGTGGCCTTCGGCGGGCGCGTGCTGAACGCTGCCACGAAAAACGTACAGATGAAATACGTCAACTCGCCCGAGTCGGAAATCTATCATAAAAGCAAGGAACTGTACGGAATCTATTTCGCCAAACAAGCCATCGTGCGCCAGGACCGCTGCTTTCTTGTAGAAGGGTATACAGACGTGATTTCCATGCACCAAAGCGGAATAGAAAATGTTGTCGCCTCTTCGGGCACTGCCCTGACATCCGACCAGATCCGGCTGATCCATCGCTTTACGAACAACATCACCGTGCTTTACGACGGCGACGGGGCCGGAATCAAGGCCAGCATACGAGGCATCGACATGCTGCTTGAAGAGGGTATGAATGTAAAAGTCTGCCTGCTCCCTGACGGAGATGATCCGGACAGTTTCGCACGCAAGCATAACGCGACAGAATATCAGGCCTATATCAACGGGCATGAAGTGGACTTTATCCATTTCAAGACCAACCTGCTGCTCGCAGAAACCGGCAAAGACCCGATAAAGAAAGCTGCGCTCATCTCAAGCATCGTGAAAAGCATTTCCGTCATTCCAGATGCAATCGTGCGCTCGGTTTATATCCGCGAGTGTGCCCAACTGCTTGAAATGAATGAAAAGATACTGGTGGAGGCCACCGCCAAACTGATCGAACAGGCTAAAGAGAGCAAACAAAAGGAAACGGAACGCAAGAAACTGCGCGAACAGCGGAATTCCTCCTCGCCTGCTCCAGCCGTACAGGAAGGGGCGAAACCTGCACAAGAAGCGCAAGAATCAACAGGCCAGCCGGCTTTGTCCGACGGAAACGGCATCCCGGCAAACGACGAGATTCCGGCTGACAACTATACGTCGTTCATTCCTGCCGAAGGAAACGAACGGAAAGTCTTTTATGAAAAAGAAGAAGACTTGGTGCGGATGCTTATCCGCTATGGAGAAAGAGTGATGTGCTATGTAGAAAACGAGAACGGCGATGAAACGCCGCTGACTGTCATCGAATACATTGCACAAAGTCTGAAGGAAGACGATCTCCAGTTCCACGACGCACTGCACCGGGAGATCCTCAAAGAAGCGGAAGAACGTCTGCACGATGACAGCTTCGTTGCCGAACGGCACTTTGTAAGCCATCCGAACCAGGCTATCAGCAAACTTGCAGCAGACCTGATCAGCGAACGCTACCAGCTGAGCAAATACCATTCAAAAGGCCAGAAAATAGTTACAGACGAGGAACGGCTCTACGAACTCATTCCCCGTCTGGTTATAGACTTCAAGCTGTCAATTGTAGAAGAAGAGATGAAACACACGCTTCAAGCTCTGACAAAACCGGAGATTGTCAACGACCCGCAACAATACACCCGCGTCATGATGCACTTCAAGGACATACAGCAAACCCAAATCGCCTTGGCAAGAAAAGCCGGCGACCGGGTGGTCAATGCTTCATAAGCCTGTTGAGCACCCCTTTCTCCCACATAACAGGCAGGCCTTCAGAAATACGGGAACGTCCCGGATCACGTCCTTCATTTATAGTGAACTCCATCACTTTTCTGGCTCCGGTCAGTTCTTCATCAATGGGATTGTCCGGCTCATTTACAGGAAATTCTCCGGTTACGGGATTTTCTCCCAAACTGTTGCTGATCATGCTTCCCTTGTAATTCGCCAGCACAGCATAACCGGTAGGAGTGCTCGGATCACAGTTCGAATACATATTCACCCATACTTCATACGTGCCTTTCTGCAGACAGGCCTCGTCAAAGAAAATATTCTCACTGTTTATATTGTCAATGTTACATCCGGCATTAGAGTCCACATCCAGGCCTATCGGATCCCACTCAGGCTCTTCGTCCGTATCAGCATATTCCCAGCCCATATATGCCTGATAATTTTCTGAATAATACGGGAAAGGCATACCATAATAAATCACATTCCCGTTCGGTTCCACTACATAAAGATCCACGTCCTTTGCATTGCTGAAACGCAGATTCACCTGGAGCGAACCAGTACCAGCTTCCACATAGCTGACATTTCTGGTCACTTTCGAAGAAACCTCACCATTCTTGTTTACCGTAGTGAATTCAATGGTAAAGTCACTGTCAAGATGCTGGCTGATCATAACAAGCACCTGATATTCATACAAAGATGCAGAACGCACCTTTGCGCTGACTATTTCAGGATTGCTCAAAGGAACCCTGATATAGCCAGTCTGTCCCTGAACGGTCAGATTCACTTCACTCAATTCTTCAGTAGACTGAAGTACCAGAAACGAGCTTCCTCCCGGAAGAGCCGAACCGTCAAAAGTAGCCGACTGAAGCATCAAATCATTGTCCCCAACAGGCAATTCGCCTGCAACAAACTCCCCGCCTGCAACATCCAAATAATCATTCTGCAATCCACTGATTCCGGGGTCATCGTCGCTTCCACACGAAAACAAGAAGAAGGAACACAGCCCCAATACACACATCCGCAGTTTTTCCATGTTTTTCATAATTACATTCATTTACAGCGCCACTTCCCAAATCGCCGTTAACACTGGAGGACACAGGAAATGTTCTTTCCGCCAAAAGAAGTGCCCTTAACTATCAAAAGCAAAATTAACGTTTCAAGCGAAAAAAGAAAAGCACGAATATCCTGATTCCTAACTAAGCAGCAGAAACAGGCGACTATCATAATGAAATATGCAACTATCCGGATAAAATTGACAATCATCACGTTACTACTCCCAACTTCACCCGACACAACGTAAAAAATAAAAATCGAACGGGACAGAATCGTCAAAGACGACCTGCCCCGTTCTTCAAACTTAATATCTATGCAATTCGCCAATTGCCACAACTTGATTTACCAGCCAGGATTCTGATGCCCTTTCAGATTCGGATTGATATCCATTTCTGTCTGGGGAATCGGCCAGAGATAGTCACGTTCACGGACTACACGGGTGTAGAAAGCTGTATTTATATTAGTGATATACTTCTCTTCTCTGCCTATCGTTTCAAGCAGTCCCCAACGCTTCATATCACTGAAGCTGTGCCCTTCAGCAGCAAGTTCAACGGCGCGCTCATGCTTAATGCAATTAAATACAGCATCCTTATTTTCTGCTACCTGATACGGGCTTCCAGTCTCATTTATTAACGGCATGCCGACACGATTGCGAACCAAATTGATATAGCGAATAGCCTCACTCTGATTTCCACCTTCCATCTGATTATGGCATTCTGCCATCATCAAATACACATCAGCTAAACGTATCAGCGGGAAATTAATCGGAGTATCCTCACGGTTATTGATTGCCCCATCCATATCTGCTTCCGCAACGAATTTTCTCCACACATAAAGTTCATGGCCTTGGTTTACCTGAACAAATCCATTTAAAACTGTAGTTTCATTTGTATTTCCAGTCAACACATATTCCGTAGTCTTTGGAGCATTCTGACTCCATCCTTCATATGTAGAATACGGACAAATCAGAGAAACAGACATGCGTGGATCGCGTTCATTTTCATACATGTCTATAAGCTGGTCCCTATATGCCGTATAAGTAGCGACAGCTGTCTTGTCCGCATTCAAGGTGGAATAGAAAACTTGTTTTCTCACACTTTCATCCGTAGAGTAGTTCAAACCGGTGAAACTATCCCAATCAAACTGAAATGTTGAGTAATCATAGTTACGTCCGTTTCTTGTTTCATATGAATCGGCAAATGTTGTAGCAACCATCATATTATTCCAGCAACTGCCGTAAGAAGCACGAGTTCCCATATAAAAAGTCATCGGCATACCAAAGTTTTGTCCTACACCGCCAATATTCTGAATTGCGAAAATCATTTCGCTGCTTTCGTCACCTCCCGGCTTGAACAGGTTAGCATAGTCAGTCTTAGAATCTCCGGTCGGCTGATACAATTTATAGGTTGCATACTTCCCTTCCGTATTGTCCAACAACTCATTGAAGCAGTTGAGAGCTTCCTGATACTGCTTGTTCCACAAGTACACCTTACCTTTCAAAGCCAAAGCCGCACCGCAAGTTGCTCTACCGCTGTTTGTGTTATCCCATTCTCCCGGCAAATAATCAATAGCATCATTCAGGTCTTCAATAATAAATGCTCTTACCTGCTCTGCTGTAGATCGCGGTTCCAGCATGTTCATAAAATCCTCAGAAACAACAGTTTCCTCATCATATATGGGAACCCCTCCCCAAAAGTCCAGCAATGTGAAATAAAATAAAGCGCGCATAAACTTTGCTTCAGCTTTATACTGCAGCTTTAAGTCATCAGTCATGTCACAGTTATCTACATTCTGCAATACGATATTTGCACGCGAGATACCTTCGTATAATTTCTGGAACTTATTGCTAACAGCACTTTCCGAAGTGGTATAAGTGCCTCGTGCAATAGACTGATAAGCATAAGGATCGTATCCGGCTCCAATCCCTCCCAAACAGTCAAAAGCAAACTGACGTCCGAAAACATCGTTATCCGTCATTATATTATAGACTCCCATCATAGCTTGATCAGCATGATCCTGAGTCTGAAAGAAAGTACCGCTTGACAGCTCGTCCTCCGGATATACGTCCAAATCATAACATCCGGTAGTCAGGCACATACATGCTCCTAAACCTAAAATCAATTTATATGCTTTCATAGACATTTTTTCTATTTAATTAAAATGTAACATTAACACCTACTACCATACTCTTCATGGCAGGATAAGCCACAGTCGCTCCCAGCTCAGGGTCAAAGCCTCTGAATGAAGTAAATGTAAAGAAGTTCTCCATACTTGCATACACACGGATTCTGTCAAGAGTCAGCTTGTTAGTCCATGTTTTCGGCAGTGTATATCCCAACTGAATATTGCGAATCTTGAGGAACGACAGATTCTCCAAATAAAAATCACTCACCTGCTTGTTTCTCTGATCCTGATATTCCAGCAATCTTGGATAAGAAGCATCTGTTCTGCCTTTATACCATCTGCCGTCACAAACCTCCTTGTTCAGCTGATAACCTTGCCTTACACTGGCAGTGTTGACCAAATCATTCTGCCAATAGACCTCCGCACCGGCTTGTCCCTGGAACAAAATAGCGAAATCTATTCCTTTCCATGCAGCGTTCAGATTCAGACCAAACTGGAACTTCGGATTCGGACCGTCGCTCACGATATCGCGGTCATTCAAGTCGATAATACCGTTGTCGTCCACATCCTTATACAGAAAGTCACCCTTCTCGGGCACACCGAAGGCATCAAATGCTTTCGGATTCTTAGCCAACATCTCGTTTACTATAGCCAGATCTTCGTCTGTCTGAATGATACGGTCTACCTGCAGCAGATACTGAGAGTTAATGGGATGTCCTTCCCAAATCACATTGGCACCGCTAATGGTCATGCCACCCTTATCCGTCCCCTTATATTTATCAACCATATTCTTCACGTATGTAAAGTTTCCGGTTATTCCGTAAGAGAATTCACCCACTTTATCCTGCCATCCCAAAGTGAATTCGATACCTTTGTTTGTAACCGTCGCACTGTTCTGCTTGGGGATTGAAGCTGTTCCGTGAACGATAGGAGCCGGCAAATCGATAAGAATGTCTTTAGTCCTTTTATGGAAATAATCGACAGTTCCGGTCAAACGATTATTGAAAAAGCCGAAATCAACTCCCACATTAGTCATATACGTAGACTCCCATGTTAAATCCGGATTTGCCAGACGTGCTTGCACCAGTCCTAACACCAGCGCATTGTTCAGCACATAATTATAAGCGGTGCCCGAACTAGGACGATTAGCATAAGTTGCCAGCGCATCATAGTTCCCCACCGAATTGTTACCCAAAGATCCATAAGACAAACGGAGTTTCAGGTTGCTCAGTCCCTTGTCAACCAGATTTGCCATAAACGGCTCCTGCTCAATGCGCCATGCAACTGAAGCTGAGGGGAAATAGCCTGTACGGTTCTTTGACAAGAAACGGGAAGACTGGTCTGCACGGAGATTCACTTCAAGCAAATACTTGCTTTCCCAATCCAAATTGACACGTCCGAAGAAAGAACGCATTGCCCATTCGGCACTGGAACCGGAAGCCGAAGCCTCGCCAATCGCAGCATTCATAACATTCAGGCTCAAGTCAATAAGGTCATACTTTGAAGCCGAGAAATTGTGCGTATAATATCTTTCCTGACTGGCACCGATCATCGCATTCAGTCCTAAACGATCTTTCAAAAAGCGTGATTCGTAACGAGCAACTACATCTCCGAAGAAACGCTGAGTTTTTCCGTCATAATTATACAGAGAAGTTCTTCCTCTTGTCGTTGCCGTCACCGTATTGGTCTGAAAGTTCCAGCTATCTATAAACACAGGTTTTCTTGAACGGTCCTCATCCAGAAACTCATACGTATAAGACGCTGTAATAGAAAATCCTTTGAAAGGTTTCAACGTGCCGAAGAAACGGGCACGCATATTGGTTTTACGAATATTCCCTGCAACAGCATTCAAGCGTTTCAACGGATTGTTTACAGAACTCTGAGCGGCATCCTCTGTATTATTAACCGCTCCATATCTGCCGTCAGGCGCACGGAACACCATACCCGGGGTTGTTGCACTTGCATATGTAAACACTTCGCTTACAGCCGTCGTATTGTCACTGCTGTCATAGTTGGCCGCAGGATCCATGTTAGAAACATAACCGTTAGCCTGCACGCCCAAACTCAGCCAGGGCTTCAAATCAGCCGAAACATTCAAACGCCCTGTAAATTTTTCAAAACCGGTATTTTCCATAACACCCGGATTGTTCTGATAACCGAACGATGAATAAAAACGAATCTTCTCAGTACCGCCACTCATGGAAAGCACATGGTTGTGGGCAACAGAGTTGCGGAATGTATCATCCAGCCAATTTGTATTAGGATAAAGCAACGGATTTTGTCCGTTGTCATTACGCCATGACTGAATTACTTCGGGAGAAAATACAGCATTACTGTTTGAATTGGTGTAACCTTCATTGATCAGATCCATATAGTCCGCATAATTCGACACCGGATCCATCGTGCTCGGGATGGTAGGCGAAGTGAACGAAACATAACCGTTGTAGTCAATCTTCATGCTTCCGGCCTTGCCCTGCTTGGTGGTAATCAGGATGACGCCGTTTGCGGCACGCGAACCGTAAATGGCAGCCGAAGCCGCATCTTTCAGCACAGACATCGCCTCAATATCCTGAGGGCTTACAGAGCTGATGCTCGATTCCACACCGTCGATGATGACGAGAGGCGCAGAGTCGTTCAGAGTTCCTTGCCCGCGCACCTGGATGGTTGCATCGTCATTACCGGGCTGGTTGCTTGCCGACTGCACATTCACACCGGCGGCCATACCTGCCAGAGCATGAGAAACGTTGGTAATCGGGCGGCTCTCGGTCAGTTCGTCCATATTAATGGAAGAAACAGAACCGGAAAGGTTTACCTTTTTCTGCACACCATAACCGACAACTACAACTTCGTCCAGTGTCTTTGAATCTTCCTTCAACGACACAGACAACCGGGTGGTCGATGATGTAACTCTGATTTCCTGGCTGTTATAGCCAATATAAGACACCACAACAACACACTCTGCAGGAACTTTCAGTGTGAATTTTCCATCCAGGTCAGTAATCGTACCGTTCGTCGTGCCCTTGACAACAACATTCGCACCGATAACAGGTTCCCCCGAACCATCCACTACGGTACCAGAGATTTCTTTCTGCTGAAGGATACTCTCTACAGCGTCTACATGGGAAACAGGAGAAGAATCAACGGCTCCCATCACGTTTGTGGCAGCAAAAATGAGCGATGCTCCCAACAACATCCTTTCAGAATAAAGGACTGTCATTCGTTTTTCCGTTTTCATTAAGCATTAAATTTTAGTTGGTCATATAATTCGGTTTCAATTATATCGGGAGCAAATATAAAGAAAGTATTTAATCTATTTAATTTTAGTCCGGAAAAATTCATCAAATACCTTAATCCATAATAAAAAATCACAAAAAGCAAAAGGACCACATCCGCAAAAAATGCTCCTGCCGCAAAAGAAGAATAATCGAAATTCGACGGAGGAAGTTATAAACAACAATGTTGTTTATACAAACCACAATGCGGTTCGTACAAACCACAACGTCGTTTATAGAAACCACGATGCCGTTTGCAAATTGAAGGGTGAAAAAGCACGTTTTTCAGAACAGAAAACAGCATTTCCCGGCTTGGAGATACAAAAGGCGCGTTTGCATAATTCAATCATTCTGCCTACATTTAACCGCAAAATTCTATAAAATCAACATCTATGAAAACTAAAAACTTTTTTCTGGCAGTCATTACATTCCTGGCGGCATTTCCGGCAACGCTGGAGGCATATACGGAAAGAAACCTGCTGCAAAGCAAAATCACCCGAGAACAAATCTCAGACTATCTGGTCACGCAACAGAAATGGGTGGACTATCCATCCTATGCAGACCGGGAAGGATGGGACAAGCTGCTGGGCAAAAATAAGGAAACAGTCATCAGAAACGGAGAAAAGCAGCTGAAGCACGAATGGAAGGTGATTACCGCAACCGACTATCTCGAGTTTGAAAGAAGCGGAAACCGCAAGATCATGGAATCACCGTTCGATGCAAACAACTATGCCATCGTACAACTGCTGCTGGCAGAACTGGCAGAAGGAAAAGGACGCTTCACCGACCAGCTGATAAACGGAGTGTTCCACACCTGCGAAATGACTTCATGGGCTCTGTCGGCGCATCTCCCCAACCAGCCGTCCGGCCGCTCGCTTCCTTCATACGAATATGATCTGATCGACCTGACAGCAGGAGATTTGGGAAACATCCTTGCATGGACCTATTATTTCATGCACGACACCTTCGACAAAACAGATCCGGAAATCTCCCGAAGGCTTTATCATGAACTGGACAAACGCATCATGAAACCATATCTTGAGGACGACAGATTCTGGTGGATGGCAGTCAACTATAAGGAAGGAAACATGATAAACAACTGGAATCCATGGTGCAACAGCAATGCGCTCATGACATTCATGCTCCTGGAAAACAATCCGCAACGGCTTGAGGCAGCAATCTGGAGAAGCATCCAGTCTGTGGATAAATTCCTGAATTACGTACATAGCGACGGAGCCTGCGAAGAAGGGCCTTCTTACTGGGGACATGCATCAGGGAAAGTGCTGGATTACCTCGTCCTGCTGTCGGACATCACAGGCAACCGCATCAACTTCTTTGAGGACAGCCAGATCAGAAACATGGCAGAATACATATCAAACAGCTATGTAGGAAACGGATGGGTGGTCAACTTTGCAGACGCATCTGCCAAAGGAGGAGGAGATCCCCAGCTGATTTTCCGGTTCGGACAGGCTATCGGAAGCAGCCGGATGAAGCAGTTCGCCGCCTATCTCAAACAAAAGCAGAAAAACAGGATTACGCTTGCAAGCAGAGATTTCTACAGAATACTGGAAGGGCTGAAAGCGGATGCTGAGCTGTCCGGATATGCTCCGGCGCACGAAACTCCCGACTTCATCTGGTATCCGGAAACGCAATTCTGCTATATAAGGAAAGGAAAAGCGTTCTTTGCCGCCAAAGGAGGATATAACGACGAAAGCCACAACCACAATGACATCGGAACTTTCTCCCTATGGGTGCAGGACACCCCGGTATTTCTGGATGCAGGAGTAGGCACCTATACCAAACAAACATTCAGTTCGGAAAGATACAAGATATGGACCATGCAAAGCAACTATCACAATCTGCCCGTCGTCAATGGCATCCCACAAAAATACGGAAGAAAATACAAGGCCCAAGATGCAGAAGCCTCTCCCAACGAGTTCAGGCTGAACCTAAAAGAAGCCTACCCTGCGGAAGCCGGAATCAAAGACTGGATCCGCTCGTATCAGCTTAAGAACAACCAACTGGTCATCAGGGACAAGTTCAGTCTTGAAGAAGCCATTGCTCCCAATCAGATCAACTTCATGACTTGGGGGAACATCAGCATCGAAGGCGACAAGGTAAGCATCAGCAGAGAAAACATTTCCGCAACCATAAAGTTCAATCCGGACGAGTTTGAGGCATCAAAAGAAACGATACCGCTTACCGATCCGACACTGTCGAATGTTTGGGGAAAGGAAATCTACAGAATCTCGTTTACGGCAAAGCGTCTGTCTAAAGAAGGAAACTATAAGTTCACGGTCAGTTTTTGACCTTGCAGAATAACGCAACAATTCTGCAAGACGAACGCAGAGGCACGAAGCCACAGAGAAAACGCATTCAAGTTCAATACAAAAGTTCTGCGACTTTGTGCCTTTGTATTCAGAACGGTATCGCCTCAGGTCAGTATCTCGCCCGAATAAGGTTCATGAATTCTTCACGGGTTTTGGCCTGGTTGAAAGCCCCCGTAAAATCGGAGGTAGTCGTGACCGAATTCTGTTTCTCCACACCACGCATCTGCATACACATGTGTTTCGCTTCAACAACCACCATTACTCCCAGCGGATTCAAGGTTTCTTGAATACACTCTTTGATCTGCAGCGTCATGCGCTCCTGAACCTGCAGGCGGTGAGAAAAAATATCCACCACACGGGCAATCTTGCTCAATCCCGTAATATATCCGTTAGGGATATAAGCCACATGCGCCTTCCCGTAAAAAGGAAGCATGTGATGTTCGCACATCGAAAAGAAATCGATGTCTTTTACTATGACCATCTGACTGTAAGGCTCCTTGAACTTCGCCGCATTCAAAACCTCCCTGGGATCCATTTCATATCCGCGGGTCAAAGTAAGCATGGCCTTGGCCACTCTTTCCGGGGTTTTCAGCAACCCTTCACGATTCGGATCCTCTCCCAGCAGCGAAAGGATTTCAGCGTAATGCGCCTTCAGTTTCTCTACCTTCTCTTCCGGCCAGTTTATCAAGCTGTTGTCAATCATCATTCTATCGGTATATTTATTTGTTCGCGCACAATGGACACTTCCTTGAAGACGCCTGTCGCTTTCAGCATACGCATTGCCGAATGAGCTTCCTCCATAGTCTTATAGTCACCAACGCGGCACAACCAGCGTGGAGGCTGGAAATAGGTATAAACCGGCATATCTGGAAATTCCTCCTTCACCTTTGCCGCCACATCATACGCTTGCGAACGCGCCTGGCGGGAATTGTTCCCGGCATACACTTGCACGCGGAATCCTCTGGTCCTCAAAACATTCGGCTGTTCTGACGGTGAAAGTACATAGCGCTTGCCGATCATTCCGGAGATTTGCGCATCCTGATGAACAGTCACAACTCCTTCACCTGCACGGCGAGTCTGCAAACTCTCGATAATATTGCTTTGTGCGTATGCTCCGGCAGCACTGACCAGAAAAGCAACGACAGAAAAGAAAAGATATTTCATAATGTCCGGATTAAAAATAAAAGCACAGAGAAGCAAAAATGCACGCTGAAAGAGCGCCTGTTTCTGCTCCCCTGTATAAAATATAAAACGTTAAAGCTGTTCTGCCAGATTATTTGAAAGCATCGATAATGCCCTTGAAGTCAGCAGCCTTCAGCGCAGCACCGCCGATCAGTCCGCCGTCAACATTCGGTTTTGCAAACAGTTCTTTTGCATTTGAAGGCTTGCAGCTTCCTCCGTAAAGGATAGAAGTATTTTCAGCCACCTCATTGCCATACTTGGCTGCAACCAGCGAACGGATATGTGCGTGGATTTCTTCTGCCTGCTCCGGAGTTGCGGTCTTTCCCGTACCGATAGCCCAAACCGGCTCATAAGCCAGAATAACCTTGCTGAAATCTTCAGCCGACAGAGAGAATACAGAAGCCAACTGAGCTTCAACAACTTCGTTCTGCTTGTTTGCTTCACGTTCTGCCAGTACTTCACCGATGCAGAAAATCGGCTTCAGGTTGTTGGCCAATGCCAGTTTAACCTTTTCAGCCAGGATTTCAACTGTTTCATGATAATATGCACGGCGTTCTGAATGTCCCAGAATAACATACTGAGCACCTGTTGATGCCACCATCTCAGCCGAAACTTCACCGGTATACGCACCAGAAGCCTTGTCTGCACAGTTCTCGGCACCTACGCCAATGATAGCGCTGTCAACGATCGGAGTCACAGAAGCCAGATGGATAAACGGAGTGCAAATAATCACGTCGCAATTCGGCTTGTCTGCGGTCAGCACTTCGTTCAATTCCTTTGCCAAAGCAATACCTTCCTGCAGGTTCTTGTTCATTTTCCAGTTACCTGCTACAATGTTCTTTCTCATTTTGTTTAATTTTAAAGGGTTAGTATTTATAGTCAATGTATCAATCATTCCTCAGGATTCCCATTATCCGCTCTGTCGGGAACTTTTTTCTGTTTCTTCTCCTTCCTCCTGCGATATTTCATCCAAAGCAGATCTATAATTGTCAAAGCCGCCAGCGGAGCCAGAAAACTTCCGGTCACCTCCATCAATTTTCTGGATACGCCCTTGAGCTGTATCTCTCCCAAAGGCAAACGGTCAAGAGGAGCATTGAGCTGATATTCATCAGGCAGCGCATTCGCACTCCATTTATTGAGCACCACACCGTTCTTCAGCAGCATCAGTCCGGGATTGTAGCGGACCATGCTTTTCAATGTTATCTCATCTGCCAAAGCAAACGGATATTCGGCTCCTGTATTTTCCTGCCACGCCGATATCGCCTCATCTGTTGAAGAGGTCACACACAAGAAACGGTAGTCATGCTCCACACTGTAGTCGTAAATTTCATTGATCAAGTCTATCGAACTGTCATCAGCCCGATCCAGCCAGGGAGCTACCAGCAGAAAAACATATTGGCTGTCAGCCAATATCTCATCAGTCAAATTTGTTCCGTCCTCATATGACATCAATGCAAAATCCTGTATGGGAGGTTCATAACCTTTTTCCTTCAAGACCGTATGAGAATCAACAAAAGTCCAGAGGGAGTCGCCTGGATAGTTATCTATGGTAAAATCCTTTTTCACTCCGTCCTTTTCATACGTAAAGATCGTTTCATACACAGAAGGCTTTTCACCCTCCGGTATTTCCATACCTTTGCGGATATCCGCCCCTATATGATAAGGAAGAAAATCAAACACAGGCAGATAACGGTAACAGAAAATTGTAAAAAACAGAATAAAGATTATGCTGTACAATGATATCAGCCAGTCTACCTTGGTTGTCACAAGCTTAAAGATAAACCTCCTCCATTTGAACAGGCAGACAGCGGCAGCCAGCAGCACCAGATTCTTGAAAAAAGTTTCCCAATTGGTCAGCACTACCGCATCGCCAAAACAACCGCAGTCCGAAATCGGGTTCGCAATAGCCAGCCATAAAGTAAGGGGAGTCATGACCGACATGAAGAGAAGAACCAAAATGGAAGTCGCCCAACGGCGGATTCCAAAAAGAAGATAAACGCCGATGCTGAACTCAAAGGCAGCCATCAAGAAACTCGCCAGATAAGGAAACGAACCGCCGCTCAGACTAAACGCTCCCCATGCGTCCAGATAATCCTGCACTTTATAAACCGTGCCCAACGGATCATTAGCCTTAACGAATCCGGAAAACAGAAAAACAGCCGCCAAAAGAAAACGGCATGTATTTGCTCCAATTACAATTGCGTCATGTATATGTAAATGTTTGCTCGCCAAAGTTCTATCTCAATAAACAATTTTTCTGCACCTGCAAAAATACAGTTTTTTCACGGAGCAGCCAACAAAAATTCCATATAAAAAAAGCCATCCGGAACGAAGCGTTACCAACTTCATTCGGGATGGCCCACTGAAATATCAAAGTAGATAATTATTTATGAACATCTCAATACTTGCCCGATCCGAAGAACCGTCGTGCGCTTGATGCCATTCAGACGGCACAGCTTGTCAATCGAAACATGATAGATACGCGATATGCGGCCCAACGTATCGCCTTTACGGATCTTATGGTAACGGATCGCAGCCTTTTCAGCTTCATCCGCACCCGACTTGCCCGCTTTCACGGCAGCCAATGCCCTTGTACGCTGGTAAGTGTAACGGTTGGCGCCACGAACGAACAGATAACTGTCGGCTACAATATCCTGATTCGGAAAGTCAAACATGAATTCCGGATTGATCACTTCCCCGAGAAAACGTGTTTCAAAATGCAAGTGAGAACCGGTCGAACGGCCCGTATTTCCTCCAAGACCGATCGGATCTCCCGCCTTCACATACTGGTCCTCATCCACAATCTGTTTCGACAAGTGTCCATAAATCGTTTCCAGACCATTATCATGACGAATCACCACATATTTGCCGTATCCGCGGCGTTCATACTTCACCATACGCACGCGCCCGTCGAATGCAGCACGGATTGTATCGCCGATATAAACTTTTATATCCAGTCCGTTATGCATACGCCGCCAGCGAGGGCCGCATTTAGAAGTAATTTTAGTGTGAGTTGTCGGCATGCAGAAGCCTGTAAGATCTATACGGAAGCTGTCGGGGATTTGCACTGTATTACCATAGGCATGGACGCGGTCATGGCTCCAGTTCGGATAAAGACTATATGCAGGATAAACGGCCTGCTCCGCCTTGATCTGGCGTATCAACGCCAATGAGTCTACAGCTTTCAATTTTCTGTCGATGGGAGCCTGTCGAGCCAGCAAGTCCTGTCCGCAGACATTTACACTCACAAAGGCCAAAGCCGCCATCGTCACTGTTCTAATACATTTTAAAATCATTACGTTATAATATTTTTCAGCAAGTATCCGTCGGCAAACTTTTTGAGAAAGTTTCGAACGTCTTCAGAATACCACTACAGGTTTACACAAATCAACTAAAAACGGCGATATTCTCCCCCTCTTTATGAAGGATAGTCTATCATATCCAACAAATTGTTCCAAAGATAATATTTTTCTCTTTGCCCACACCGGATGATTAACTATTTTTTATGTATTTTCAGTTGAAATCAATTCACGAAGCGCAGATTCCTGCTTTACAACATAAAAAACAGCCGGCGATATCGCATGATCAAATATTGCCTGAATCTTCTTTCCTCACGAACTTGCCTGCACTCCATTCATAGCGAAGCGGACAAGAACGCAGATAGGCCTTCAATTTGTCTGCCGTCCCCTTATCCAGATAGTCAGGAGTGCTATAGACAAACGAAATGGAAGGGCTTTCGGCGGAAAGTTCCGCTTTCAGCAGATACATGTCGGCATACGAACGCAGATTATCCAACGAGTCCTTTCCCGCCTCTGTCTGAGGAGAAAGATAAAAGTCCGTTTCAAGCGGGAGCTGCAAATAGTCGCCGGCAGGAAGCTCTTTCCAGTCGGAAGTAAAGAAAGAAACCTTGCTGTCAGCAGCCGGTGCCATATAAGTCTTCACCACACAGACAACATTGACGCTGTCGTTCATCGGAAGAAGCTTCATTTCCAATGTACTGGCCGATGTCAGTCTAACCGACAGGTAATCATCTGTCAGCCGGGTCATTTCCGAAATATTGCCAAAACGGTTTTTCACTTCCGCCTTCATGTTGCTTGCCAAAAAGTCTCCGAAATCCGCCCGATTGACTTCCGTCAACAGTGGAGATAATGAATCAGGCAAAGCCACAAACAAGGATTTCAAGTCTTGCGACCGCAATCCGCACGCATAACACAAAATCAATGCAAGTCCTATAACAATACGCTTCATAAACTTTGTTCTAAATCCGAGCCAAAGATACAACTATTTGCCGAACCGCAGCCATCATTTCCCATTTTTCCTTTTCAGAAAGTCTGTGGGACTTTCTCCGAAATAATCTTTATAACAACGCGCAAAATACGACGGAGAACTGAATCCGACTTCATAAGCGATCTCAGCTATCGTCTTCTCCGTAGAAGCCAGCAAAGCCGAAGCTTTCCTCAACCGGACAATCCGAAGCAGCTCATTCGGAGAATAACCGGTCAGTGCCTTGGTCTTTCTGTACAACTGCACACGTCCAAGACCAATCTCGCTTCCAATATTCTCCACATTCAAATCAGAATCACTCATCCGTTTTTCAATCAAGTCATACAGCCTGTCAACAAACCCCTTGTCAATATTGCCCAAGGGCGTTTCCTGCACCGTGGCAGCGCGGTCACTGAAAAAGGATTTCAGCCGCTTATGATTGGCTATCAGATTGTGAAGACGGGTCAGCAGCAACTTCGCGCTGAAAGGTTTCGACAAATAAGAATCGGCGCCACATTCATATCCTTTGATCTTTTGCTCATCCATTGCATATGCCGTAAGCATCATCACAGGAATATGAGATGTCTGAAGCTCGCTCTTCAACCGTTTGCAGCACTCCATACCGTCCATCACCGGCATCATCACATCGCAAATGATCGCATCGGGAACATATTTCATTGCCTGCTTCACCCCCTCTTGTCCGTTAACGGCTTCAATCACCGTATATTTCCCTTGCAAAAGCATACGCACATAGTCGCGTATGTCCTGATTGTCATCAATGACCAGCACCGTTTCCTTATCTTCCGGAATGAACTTATCACCTTGCTGGCTGACGGTTTCCAGATCCGCGTCAAGCACAGCTCCTTCCTTCAGGTTTGTCAGCATCACATTGCGCTGCAATCCCTCTTCCAATGCACCAGCCTGGCGCATCGGTATTTCAATTATAAAAGCCGTCCCCTTTTCTTTTCCGCTTTCTACCCGAATCACCCCTTTGTGCATTTCCACAAAAGCCTTCACCAAAGCCAGTCCGATACCCGAACCGGCATGATGCACATCGATTTGGTAGAAGCGTTCGAAAATGTGCTGCACATGCTCGGCCGACATGCCTATGCCCGTATCAGAAAACTGCATTCTCAGCCAATCAGCCTCATCCCGCCTAAACCGTGAGAGCCTGACGGATATGCGGCCATTTTCTGGAGTAAACTTGAAGGCATTCGACAATAAATTATAGGTAATGCGCTCCAGCTTTTCTGCATCAGCTATCACAACGTATCCCTGCCCAGCCTCATCAACAGACATGTCAAAACGGATATGCTTACGGAACGACAAGGTGCGGAACGCTTCGGTCCACTCCTTCATCTCGCTGCAAATGTCGAACTCGGAAAGATGCAGCTTGAGCTTGCCGCTCTCAAATTTCCTGAAATCCAATATCTGATTGATCAGCCGGAGCAGAACAACAACATTCTTATGTGCAATGTTAAGCAAAGAGCGTTCATGTTCATTCAAGTTACGGCTTTGCAACAGTTGATCCACCGGATCGGCTATCAGCGTCAGAGGCGTGCGGAAATCATGCGACACATTGGTAAAGAAAGCCAGTTTCGCATGAGTTGCCTCTTCCAACTGATGAGAAAGATCAATCAGCTGATCACGCTGTTCCTCCAGCTTCGTCTTCTGGCACGAAAGTTCTGCATTAAGCCTGTTTTTTGTCCAAAATGCACGGACAACGAAAACCAGCAATGCTCCCACAAGCAAAAGAATGACAATACATGCATACAGGAACATGCGCTGGGAAGAGTAACGAAGGAAATAAGCATCTACCTTCTTATTCAGATATTCGATTTTCTTGTCCAATTCAAAGATATGCTCCGTCTGCATCTCCATGACACGGGCGTTCGACTTGTCAACCAATGCAGTCTGCAGTTTGGTATCCCTGTCGTATGGCTTGCCTTCCAAAACCGCCATCACCACCTGCATTACCTTATCCCCAGATGTCGGATAAATGAACGTTGCGTCCAGTTCACCGGAAGCCACTTTCTCCACTCCATACCCTTCTCCCGAAACTGCATCAATCCCGACAAACAACATATCCTTCTGCCGCCCGCACTTCAAAGCCGCCTGATGAGCGCCGATCGCCATGCGGTCGTTTTGGGCAAACACCAGATCAATGTCTTTATGCCGGGCTAGAATCGAATCAAACTTGTCCTCAGCTTTCTGCTGAAAAAAGCCTGCATCCGCTCTAGCCACTACCTCCATTTCAGGAGATTCGGCCAACGCATCCATAAAGCCACGATGACGCTCTTCGGCCGAGGTTGAGCCCCTCAGTCCGGTGATCTCTACCACATGCCCCTTTCCATGCAGACGATTAACGATGTAAAACCCGGCACGCCGGCCAATATCGTAGTTGTCTGCACCTACATAAGCTGTATATTTTCCCGAATGAATCTTCCTGTCGACCAATATCACCGGAATGCCCGCATCGAAAGCCTTTTCAATTACAGGAGTTACCGTTTCAGCTTCATTGGGAGAAACAACCAGCGCATCCACTCTTTCCTTGATGAACGTTTCGATGTCTTCTATCTGAATTCCGCTGTTATCTTTTGCCGAACGAATCTTCACTTCCGTTTCAGGATAGAACAAGGCTTCCCGAAGCATTTCCCTGTTCATCTGTGTCCTCCACTCATCATCACTGCATTGCGAAACGCCAATTACCAAATGTTCTTTTTCATCCGAACAGGCAGCCAGCGCCACCAAAGATACGATAAAGGCTAATACTGTTTTCATGGCTTACTATTTACAAGCCACAAAACTAAAAAAAAAAACGGGAAATCTCAAACTAAAATCATTTGCCAGTCAAACCGCTCACCGCAGCGTGATACGCGCCAAGCTTTGTTGCCTTTAACACAGCCTTGCGCGCCTTCCGGTCGGCATCCGGAAGCAGATAATCCCAAAAGCTCTTCATCTTTGTCAATAACTGGGCATCACCTCCTTGGAGCTGCCTGGAATAAGCGTCAAAAACAAAATCATGCATTTTTCTGATTCTTTCCATCTTTTCCGCTTCAGGCAATGCGCTTCCCTGGCGATACTCCAACGCCAATGCCGGATTTGCCAAAAGTCCACGCCCGACAGCCACACCGGCAAGACGGGGAAACCGTTCATGTATATCGGAGATATCATCCGCAGAGAGCAAATCACCGTTATAAAAAAGAGGTTTCTCACAAGCGTCATAAAAGGCGGCAAAAGCATCGAGATCAACACTCCCCTTGTATTGCTGCCTTCCCAGCCGCGGATGAAGAATGACGGCCGACAAAGGCAAACGGTTAAGCAAGGGCAGCAGTGCCAGACATTCGTCCGGGCTGTCCCACCCCAGCCTAAGCTTGACAGACAAAGACAATTGAGGAAAGCCTTCCGCAACACCTGTCAGCAAACTTTCAACCTCATCCGGATAAGGCAACATGCCTGCACCATTATGCCGTCTGGCAAGTACAGGAAACGGACACCCCAAATTAAGATTCGCATTGCGGTATCCTTTCTCTACAAAAAGCGAAAGAATATGCTCCGCCTTATCCCTGTCGGAAGCTATAAACTGGGGAACAAGGCTTAGGTTTTCATTGTTCTCAGGCTCAATGTCACGCATATCCTTACGGCGGATCTCTCCATGTTCGATCCGGACAAAAGGAGAATAGTAGCATTCCACCCCACCGAAAAAGCGAGCATGCGCCCGACGATAAACGGCATCCGTATACCCCTGAAGCGGTGAAAACTGAATTGAAAACCCACCTTGCATCACGCCTTCATTCTTTACTGCCACATCCATAATTTCAAATTCTCTCCAGTTCAAACTCTACAGGCTGTCCGTCTTGGCATTTCACAGTCAGTTCCGTCATGCCTTCCGAAGCCGCCAACGTTATTTTATCCGAATTCCCCACAAGCTTCCAATCGCCATAAAGCACCAAAGACTTATCTTTCGGCCTGCTGGATTCTTTAGTAGTATATGACTTTTCCTTGATATCCAGATCCGGATCACAAACGCTTATCCGAAGCGACGCTTCTTCCTGTTTGTACATAACCATGGTTTCCGCCGGAAGTTCCGAGAACAATCCGTTTTGCCCCAACTTCACGTCTTCAAACACAGCACAAGCTGTAATTCCTGTCGGGATATCCCGGACAATATGCGCTTTGTCATCGCATTGCAGCACTTCATACGAATCCAACGGTGTTCCAGCCTCCAGCTGCTCTTCCGAAGGCTGAATCCAGACCAGATACTCATAAGAAGCCTTCTGAGGAGCACAGCCATGATCAATCCATGCTGAAGCAAATTCGCCCTCTGTCAACGTGCGTTTCTTTTCATGCCGCGATTCCTGTCTGGCTATATACACTTTGACATTTCCTTCCTTTATATAATAATAATTGTCATAACCGTCACGCAGACAAAGAGGATGCTTGCCGGTCACATCAAATTCGCCGGAAAAGCCAAGTTCGTTTTTCACATCTCCGTCCACAAGCAAATCATGCGCTCCATCGTCAGTCCATACGCTCTGGAAAAGCGTCGTTTCTGTAGAATAGTCCCGATTGCTATTCGTAATTCCTGATCCCAAAAAGACCATCCGGTTATCAAAACAGAACACGGACTTCCGGGCTACAAAATCGGGCGTAAAGTTTTTCAGTTCACGTTCCATAAGCTTAGTGGCGAACATTCCGTTCTTTCCTTCAAAACTGGAAGCCCCTGAAAAATGCTCCTTCGACTTAAGCATCGTCGTGCCCTTCAACGGACTGTCAAGCATCTCAAAAGGCAAATGAATGGCGGTTGTTCCCGGAAGCCTGTTCCAATCCCAACCGTTTTCATCATAGCCGCTTGTCCGGCGAGAATCTCCTCCCATTATCTGCACGGAACCATAACTCTGGTAACGCCCGTAACGGTTGTCCTTCGTATAAATCTCTGCACCCCAGACATCCGTATTATATCCTTTCAGTGTCACCATCCAGTCATTGCGCCGAAAGACTCCCGCAGCTCCATAATTGTACACGAAGAATCCTTCCGGCGCTTTGGCAGGACGGATTCCCTGCTTCCTGAAATAACGCGCCTCCGGCGTATCTTTTCTGCACAAGCGCAAATAATCCGCAGCCAATGAACGGTCGAACTCATTTTTTCCTCCCGACAGGTCGCCCGCAAGAGCAAGAGAAGCAAACGAAGCTATATCCTCTTCCCGCATCGACCCGCCGAAAGGATGCCTCCCACTGATTCCGATACCCCATTCGTATTTGTTGCAATAATTTCTCATCGCCAAAAGCGCCGTCTTCAGCACCTGCCGGGGTTCTGCCGCCAACTCATACTGCGTGTCTTTTGTCAGTGCTACAAACGAAGCTACTGCTGCCAAGGCACCGGTTGTATAGGCCGGATAAAAGCCGCCATGATGAAACGTTGTCCCGTCCACCTTTATCCCTCCGATCGTACCGGATGTATACCTCAACGAAGACGCCACCCACCGTGACAGTCCCTTAAGAGCTCTCACACGCTCCCTTTCATCTACAAGCAGCATAGCCGACACAACCTTAGGCTGGAGCAGCGTATGCCAAGTGTCAAGCAGTTCATCCCTCCCCTGAGGACAAGGCTGGCGCGTTTCCTGCAGCGCAGCCCAAAAAGCCAGTGTCGCGACAATGGCATCGCTCTTCTGAGCCTTCCATATTTTATCGCGCATCAGCCAAGCTGTAGTGTAAATATTCCGCACCTGATATCCGTAATGATGGTTTGTTCCCATTCCGCTGCCATAGGCAAATCCTTGATCCATTGCATAATCCCAAACAAGGAAGTATTTATTCTCCGCCTCGCTCGAGCCATTATAAAGAGCATCGTAAGCAAAGCCGGAAAGCATCGTTTCCAAATCATTCCATGACAATTCTCCCTTCGCACGCTTCAACTCATCCGGAGCAACGACCGGAGCGCCGACAAAGCCGGTCAGCGAACGGCGGATGTTTGCTTTATCAAAAACGTCATACGCTTTCTTCACAAGCTTTTGAGGCGCTTTCTTCAATTCCAGCGCTGCGTCCAGACGGCCAGCCATCATATCCAGTTCTTTCTTTTCTTCCAAAGTCAGTTTTGCAGGAATCGGTATATCATATGCAAGCTGTTCCCATTGCCAGACACGGCACCAATGCCACAAATCGCGAAAATCCAACGCATTGTTATAAGGCATCTGCTGGTCGGGCGTCGTACGGAGATTCATTTTCGTAACCGGAAAAGTAAGCCGGTCGATAAAGACACGCCCTTTTCTTTTCGGTGCAACAATTCTCCATCCGGCTATTTCCTTGTCAGCCTTGTCGCCATGCATATGCTGAAATCCGATCCAACAAGCCCTCCAGCCCGCAGCACACAGATTAAAGCTGAACTGATAAGAAACATGCCCTGCAGGTGAAAGAAACTCAAACCGCAGACTGTCGGTCTGAGGCTCCTCATTATAAATCCACAAGGCTATTCCATAATTTTCCTCCTTGCCCGAAGATAAAGACAGCGGCTCTTTCATGTTCACCGTCAGCACCTCTTCAGGCCCAAACTGCCACTCCATGCTGTTTGCCCCTTCCTTATAGAACAAGGCAGAAGTACTCAAACTGTGTTTCCCGGAAGCCGTAAAGTCTTCCGGAACTTTACCTTCAAAGTTCCATGTCTGCGCATATCCGCATAAAGCCGCTCCCAAACATATAATGGAGCATATAAAAAATTTCCGTTTCATATAACAAAAATATAAAAAGACTGCCAACTTGACAAGCAATCCGAAAAATTTGGTCAAACAAAGTGGGTGTGCCAGGAACCAGCCACGACACACCCACCATTACTTAACATCTAATTCACTCATGAACAAGAATGCCATGAAACGCACCGCATCCTATTCCTCACAATGAATCATAGACATCCTGTTGAGTTTTCCTAAAACCTTTACTATCGCAAATCATTTCCAATAGTCATTCTGCTGCAATTCTCCATTTACATCCAGCTCTTTTGTCGGAATCGGCATGAACTGGTGTTTGGCTTGCGTTCTTGTCACATAATCTTTGGCACCTTGATACTGGTTGCCCGTAGCCCAGCGGGAATCATTGACAGCGGCACCCAGCTTATCGTGAATAGCTTCCACATAGATTCCCCAGCGGACCAGATCATACTTACGGAGCGATTCAAAGCAAAGTTCACGTCCGCGTTCGTCACGAACTTCCTGCTGGAAATCCTCGTAGCTTAATCCAGACAACGGGTCTGTCAGTCCAGCACGGGATCTGACAGCATTGATGCATTCATAAGCCAATGCAGTAGGTCCCTGGTTCGCTTCATTTTCAGCCTCAGCCAACATCAGAAGCACATCCGCATAACGCAGAATCGGATAATTCTCCGGTGTCCAGTTCTTTTCCTTTTGCGATGAAGGCTCCCATTCACGGCGGAATTTTCCGCAAGAACGCTGCACAATCTGGTTCTTTTTCCATTTAACTTGTGCGTCTTTGTTATTTATCTGGTAAGGAGCGATGTAAAGATCACGACGTTTATCGCCATCCTCATACAAATCCCAAAGAATAAGTGTCGGTGCATAAAAGCCATAGCTATATCCCACAGCATTACTGCCTTTCTGAATATTGCCTATAACATTTCCGATTCTGCCGTCTGTATAGTTGCCCAGTCCGTCGGCCGAACGGTTCCCGATAAATTCAGCCTCCCACATGCTTTCGTTATACACCTCATCATACTGGTCGGCAGCCAGATTCTTCCAGAACTGTTCCATATCAGGATTCAACTGATGTTTGCCAGACTTCTTCACTTCATTTGCCCAATAAGCAGCCTTCTCATAATCCGCCTTTCCTCCATTGTTGGGATTGCCGGCACGCCACAGGTAAACGCGAGCAAGAATACCCATCACCGTAGTCTTTTTCACATAAGAAGGAGATTTGTCGTAAGCACTGTCGTCTACCATGTCTACACATGCTTCCATTTCCTGCACAATCCAGTCCAACGCTTCCTTGTTGGGAGTGGCTTTCAAGGCAGAATTATTCACGTCCTTAAACGACTCCTTCCGGAGGGGCACTTCATGCCAAGCCTGCACCAGAAGGAAGTGATAGTATGCGCGCAAGAATCTGGCTTCTCCCTTTATCCTTGTTCTTACATTCTCATCCATATCTGCTTTATCTATATTGTCAAGCAGCATGTTTGCATTATTAATTCCCTTATACAAAGCCTTCCATACTCCCCATACATGCTGGTTGCTCGGATTGTGATCATTCCCATACACCTGACTGGTAAGCTGGCCGCTCTGACGCTGATAATAGCTCAAGTCATCTATGTTAGAAAGCATACAAGAATAAAAGTTTCCGTAAATAGCCTCAGTCACCAGCGTATAATACACACCGGCCAAAGCCATCGTGCATTCTTTTTCGTTTGTATAGAACGTTTCAGGCGCTACAAAGTCATACGGTTTCGTTTCAAAGAAATCCTCACACGAAACGCCGGTGGCGCACAGGCAGACAGCCAAAAATATATTTCTTCCGTATTTATATATAGTTTTCATAAATCTGTTTTTTTAGAATGTGACATTTAATCCAAACGACAATGTAAAGGCACGCGGGTATGCAGACCAGTCAAAACCCGGAGTAAGCACAGAGTTACGGGTAGAAACCTCCGGATCATCACCCGAATAATGAGTAAAGGTCGCAATGTTTTCAGCAGCAAGATAAATGCGTGCGGCACTGATACCCAGACGGTCCAAGACTTTCGGTCCAAAGTTATACCCCAAAGAAATGTTCTTCAGCTTCAGATAAGAACCGTTTTCCACATACAGCGAACTGTATTCAGTCGCTCCGTTCGCTTTGGCACGAGGCATATTGCTTTCCGGGTTTTCAGGTGTCCACCGGTTGGTGTAAGTAGCGAACATGTTGGTATTCTGCTTCGACGACGGATTTTCAAAAACCATACGGTTGGCATTGAGTATGTCATTGCCATAACTCCACTGCAAGAAAATATTCAAATCAAAGTTCTTGTAAGTAAAATTGTTAGAAAAACCGCCCGTATGCTTCGGCTGTCCGTTACCGATCGTTGTTTTGTCGTCATCGTTTATTTCACCTTCGCCGGTCAAGTCCTTGTATTTGGGATCTCCCGGCTGAGGGTTGGTCTGATAGTGAGGAATGCCATCCTTGATTGTATATACCGTTTCACCGTTTGCTCCTACAGATGTATTAAAGTCATCATACTTATATGTTCCCTCATAAACAAAGCCATACATTTTACCTGCAGATTCTCCTACCTTGCTTATATAAGCCGGCATCGTTCTATACTTGTTGTCCCAGCTGATATAGCTTGTCATATAAGGCTGGCCTGAATTCAGTGCAATGATCTCATTGTTATTGAACGCAATATTAAAATTGGAAGTCCATGTAAAGTCTTTATTCTTGATGTTTGTCGTTTCAAGTGTAAGCTCCAAGCCTTTGTTGCGCAGCTTGCCGACATTCAGTGTTGCCGAAGAGAATCCGGAACTTGCAGCAATATCAGCATCCAACAGCAAATCCTTCGTTGTCTTCACATAATAGTCCATCGTCAGATTGATGCGCCCGTCCAGAAAGCCCAAGTCCAGTCCCAAGTCAAACTGCTCCGTAGTTTCCCATTTCAACAATTCGTTGAACATGCTGCTGAGCACGTATCCTTGAGTAAACTCACCGTTCCACGGATATTTGTAAACGTCATCGCTCGTCACAAGATGAGCCATATAATCATAATTGCCGATACGGTTGTTGCCTGTCTGACCGTAGCTGAAACGCAACTTACCGTTAGACAACCAATGCAGATTGTCAGAAACAAATGCTTCGCGCTGGAAAGCCCAGGCTACAGAGCCTGAAGGGAAATATCCCCAACGATGACCTTTAGCAAACTTGGAAGAACCGTCAGCACGCATGGTCGCGGTCAGATAATAGCGTGAATCATAATTATAATTGATACGCCCAAAATATGAAAACAATTTGTTTTCTCCCTTTGATGAAGTAACCGTAGGATTGCTTCCTTTATCCAGACCAGCCATTCCGAACGACTCATTGCTGATCTGCTCGGTAGTTATAGAATGAATGTAGCTGGTATTCTTCTGCACGGACATACCGACCAACGCATTGAAGCTATGGGACTTCTTGTTCAACTGATAAGTCAACGTATTTTCATTCAGATAGCTTCTCGCTTCCCCTTGGTACAGATAGGCATTGATACCCTTGCTCTGCGTATTCGACGGATGCGAATTACCTGTACGGGTCTGCGAACCGTTGAACTCTTCATTCTTGTAGTCGCGCGCCGTATATCCGGCCGTTACCTTCAGTTTCAGATTCTTGATGATTTCATATTGTGCACCGACATTGAATGCCATGTTATTCGTCGTCTTGTGACGATATTCATTCCGTGCAGAGAGAACTGGGTTAAAACGGTAGTCTTCGGTCATGTTGACACCCTCATCATACATTTGATTCAGCAAGTCAGTTCCGGTAGGTGATACCGGGCGGAATGACCATACGCTGTACATGTATGCCGTCGACATGGATGTAGTGGATGTAGAAACAGTCGGACCATCCTGCACATTGCTTGAATAATTGGCGTTGAAGTCAATCTTTAATTTGTCATTTACCGTTTGACTCAAGCTGGCACGCCCCTGATAACGCTTGAGGCCTGAGTTGATGATGACACCCTGCGTATCATCGTATGTCAACGAAGTGGTATATTTAAGATTGTTGGCACCGCCTGTCAAAGACACATGATGGCTGTGGCTTAGTGCCGTGCGATAAATATAGTCCTGCCAGTCATACGACGGAGCGTTGCGATAGTCTTCGACGGTAGGATACAAATCTGTAAGGTAGTTGTTCTGAAAATCTTCTCCGCCGCCCATAATTTCTTGCTGCAAGGTTACAAATTCATAGGCATCCATCACCTCAGGCTTATTTTTCAAGGTACTGATTTTAAACGTGCCGTTATAAGTGACGGTTGGCTTTCCAGCACCTCCCTTTTTAGTCGTTACAATAACAACGCCGTTTGCACCGCGTGCTCCATAAATGGCTGTAGCTGAAGCATCTTTCAGGATATCAATCGATTCAATGTCATTCGGATTCAAAGTGCCAAGACCGGAACTTTCCGAGGGAAAACCGTCGATGACATACAAAGGCGCCGTGCTTCCGGTCAGCGAGCCGGCACCGCGGATTACAATGCTGAAATTGTCGCCCGGACCACCGTCACTGGAAGAAACTCGTACACCGGCAATACGGCCAGCCAGATTCTCTGTAATGTTACTTACCGGAGTCTTTACCAGATCTTTCATGTCCGCAGAGCCGATAGAGCCTGTCAAGTCCCTTCTTCTCACGTCACCATAACCGACAGCAACGACCTGCACCTCATCCAAAGTCTGGGCATCTTCCACCATTGTAATATTGAAGCGGGTTTGTTTTCCAACTTTGATCAATTGTGTCTTATATCCGATAAAAGACAACTGAAGCACATCATCCGGCTTCACTCCGCTCAGTTTAAATTCACCAGTCAAATCTGTTATGGTTCCATTGTCAGTCCCTTTCACGACCACACTTACACCGGCAAGCTCACTCAAAGCATCAACAACCTTACCGCTTATGTGACCACCACTCTGCGCCTTTACAGAAAGGCACAAGAACAGACTGGCTGCTAACATCAAAAAAAACCTGTTTCTCATGATCTTAAATTAAATAGGTTAATAAAAGCGTTTTTACAAAAACATTGTTCTTACTCTCAAAAATCTAAATCATCAACAAAACGCAACTTCCCATTGTTCATTTCCTGAAGAAAATTGCGCTACCATTCTTCAGAAGTTTATTATAAACAGCTACAAACATAAAAAATAAGCGAAATGTTAATCCTGATTCTAAAAGGCCAAACCGCCTTATTTCCAACCTATTCAGAAAGAAAAGAAATTTATAAAGCCATTCTGCCCCGCACCATTCTATATCTCCAGGCTAGAGATACAAATCTCCAGACTGAAGACATATATCTCCAGACTGAAAATGCATATCTCTAAACTGGAGATAAAAAACAGACCGCTTTTTATCCTTTTTATCCGCAATATTATGCCATTTGTCTGCAATCGCCGCAAAACAAGCGCACAGAACAAAGCGATTGACTATCTTTGCAGAATCATAAAAAACGACTTGATGCAATGAAGAAACCAAAACTTTTTTTCTTCCTGCTGACTCTGTCCGCACTTGCACTCAGCCCGATGCGGGCATCAGAACCGGAAGAGAACTTATATCTTACTCCGCAACGGCTGTTCCATATTGCCAGAAGCATAAACAAGAATCTGGTCTGTTATGACGCCAATCTGGTTGGAGGAAAACTGGATACACAAAAGCCGCTGAATGTATACTGGGTAAACCGCGAAGAGCATATGGGAGAAAAAAACGGACTGAGCTTTATCCAGCGAAAAATGGCATACGGATACAAAGTGGTGGCCGAAGGAAACAACACAAGCACGGTAACTCTGACTGCCTATGACGGCCGCAAACTGGAGATTTGCCAGCAGGGGGCGCATTACGTATGCCGCACGACCATCAATGGCAAGCCTGCTGTCTTAAAATACCTGTACGTGAAGGTAAACGACAGGAATCCGCTCAGCGTAGACTATGTGGAGCTTCACGGCGAGTCCGTTTCATCCAAAGAGAAAGTGACGGAGCGGATCATGAACTGAAAACAAAAGCACAAGGACCAGAGCTTTATACGCCAGAACTTCAGGCATATTCCCTTCTGATCCTTGTGCTTCTGCATTCACCAACGTGCCGGCGCGTCAGAACACCCGGCGACAAACGCATGGCTTATTCTCCTTTTACAGCTGAAATCAGTTCGTCAGCGGTAACCAAAGCCTGCTCTCCCGTAGTCATATTCTTCAAAGTCACTTTTCCTTCATTCATTTCGGTTTCGCCCGCGATGGCAACAAAAGGAATAGACTTGCTGTTTGCATAGCTCATCTGCTTCTTCATTTTCGCACTGTCAGGATATACTTCCGCACGGATTCCGGCCTCGCGCACCTTAGCCAGCACCGGCAAAACATAATCCGCTTCCGATTCACCGAAATTAACGAACAGCAGCTGAGTGGCTTCGGACGCCTCTTTCGGATAAAGATCAAGCTGATTCAGCACATCGTAAATACGGTCGGCACCGAAAGAAATGCCCACGCCCGAAACACCGTCCATGCCGAAAACACCTGTCAAATTGTCATAACGTCCTCCTCCGCTGATGCTTCCAATCTGCACATCAAGCGCCTTCACCTCAAAAATCGCGCCGGTATAATAATTCAGCCCGCGTGCCAAGGTCAAGTCAAGTTCAACTTCTGACTTCACTCCCAGACCTGCCACTTTCTTCAAGATGAACTCGCATTCTTCAACACCTTTCAGTCCGGTTTCACTGGAAGCAAGTACAGCCTTCAATGTCTGAAGCTTTTCTTCATTCGAACCGCCCAGCAGAATAATCGGCTGCAACTTTTCGATGGCTTCTTGAGAAATGCCTTTTGAAGCCAGTTCTGCATTCACATTGTCAAGGCCAATCTTGTCAAGCTTGTCTATAGCTACAGTGATGTCTACAATCTTATCGGCTTCACCGATGATTTCTGCAATCCCCGTAAGAATCTTCCGGTTGTTCACTTTGACCGAAACACGGATTCCGAAACGGCTGAACACCGCGTCAATCATCTGCACCAACTCTACCTCGTTCAGCAGGGAGTTGCTTCCCACCACATCGGCGTCACACTGATAAAACTCGCGGTAACGTCCTTTCTGGGGACGGTCGGCACGCCACACCGGCTGAATCTGAAAACGCTTGAAAGGAAAAACGATTTCATCACGGTGCATCACCACATAACGGGCAAACGGCACTGTCAAGTCATAACGCAAGCCCTTTTCACAAAACTTGCCCGCCAGCTTGGCTGCATTCCGGCTCAGCAGCTCTTCGTCTGTCAGGGCAGAAAAATAATCACCCGAATTCTGTATCTTGAACAAGAGCTTGTCGCCTTCTTCTCCATATTTTCCCATCAACGTAGAGAGATTCTCCATTGCCGGCGTTTCAATCTGCTGAAATCCGTAAAGATAGAACACCTCACGTATGGTATTGAATATATAATTACGTTTCGCCATTTCTACCGGCGAAAAATCTCTGGTTCCTTTAGGTATGCCTGGTTTTGTTGCCATAATTGATTTCAAGTTTTTGATTTTCCGCACAAAAGTACGCAGAAAAATGCGGATTCCGCAGATTCATGCCGATTTTATTTTAAATTTTCATCGGTTTGATACAACCGATTGAGAAATAAACTTTTAGCGGAGTATTTAAGAAACAGAGGTAACGGTTTGTCGACCATACGAAATTCAGCGATTTGCGGTGCTGTCAAATTACTCTTTCAGATACAAAGGTATAACATTCTCGGAAAAGACAATATCCGTTATCGCGCTTTTGCGTTCTATTTCTGTAAATTATTCATTGAAAGAGAGATAATCTCGCGAATTATAGCTACCTTTACGGTTGAAAACCAAAAGCATAGGCCCAATGGCAAAGATTACTGTTCAAAATACAGACATCAGTGTTGTCAAGTACAACGAAGAAGATTACATCAGTCTTACGGATATGGCACGAAGCCAGCTGCAAGAGCATATAATCTTCCGTTGGCTCAGTCTCAAAAGCACCATTGAATATCTTGGCGAATGGGAAATGCTGTATAATCCCGATTTTAATTGTACCGAATTCGGTACAATTAAAAATGCAGCGGGAAGCAACAACTTCGTGCTTTCGGTAAAAACTTGGATAGAAAGAACCTATGCAATCGGCATCCGTTCAAAGGCCGGTCGCTATGGTGGCACGTATGCACATCGGGATATAGCCTATCATTTCGGTATGTGGATTTCGCCTAAATTCCAATTGCTTCTCGTCAAGGAATATCAGCGGCTAAAGAATAAAGAACAAAGGTTGCTCGGTTGGTCGGCAAAGCGTGAACTATCGAAAATCAACTACCGCATACATACCGATGCCATCAAACAGAACCTTATCCCGACGGAAGTTACTCAGGCGCAAGCAAACATCATCTATGCCAACGAAGCTGACGTATTGAACGTGGCAATGTTTGGCATGACGGCAAAGCAATGGCGCGAAGCCAATCCTGACCTGAAAGGCAATATTCGAGATCATGCCAGCATCAACGAACTTATCTGTCTGTCAAATATGGAAAATCTCAATGCAGTGTTCATCGAACAGGGTATGCCGCAGGGTGAACGTCTTTTAAAACTCAATCAGATAGCCATTCACCAAATGAGCGTATTGGGAAACAGTGATAATGGAGAGAGAAAGTTGTTGAAATAATCATTGCCAATACATTGCCCTTTATTATAGCCTATGTTTCTTAATTGTTTCTCAAGATTCCAGTTATCTGACTTTTTCTGAGGTTCAAACCATTTGGTTCCCGATTCAAGCCATTGTTTGCGATACTCTGCTTGGGACTCAGTAGTATAATCCTCATTACCCCATTCTACACCGCAACATGGGCAAATATCGTACGTCGGAGTCTTTCCATCATCACCCCACGGATTGTGGTTGCCAAGTGGATAGCCACAAATAGGACAAAAATTGTTTCCATCAGTTTGTTTATCGGTCAGCTTCATCGCTTGCCTCCTTTCCTCCAAAGACATATAAGAAACTGTTTAAATTTTCCAATTAAGTATTTTTATCCGCCCCTTTTTGAGTTTGTTTACAAATCGGGCAGGATGCCTCTCTTGCTTTAATTTTGCGGTTATATTGGCCGGCGTATGTTCTGTCTTAACTTCCCGATGCAAATCTGCGGAATCCCTACACCTATCTAAAATTTCCTTCAAGATTTTTACTCGCGCCGGTTCATATAAATCATGACATAATAAATCAGCGTGGCCAGCGAACCCAAAGCAGCCACCACATACGTATAGGCGGCCGACCTCAAGGCGTCTGTGGCCTGGCGGTGATTAAAGGCGTTGGTAATGCCCGCACTGCTCAGCCACACCAGCGCACGGCGGCTTGCGTCAATCTCAACCGGAAGTGTGATCAGGCTGAACAGGGTAGTCATGGCAAACAGGCAAATGCCTATCAGCAGCAGCTGGGGAAATGAATTGACCATCAGAATGCCCGCCAGCAATACCCATGAAACGATGGATGAAGAAAACTGCACCACCGGAACCAAGGCTGAACGCATCTGCAAAGGTCCATAGGCACGCGCATGCTGTACGGCATGTCCGCATTCATGAGCGGCAACCGCAGCCGCAGCCACACTGCACGTTCCATAAACCCCTTCGCTCAAATTGACAGTCTTGTTCGTCGGGTTATAATGATCAGTAAGCATACCCGGCGTGCTGGTTACCGTCACATCGTAAATGCCGTTGTCACGGAGCATCTTTTCTGCAACATCGCGCCCGGTCATTCCGTTGGCTAGAGGCAACTCCGAATACTTTTCAAATTTACTTTTCAATCTGGCCTGCACAATGTAACTGATTACCGCAATGCCGATGAATACAATCCAAATTAACATAGTCTTTTTCTTTTGATTGATGATTTACAATAATATACAGCAAAAACCTTGCCAGAAGATTCCGGCCTTCCTTCTGCCGGCAGAACTGCTCAAAGTTAATCAATTTGCAGATAGCAGAAACGAAGAGATGCCGATTTTTATTTTTTTATTGGACAACTTTACGTAATTTTGTTCATTATTTGAAATGACCATGATAGTTTGCATTGCCGAAAAGCCCAGTGTGGCACGCGATATCGCGGATGTGCTCGGAGCACGAAACCGGAAAGAAGGATATATTGAAGGAAACGGATACCAGGTCACCTGGACATTCGGGCATCTGTGCACCCTGAAAGAACCGCACGAGTATTCGCCCTCATGGAAGACATGGAGCCTCAGCACGCTCCCCATGATTCCGCCGCGCTTCGGAATAAAGCTTATCAATGATCCCGGCATCGAAAAACAGTTCCGGATAATCGAAGGACTGATGCAAAAAGCTGACATGATCATCAACTGCGGCGATGCCGGCCAGGAAGGAGAACTTATACAGCGCTGGGTGATGCAAAAGGCCGGCGCAAAATGCCCGGTCAGACGGCTTTGGATTTCTTCACTCACCGAAGAAGCTATCCGGGAAGGATTCTCTAACCTGAAAGACCAGTCTGAATTCCAGTCGCTTTATGAAGCCGGATTAAGCCGGGCCATCGGCGACTGGACACTGGGAATGAATGCGACCCGACTTTATACGCTGAAGTACGGACAGAACAAGCAGGTGCTGTCTATCGGCCGCGTACAAACTCCTACGCTGGCATTGATCGTAAAGCGCCAGCAGGAAATCGAACATTTCATTCCCAAACAATATTGGGAACTGAAAACGGTTTACCGCGACACGCTTTTTTCTGCCATCGTGCGGAAAAGTGACGAAGAGCTGGCAGAAGAAGCAGAAAGGGAAAAGGAAAACCCAAATGCAAAAAAGAAAGCGCCATCAGCCGACTCCAACCGGGGCATACCGCAGATAACTGACGAAAAAACGGGCCAGGAACTGCTGGAGCGGGTGCGTCAGGCTCCTTTCCGCATCACGGAAATCTCCTCCAAAAAAGGAACGGAAGCTCCTCCCCGATTGTTCGACCTGACTTCATTGCAGGTGGAATGCAACAGGAAGTTCAGTTATTCGGCGGACATGACCCTGCAACTCATCCAGTCGTTGTACGAAAAGAAAGTGGCGACATACCCGCGTGTCGACACGACTTTTCTGAGCGACGATATCTATCCCAAATGCCCGAAAATACTGGAAGGACTGAAAAGCTACACCCAGCTCACGGCACCTCTGGCGGGAAAACCGCTCGTCAAGTCGAAGAAAGTGTTCGACAACTCGAAAGTGACAGACCATCACGCCATCATCCCTACCGGTGTACAACCGCAGGGATTGAGCGACATGGAAACACGTGTATTCGATCTGATAGCGCGGAGATTCATTGCCGTTTTTTATCCTGACTGCAAGTTTTCAACAACAACCGTTGTCGGAAAAGCCGACGAAATAGAATTCAAGGTAACCGGAAAGCAGATTTTAGAGCCGGGATGGAAAGTCATCTTTGCGAAAGACACCAAAGACATGCCGGAGGAACAGAAAGACAATGACGACGAGAAGGCGCTCCCGGCATTCACCAAGGGCGAATCGGGGCCCCACGAACCGGCTCTATACGAAAAGTGGACCCAGCCTCCGCGTCCTTACACCGAGGCAACCTTGCTGCGTGCGATGGAAACCGCAGGCAAGCTGGTGGACAACGACGAACTTCGCGACGCTTTAAAGGAAAACGGTATCGGGAGGCCTTCTACACGTGCGGCCATCATTGAAACACTGTTCAAGCGACATTACATCCGCAAGGAGCGCAAGAATCTCATAGCTACACCAACCGGAGTGGAACTGATACAGCTTATCCATGAAGAACTGCTGAAATCGGCTGAACTTACAGGCATATGGGAGAAGAAGCTAAGGGAAATAGAAAAGAAGTCGTACGATGCAGGCACATTCCTCACCGAACTCAAGCAAATGGTGACCGACATTGTATACAGCGTGCTACGTGACAACAGCAACCGGCATGTAACCGTCGCGCAAGATTTTCAGACTCCGCCGGCGACTAAAAAAGAGAATACAGCCAAGCCTCGGACACGATCCTCCAAAACAAGAACCAAGGCAAAGCCTGCCCCTGCACCGAAACCGGCCTCTCTTCCCTCCGACGACAGCATCATAGGAAAGGCTTGTCCCCTGTGCGGAAAAGGCATCATCATCAAAGGAAAGACAGCTTACGGATGCTCACAATGGAAAAACGGCTGTACGTTCCGCCTGCCTTTTGCGCAAGAAGCATAAGACTCATGCCGAACGCACCGGCATCCGGCGGAGAATCTTCGGGAATTGCCATGCAAACAGAAGCGTGCAGCAGATGGCGGCAACGGCATCAGAAATGGCCTCGGAAGCAAACACCCCGCTCACTCCCATGAAATGAGGAAGAATCAAGGCCAAAGGAACCAGCAGAATAACCTTGCGAAGCAATGCTATCAAAATGGATATCCGCGCCTGCCCCAGGGCAACAAACATGTTCTGGCAAGCGCGCTGCAGCCCGAATATAGTCATGCCGGCAAGGAACAGCGGCATTGTCCACCGCACCGTTTCAACCAGACGGTCATCGTCCGTAAACACGGCCGCGACCAAGGTAGGAAAACAAACCATAAGCATCATCAGCACAAAGTTAAACGAAAACATCACAATTACCGCCATGCGGAAACAGTCTTTCACACGCTGCTTGTCGCCATGCCCGTAGTTGTAGCTGGCTATCGGAACAAATCCTTGAGCGAATCCGGTCAGCGGAACGCTGGCAAACTGCATGGCGCTCTGCAAAACAGCCAGCGCACTGACATAAATATCACCGAAACGCTCCAGCCTTCCGTTCAGCACAAAGCCTACAAGACTTTCTGTGCTTGCCATAATAAAAGGTGACATGCCCAATGCAAGCATCGACAGGATCACTTCTTTGTCCGCCTTCATATAACGCTTTTCGAGCCGGAGCGTCGCCCTGTCTGAGGACAAGAAGCCAAGCACCCAGACAGCACTGCACGCCTGAGAGATGATGGTTGCCAATGCAGCCCCCTTTACTCCCATGTCAAGCGCGAAGATAAAGACAGGGTCGAGTATGATGTTGAGCAAAGCACCTACCAGAACAGAGCACATGGCAACGGCGGGCCGCCCCTGGCAATTGATGAACATGTTCAGTCCCGTAGAGATCTCTACAAACACGGTGCCCAGCAAATAAACCGACAGATAATCCACGGCATAAGGCAGTGTCCGTTCGGATGCCCCCGTAAGCAGCAGAACAGGCTCCATAAACACATACGCCATGAAGGAAGTCGACAAGGCAAGCAGTATCAGCAGCACAAAACCGTTTCCCAGGATTTCTCCTGCCCGCACCCTGTCGCCCTGTCCCAATGCAATGGCGGCCAGAGGAGAGCCGCCGGCACCCACGATAGACGAAAACGCCGAAATAAGTATGATGATGGAAGTGGTAACGCCCACCCCCGCCAACGCATCGGTTCCGATTTCCGGTATATGACCTATATATATACGGTCGACTATATTGTAGAGCAAATTGACAAACTGGGCTGCGACTGCCGGGAGCGCCATCTTGAAAACAAGAGGCAACATGCGGTCTGTCCCTAATCGTTCTTCGTATCGGCTGTTCTGACTATTCATACATATTATTTATGGCACGCAAAGTTACTCATTCGGTTCAGAAAATCGGGTTCTCCCGCTTTTCCTGCCTTCCGACAATGTTAAAACAAACTTAAATCTGCAAGCAATAGTTGTTCAGACAGCACAAAATAGCTACTTTTGCAAAGTCGAGTTTACAAAAGTGCAATTTTCTATGAACAACAACACATTCAAAGAAATCAATGAAAGCTTCACCATCAAAGAAGCTATTGATGAAGCAAAACGTTGTCTGAACTGCAAGAATCCTTCCTGCAAGAAGGGATGTCCCATCGAAAACGACATTCCCGGATTTATCCACCAGCTCTCTATGGGTAATATGGGAGATGCGATGGCGATCATAAACGAAAAAAGCAATCTGCCTGCCATCTGCGGACGTGTATGCCCGCACGAAAAGCAATGCCAGGGGCACTGCGTGCTTTACGCAAAGGGGAAAGGCATACAGATCGGCAAGCTGGAACGCTTTGTGGCCGATTTTGATACGGACATGAATCTGATCCGCGAACGCCTGCCGCAAAAGACACGTGGGAAAGTGGCCGTTATCGGTTCGGGACCGGCCGGACTGACCGTTGCCGGCGATTTGGCAAGGCAAGGATTCAATGTCACCATCTTTGAAGGACAGAGCGAACCGGGCGGCGTATTGATGTATGGCATACCCGAATACCGGCTCCCCAAAGAAGTCGTAAACAAAGAAATCAAAAAGATTGAAGCGCTGGGAGTCAATTTTGTGCTGAACTGCCTTGTAGGGAAACAGATAACCATCGACCAGATGTTCGAACAGGGATATGACGCCATCTTTATCGGAACAGGAACTGCCCTTCCGAAAGCGCTGGATGTGCCGGGAAGCAAGCTGAGAGGCATCGTACAGTCATCCTACCTCCTTCATATGGCGAGCATCTACAACCAGAATATCGTGCCGCGCGACATGGTTCCGTTGGAAGAAGGCGAAAAGGTAGGCATCATCGGATGCGGAAACGTAGCCATGGATGCCGCACGCACCGCCGTTCGCATGGGAGCCGGAAGCGTGAGCGTTATCTATCACAAGACGGAAGCTGACATGCCTGCCATCCAGAGCGAATACCAGGAAGCCGTAAAAGAAGGGGTTCAGTTCCTGTGGCAGACATCCACTCTGGAATTTCTTGGAAATGAAGAAGGAAAAGTGCGCGCCATCCGCGCCACGACTCCGGACGGAGAAAAAGAAATTCCGTTCGACCGCATTTTCCTCGCAATAGGTTCACGTCCAGCAAACCGCATCGTTTCGACAACCACCGGAATCGATGTCGATGAAACCGGTTACGTCATCGTGAAGGAACGTCCCTATGGCATGACTACACGCAAGGGAGTATTTGCCGGAGGTGACGTGGTACACCGCCCGCATACGGTGGTACTGGCGATGAAGGCTGCCAAACAAGTTGCGGCAGGCATCGCCCAATACGTTGACGCAGTGAAGCTTCTCGAAGCATAAACGCACATTTATTCCATATCTTGCGGGGACGCACGGTTTGTGTGCCCCCGCAAGCCGTTTATCGCCCGTTGCGTCTGATATATTCGGAAATGACCAGAAAGAAGTTCACCCTGGTATAGAACACCAGCAAGAGCACGATGTCGCAATTCACGATGCCTTTCCTCCAGGCCGACAGGGAAAAGCCGTCGGGGAAAAAGGCCATCACCAGCATAACCCCCAGATAAATGAGAAAACCTTCGGCAAAACTCTCCACGACAAAAAGCACGGGACTCTTCAAATAAGTGCGGTGCGCCCAGCTTCCCAAAGAAATCTTATAAGTCAAGGGGTTGCTGCACCGATAATGCCACAAGCCCACTACGGCCAGAACCGCACCGAACGACAAATTTACAATCACTTTCCCCCATCCGGCTCCCAACAGATACGATACCGGCAGCCAGACCAGCACGAACAGAAGCGCGCTCATCCAGCATGCCTTCCCCCTCAGACGCGGGGATGCTTCAAATTCTTCCGTTTCCATAACACAATAATAGAGGTCAACCATCTGACAAATATAAACAATGCAATGCAAAACGCCAAACTTGTTCATGCCTGAAACGGAAATGTCATCTTATAAACTTATTTTTTGATTTACATCAATAAAAGCGGGACAAAACGCAATTTTATGCTGAAAAACATATTTTGATAAGAAAAAAGCCTTATCTTTGCAGTGTAATTAAAAGAAAACAAGTTCTAGAGCTTGACTAAAGTAGAAAGAAAGTTTTAAGGATAACGTAAAAAACAATAGGTAAAAGAAAAGAGGCCTGCCGCGACGGTCCGCCAAAAAAAGAAGGTTTTTTAAGGTATTAATTAAAAAAGAAAGGGTAACAATTATGAAAAAGGTAAAAAACATTTTCCACAAAATCGCTAACGCAGATCCGATGATCTGGGGTTACGTAATGCTGAATGAAACCAACCGCAAATAATTGTTGCGGAACGCTGAGTTCGTCAGCATTCTTATCGAGAACAGGAAGGCCATAAGGCCATTGGTTAATATTACGGTAAAGAGGGTGATCCGGCTAGGGGTCATCCTTTTTTTGTACGGTTCAAGAAGCGCAAGTCCGAAATGTCAATCTGACAAAACGTCATTTCCGGACCGCGAGAATCGCCTGCTTCGGGCAAGGGCAAAGGGTTGTCCATAAAACCGCAGGCACAAACGCCCGGAGCGGTTCAAACGGCTTGCATATAGCGAAAAAGGCAGACAAAAGCATATATAGAGAAGGGAGAAACGCATCAAAAAGAAAGATAAAATCCGCAGAAGTCTTCTCTACGAAAGAATGTCAGTTGGCTGATTCGGAAACAATCCGGAGAAAAAACGCCGGCATCCGGCATCCTGAACCACGGAAACAGAGCGTTTCTTCAGGAATGACGGGACATTTCACACAAGATATATGGTCATTCGGACGAAAATGACGGGACATCTTGCCGCAGATGACGGGTTATTTTCACGGAAAGGCAGGGATGAAAATCCTCTCAGAAGGGTTTCCGGAGGGAAAGGCAGCATGTTTCGGGCAGGAAAGCGCCTATCGAAGAGCGTAAATCCGCCCGTTGCAGGTCAGCAGATCGGCCGATATGCAAACATTATGAAAGCGAAATGCCGAAGCAAACAGCGATTTGCATCCGGTGCCAAGGGCGGGATTTATCGTCCCGGACAAAGCAGCCGCACGGATTATGAAGATATTTTTGTACCTTTGCCAACCACCTAAAAGGCCAAGACCATGACACACCTCTCGATCGACACAGACAATCCGGAGTTTCAGAATGCCCTGAAACTGATCCAATATACCCGCCAGTCGGTTTTCCTTACCGGGAAGGCAGGCACCGGAAAGTCTACGTTCCTGAAGTATGTGTGCCAGAACACCCGAAAGAAATATGTGGTGCTGGCTCCCACCGGAATAGCGGCCATCAATGCCGGAGGAAGCACACTGCACAGCTTCTTCAAGCTGCCTTTTCATCCGCTCCTGCCCGACGACCCCAAATTTGCGGGAAACAAGCTCAAGGATTACCTGAAATACTCGTCCGACCACCGGAAACTGATAAAAAACATCGAACTGGTCATCATCGATGAAATCTCGATGGTACGGGCGGACATCATCGACTTTATCGACCGGATTCTGCGCACTTATTCACAGAACATGCGCGAACCCTTCGGCGGAAAGCAGCTCCTGCTGGTGGGCGACGTATACCAGCTTGAACCGGTGGTGAAAAGCGACGAAAGGGAAATACTGAACCGCTTTTACCCGAACCCATACTTCTTCTCGGCCAACGTGTTCCGGCAGATAGAGCTGGTATCAATCGAACTGACCAAAGTGTACCGGCAGACCGACAAAGTGTTCGTAAGCGTGCTCGACCATATCCGCACCAATACGGCCGGAAACGCCGACCTCCAGCTTCTGAACACACGGTGCAACGTGCCGGAAAACAGGGAGGAGAACGACCTGTATATCACCCTCGCCACACGGAGGGACACGGTTGACTACATCAACGAGAAAAAACTGGCGGAGCTTCCGGGCGAACCCGTCACGCTGAAAGGCGTCATCAAGGGAGAGTTTCCCGAAAACAGCCTCCCCACACTCATGGAGCTGATCGTAAAGCCGGGCGCGCAAATCATTTTCATCAAGAACGACCAGGAGAAGCGGTGGGTGAACGGAACCATCGGAACCATCTCCGGAATATCCGACGACGGCATCCTTTACATCGTGACCGAGGAAGGACGCGAATTTGATGTCCGCCAGGAAAGCTGGAGCAACATACGCTATCACTACAACGAACAGGAAAAGAAAATCGAAGAAGAAGAACTGGGCACCTTCACGCAATATCCCATCCGGCTGGCATGGGCCATCACCGTCCACAAAAGCCAGGGACTTACGTTCAGCCGCGTGGTCATCGACTTTACCGGAGGGGTGTTTGCCGGAGGACAGACGTATGTGGCGCTGAGCCGGTGTACGTCGCTCGAAGGCATCCGCCTGAAACGGGAAATCACCCGGAGCGACATCTTCGTGCGGCCGGAAATCGTAAGCTTCGCCAAGCATTTCAACGACCGGATCGCATTCGACCGCGCCATGAAGCAGGCGCAGGCCGACGTGGAATATGCGGAAGCAGCAAAAGCTTTCAACAAAGGCGACTTCACCGCCTTCCTGAGCTCGTTCTTCAAGGCAATACACAGCCGATATGACATCGAGAAGCCTCTCATACAGCGGTTTATACGCAGAAAGCTGAACATCATCAACCGCCTGAAGGAAGAAAACCGCCGGCTGAAAGAGGAAATGGCAGCACAACGGAAGAACCTGGAAAAGTATGCACGCGAATATTACCTGATGGGGAACGAGTGCATCACAAAGGCACACGATGCACGGGCGGCCATCGCCAACTACAACAAAGCCATCGAACTTTACCCCGGATACGTAGACGCATGGGTGCGCAAAGGCATCACCCTGTTTGATGAAGGGCACACCGAAGAAGCCGGAATATGCCTCAACAAAGCTGTCGAGATACGCCCCGGAGAATTCAAGGCCGTATACAACCGCGGGAAACTGCGCCTGCATACGGGATACATCGAGGGAGCCATAGCCGACCTTGACAAAGCGACCAGCCTGAAAGCGGAACACGCCGGAGCGCACGAATATTTTGCCGAAGCGCTCGAAAAAGCCGGGAAAGAAACGGAAGCAGCCATCCATTACCGCATAGCCGAAGAGCTCAGGAAAAAGAAAAAGCAATAAAGCGCAGGTATTCTGCACTTCAAGGCATCCGTTTCAATTAAAATTCGTACTTTTGCGGATGCGGAAGTCTAATCTTCTGCAACCAAAGCATGCTACTCAAACTTTATTCAAAGAACAACAATCCGGATGACATCCAGCGGGTAGTGGAGATACTCAACGAAGGAGGCATCATCATCTACCCGACGGACACCATGTATGCCATCGGATGCCACGCGCTGAAAGAGCGTCCAATCGAACGCATCTGCAAGCTCAAGGACATCGACCCGCGCAAGCCAAAGCTTTCCATCATCTGCTACGACCTGAGCAACATAAGCGAATACGCCAAGGTAAGCAACAACACGTTCAAGCTGATGAAGCGCAACCTCCCGGGACCGTTCACGTTTATCCTCAAGGCCGACAGCAGGCTGCCGAAAATCTTCCGTAACCGTAAGGAAGTTGGAATCCGCGTGCCCGACAATCCCATCATCCATGAAATCTGCCGCGCGCTGGATGCACCGATACTGACCACAACGCTCCCGCTGGAAGAAGGCGAAGACACCGAATACGTGACCGACCCGGAACTGATAGATGAAAAGTTCGGGGACAAGGTCGACCTCGTAATCGACGGAGGAATAGGAGGGCTTGAACCTTCCACCGTCATCAATTGTTGTGAAGATATTCCTGAAATCACACGCCAGGGTAAAGGCGAACTTATAGAATAACCATTTTACAGAAGAAACATTATGTCAGCTACACTACAACACATCATGCTATTGAGCGCTTCTACGAAAATCAATATGGAAGCCGTTCTTGACCGACTGATCGACTGGGGTATCGATGCCGGAAAAAACATCATCGGCGCCATCCTGATCTTTATCATCGGACGCTTCATCATCAAACAGATCAACCGTCTGGTAAGCAAAATACTCAGGAAAAGAAAACTGGAAGTCAGCGTAGAAACCTTCCTCAAAAGCCTCCTAAGCATCTTGCTCAACCTGGTGCTGGCCTTCGCCATCATCAGCAAGCTGGGAATAGAAACCACCAGCATCGCCGCCCTTCTGGCCTCTGCCGGCGTAGCGGTAGGTATGGCTTTGTCAGGCAATCTGTCAAACTTTGCCGGCGGACTGATCATTCTGGTATTCAAGCCGTTCAAGGTGGGCGACTATATCGATACGGAAACAGCCGACGTAAGCGGAACCGTAAAGGAAATTCAGATCTTCCATACGGTGCTCGCCACACTCGACAACAAAATCATTTACGTCCCCAACGGAGTGCTCAGCAGCAGCGCCATCACCAACTACAGCAAGCAGAACATGAGGCGCGCCGAATGGATCATAGGCATAGAATACGGTGAAGACGTAGACAAGGTGAAGGGCGTCCTCGAAGAACTTATCGAAGCCGACACACGCATCCTGAAAGACCCGGCTCCGCTTGTCGCTCTGAAGGCACTTTCGGCAAGCAGCGTCGACATTGTTGTGCGCGCATGGGCCAAAAGCGAAGACTACTGGAGCGTATACTTCGACATGAACAAGAAAATATACGATACGTTCAACCGGAAAGGAATCGGCTTCCCGTTCCCGCAGCTCACTGTACATCAGGCCAAAGACTGACGGACAGCCGAAAACATTTAAAGGTATTTAAAGGGCGGAATGTGCAGAAACCAGACTTTGCACTTCCGTGAAAAAAGATTATCTTTGCGCCCGTAAAAGACAAACGATGGACGAACGGGTACGCTACAACGACTTTTCCGGTTTTCTGGCCGCGCACTTTCCGTACAAAGTACAGAAAATATCGATCAACGCAGGCTTCACGTGTCCGAACCGTGACGGCACAAAGGGATATGGAGGATGCACATACTGCAACAACCAGACATTCAATCCGGCGTATTGCCACACGGAAAAACCTGTCGGGCAACAGGTACGTGAAGGGGTGGCCTTCTTTTCCAGAAAGTATCCGAAGATGAAATATCTCGCATACTTCCAGGCTTACACCAACACCTATGCCGGGCTGGAGGAACTGAAACGCATGTACGAAGAGGCTCTGGAAGTGGAAAACGTAGTGGGACTGGTCATTGGAACACGGCCGGACTGTATGCCGGATTCGCTGCTGGACTATCTGGAAGGGCTGAACAGGCAAACATTCCTGATCGTTGAGTATGGCATCGAATCTACAGACAACCGCACATTGAAACGGATCAACAGAGGACATACATTTGAATGTACAGCCGATGCCGTCAGAAAAACAGCGCAAAGGAAGATTCTGACAGGAGGGCATGTCATTCTTGGCCTGCCGGGAGAAAGCGGCAGGCAGATCATCGCTCAGGCGGAAACGATTTCAGAGCTGCCTCTGAATACGCTCAAGCTCCACCAGCTGCAGCTCGTGAAAGGAACCCGCATGGCGCATGAATATGCCGAACACCCCGAAGAGTTCCATCTGTACAAGGCAGACGAATACATCGATCTGACCATCGACTATCTGGAACATCTTCGTCCCGACATCGTGATCGAACGGTTTATATCTCAGTCGCCCAAAGAACTGCTCATCGCTCCCGACTGGGGACTGAAGAATTATGAATTTACCGAAAGGATAAAGAAGCGCATGAAAGAACGCGATTCATGGCAAGGAAAACATTATAAAAACAGGATACAATAAATAACTATTAGATTCAAATGGAAATTAAAGGAAAAGTTCATTATGTAGGTGTGAACGACCGGACAAAAGCATTGTTCGAGAATCTGTGGCCATTGCCTTACGGCGTATCTTATAACTCTTACCTGATTGCCGATGACGACATGGTTGCATTGGTCGACACGGTGGATGTGGCTTTTTTTGAAGTATACATGAAGAAAATCCGCAGCGTTATCGGCGACCGGAAGATTGACTATTTGATTATCAATCACATGGAACCGGACCATTCAGGCTCCCTCGCTCTCATAAAGAAATACTATCCTGAAATTGTGCTGGTCGGAAACAAAAAGACTTTCGACATGGTTGAAGGCTACTATGGCGTAACCGGCGAACGTTATGTCGTGGGCGACGGCGATTTCCTGAAGCTGGGACACCATAGCTTGCGGTTCTACCTCATCCCTATGGTACACTGGCCCGAAACGATGGTCACTTTTGATGAAACAGACGGCATTCTGTTCTCGGGCGACGCGTTCGGATGTTTCGGAGCGCTTAACGGCGGATGCATCGACAAGAACATTAACACGGACATCTATGAAAACGAAATGCGCCGCTATTATTCAAATATCGTCGGGAAATTCGGCAATCCGGTACAGAAGGCTTTGCAGAAATGCAGCAGCCTGCCAATCAGCATGATCTGTCCGACTCACGGTCCCGTATGGGAAGAAAAGATACCCCAAGTTGTCGACCTTTACGACAAGATGAGCCGCTATGAAGGCGAAGAAGGGGTTGTCATCGCTTACGGAACCATGTACGGAAACACCGAAGAGCTTGCAGAAACCATTGCCGAAGAATTGAGCAAGGAAGGCATCAAGAACATTATCCTCCACAATGTTTCGCATACCCACCAGTCCTACATTCTGTCGGACATATTCAAATACAAAGGTCTGATTGTCGGATGCACTACCTACAACATGCACCTGTATCCGGAAATGGAAGCATTGCTCAGCAAAGTGGCAGGAAGAGAGATGAAGAACCGCATCATGGGCTATTTCGGTTCATACACATGGGCCAGTGCAGCCGTAAAGAAACTGGCTGAATATGCGGAAAAGCTGAAATTTGAAGTAGTCGGCAATCCGGTAGAAATGAAACAAAGCATGAAAGCCGACAATTACGCTCAGGCAAAAGAACTGGCCAAAGCAATGGCCGACCGCCTGAAAGCAGACCGGAAATAAGATATAGCCAGCGTAAAATACAATGTGCCGATGCACGACAAACGCAGAACCCACATGCGCAAGAGTCGGAGCATCGGCACATTAATTTATATCAGCACTATCAATCGGCAGGAATCAGACTCAGATGTTTCTCCCGTCCTGGCGCAGGATGTTTCTCCAGCCATTCTTTCAACATCTGCCGGTGTTCCGCCAATACCTGAGCATAACCAGACTCAACCGCAAGGTTTTGCATCTCGCCTCTGTCTTTATCCATATCAAACAACTGCTCACGATACTTCCCCTTGTCATAAAGCACATACTTGTAATGAGGCGTGCGCACCATCCATCCCAGCGTGCCGCTGGTCTGGTTGAAATTGGTTTCAGTCACCACATATTTCTGGTGAGGCTTCTCCGGAAGTCCGCTTTCAGCAATGCCGCGGAAACTCACGCCCTGTCTGCCCGCCGGCATGTCAATGCCCGCCCAATCGCATACACTAGGCATGAGATCAACGGCATTGTTTACCAGCTGGGGCAACACCTTGCCTCCATTCTTGCTTCCCGGAAGGCAGACAATGAACGGGATATTAGCCACTTCCTCATAAAGCACGGTTTTCTGATTCCACTGGTGAGCGCCGCATCCGTCGCCATGATCGCTTGTAAATATGATAACAGTATTTTTCCACAAGTCCTGACGGTCTATTTCATCCACAATCTTTCCGATTTCGGCATCAACCGCCTCCACCAGGCGGAAATACGCATTTCTGTAGCGCCGCCAGTCGTCCGGAGTAAAATCTTGCGAGGGATACAAAGCATAACTCTGCTTCTTCTCGAAAGCGAGCACACTGGCATCATAAGGATTCACGGCAAAATTCGCAGGAAGATTCGGGCATTCCTCCAAAGGCGGTTCCTCTACCGTTGCATAAGGCGTATGCTGATGGCGTGCATATTCGCAGATATTATGCGGATTCGTAAAGGAAGCCACAAGGAAAAACGGAGTTTCAGGCTTGCTCCGGAGGAACTCCACGCAAGACTCGGCCAAACCGATGTCCCCGTTCATGCTCAGACGATGAAAACCGAAAGAATATTCGGAAGGCAGCGAAACGGTATTCGCATGCCACTTGCCTGCATAAGCACAATAATACCCTCCTTCCGTCATCAAGGAACCAAGCGTATGCTCCTGCAGTGAGTCGGGAATCGCTATGCCGTTTTCTATCGTGCCTATTTCGCTCGGCATATAGCCGGTAAACATGGCCGAACGCGTCGGACCGCTCAAAGGCATCCCGCAGTAGGCGTTCTCAAACCTCACGCCATGCGCAGCCAGCCGATCCATATTCGGCGTTTTCACCTCAGCCGTCCCAGCGCAGCTCATGGCTGCAGCCGACTGCTGGTCTGTCATAATATAAATAATATTCGGACGGTTCTGAGCAGACAATGCAACAGGGGCAACCGTCCCGGCCAACAAAAAAAACTTTACATTCATACCTAATACATAAATTTGCCACTAATATACATAATTTCCTTCAGGTATCAAGTCTGAACAAGAATGTTTCATTCCGTTTTCTTCAAGCCGGGTTTCCCGTTCGCCGACATCAAGCCGCGAAGTTCCGCATTCCACTTTAAGCATAACAGGCTTGCCGGCATCAAGCTGCGCCTCAATTGAAACGTTTCCGACAGTCCACTTTCCTTTTCCCGTGCATACGAGCGGGCAAAGATCCGATCCCTTGTCGCTCATCCGGATTACGGTCAGGAAACGCATATTTCTGACCTTTGCGGCATTGCTGAATGAAGCATGATACTGCAGAGGGGTTCCGTTCTTATATTTCTTCTTGAAGTCGACCGCCGGAGAAAAGAACTTGTCGGTCAGTTCCGCACGGAGAGGCACACTGCCAAATACATCGGCGCGTGCAACACTGCGCTCCGTATTCAGCTGCAAAGCCAGCGAATCAGCCAGCGAACTTTTTTCGACCGTATGGAGCAGCATAGTCCACACCGAAGGATTTTCAGCCTGAAGTACATCATACACAACCACGATATCCGGACGGACAAACACCAGATGCCGCTCGTATTTCTTCAATCCCGAATCGCCGAAACCGGAAGCACTGTCCTGGGCTATGCCGTTCTTTTCCAGCAAATCCTTGAACTGGCCGTCCGTCACCGGGCGGTAAGCACGGCTGGCATCGCCGCACACATACGACAGCAAGCGTCCGTGCAGGTGCCTTTTGATCCATCCATAGCCCTCATGACCGAAAGCCTGTCCGCATCCGTTCACCAGAATCGTATTATGTGCGCGCGTATGACGGTATGAAGTCAGCGAATGAGGGTCGGCAAACGACGTATAATAACCCGTCGGATAAAAAAGCCGTTCCCCTTTCCGCGAGATGTTGAAGCTGTTCTGATTGGCGTGCATATGTCCTTTTGCGCCAAAGGGAGAAGACCGGAAAAACACAGCCGTATTTTCTGCGGGATGCAGCACATCCGTATGCATGGCTGCCGCCCCTACGCCGACAAAGACCTTATCCTGAGCAACCGTATCCGGCTCCACCGCATCTTTTGCCGTCAGCCTCACATTATCCACAATCTGATACCAGGGCTCTACTTTCGCCAAAGGCTTTTTCCAATAATCAGCCGGACACTTCCCTCCATAAAAAGAGTCTGCCGGCTTCAAGGAACTGAACAGACGGTAAACGGCTTTCGGATTATTCTCCTCGCAACTGATGACCAGCATCTCAGAACGTCCCTTCAGACTTCCTGTAGCTACGCGGTCGTGCATATCTCCGAATCCGGACACAGGCGAAGCCACAGGAGAAAAATAGATGAAATAGTCGGGCAGGTTACGGTACCATCCCGACTTGAAGATGTCTATCTTCCCTATTTTCTTCAAGAGCAAAGCCATGTCAACGATCGCGCTCTGATTCACGCTATAGTATCCTTCTCCTTCAGCCCATCCGCCATCCTGAGTCGACAGGTTCGGAAAGCGGGCGATAAAGAGCTCGTAGGTGTAGCGCAACATTTCTTCAGCAGATTTCAGATGTCCCAGTGTAGCCAAAGCCGCAGTAAAGTTGCCCGTAATCTCCATCTGCCAGAAATGATTTTCCACCTGACGTGCCTCCGTGTATCCCGGCCAGCGCTTCAGCCCGTCCTTCAACTGGCTGTTGATGACCGCCAGTATCCGCTTCTTCACCTTGTCATCCAGCTTATCATAAAGCATGTCGTATCCCAAGGCCAGCGAAGTCAGCACTTTTGAGCCCAACAGGTCGTAAGTGGGCCATTGTAGCAGAACATCCGTGCGCTCCAGCAAAGCGTCGAGCAGCTCCGGTTTTCCGGAAAGCACATAGCCTTCAAGCAAGGTTCTGTATATTTCGGTTTCCTCCCCTCCTATCTGGTTCAGCCGGCGTTCCTCGGCAGGAATATCACTCTCCACCGGACCACGATACACAGGCTTGACCGCAGCCTGTTCGGCAGCACGGATCATGCGCTTGTACAACGGATGCGAAGGCGCTTCATGCCGGATAGCGTCCAGATTTCTGCCATAGTTCATTACCCTGGGATGGACCTGCGGAATATTCCGGACAAAAGCATCGAAAGCGGGTGTGACCGTTCCTTCCGCATCAGCTTCAACCACAAAAGAAAACACTCCCTGAGGACGCACCTTTCCATTGTCTACAATCTCGTATTTCCAGTACCACACACCGGGTTCAAGCGACCGGTGAGGATTGAAAAAACAATAACGCTGTCCCATGCTCCGCATAGTGGACTCGTCAGAAAACACGGAATCCCGGCTCAAATAAACATTGTAAGTCACATCCTTCTTTTCCCAATACCTCACAGAAGGCCACAACAGAGGAGATGGATTTACAGAAACCGTCACCCCTTTCTGAGGGAAAGGCGATTTCCTCCATTCCTCATAAAGATAGTCGGGCAAAAGCCCGGAAGCCAGCCCCCACTGCACCGCCATGCACAGCAAGGCCAATGATAAAACTCTCTTCATACTCATTGCCTAAACATTAAACCACATTACAAATGCCGAAAATACGGCAGACAATCTCCATCTCCAGCCGAAAGACACATATCTTCAACCTAAAGATATATATCTCCAGCCTAAAGACATACATCCTTAGGCTGGAGATACAGAACAAGTGCTGTTCCAACAGCTTACATAAGGGAAATCACGAAAGATACAAGACTCATCCGCAGAAAAACAGCGAAGCCGCCCCCAAGCATCCGGCACGGTTTCCCAAAGAAGCCGCTACAATGCGCGTGTTGACCGCACTGTCGGGAATAGCATATCTGAATGCACTCTCGCTGACTTTCTTTATATAGAAGTCGCCCGATTCGGACAATCCCCCGCCGACAACGACCAGCTGGGGACTGAATATATTGATGAATCCCGCGATGCCGTGCCCCAAAAAGTCGCAATGCTCGTTGAAGCTTTCCACGGCAATTGCATCATTTTCCTTGTACAAACGCACGATCAGTTCACCGTTAATCTCTTCCGACGGCACCGGAGCTCCTGCTTTTTCAAGACGCTCGCGGAAACGGCGGACCAGCGCCGAGGCCGAAGCATAGTGCTCCAAACACCCCACCGATCCACAGGCACACCGCTCTCCGTCTGCAATCAACGGCACGTGTCCAAGTTCGGTACCCCGGTTTGCATAACCGCCGAACAGCTTCCCATCGATCAGCACCGCACCGCCGATTCCGGTTCCGACGGTCACGAACACGATGTTTCCACAACCTTTTCCGGCACCGAAAGCCATTTCTCCCAGTCCCATCATGTTCGCATCGTTTCCGATTCGCACCGGCAGACCGATTCCCTTCTCTATGATGTCGGCCAGAGGCAGGTTCTCCCATCCGGCCAGATTCTCCGCACCGCCCAGCACCCTGCGTCCCGATGCATCCACAATGCCTGGAGTCCCGATGCCGATGCCTTCAACACGGATGCCGAGATTGGCCGCCGCATCAGCCGCATCCCTTACAGCCTTGCAGATCTGTCCCGTTATCGCTTCGGCCGAAATGTCAGCATACGAGGGCAAACGCCCCTGGCGGTGAAACGTCCCTTCGTTGTCAATCAAGGCATATTTCACGGACGTGCCGCCCAAATCAATTCCGATTACATATCTCTTTTCCATACAAACTCAATCAAACACGTTCCACCCATATCGGAGAACTGAAAGCCCACTGCTGGTCGCGCTGACGGACACGCACGTAATAATAGTCCGTATCTCTTTCAGGCTCCTTGTCCTCCATGTAATGCTCAATCATATAGCAGCTTTCAGGCATGGCGCGGTTGAACAAGATGGCCTCGCTCAGCCATCCGATCATAAAATGCGAGCGCGAGCCTTCCAGCAGCTCGCCCAGCGAATGCTTGAACTGCTTGCCGTTAAAGTCAGCCGTTATGATTCCGTCCTTCGGCATCTCCAGTTCGAGAATAACGGCCTGCGTAGCCGGAGTCAGCGTATTCGGGTTCTTCGACGTATAGAGCAAAAGCTCCGTCTGACGCTCCGATGCCGAGATGATCTTGTTGACATGGGTATGGAACTCCGTTTCACCCTCCTGCGGAGAAGTAAACGCTGCACCGCGGAAACAAGGAGTGACTTTCAGGATGCGTCCCTTGTCGATTGACAGGTTTCCCTTCCAGGTGACATAACGCTCCTCACGGTTCCAGCCGAATTCAACCTTCACTTTGCAGTGTACGGTATCGCCTTCCGGCATAACCGGAGTCATCGGACCGTTCATCCGCGCAAGCAGCCTTCCGTTCTTGACGATGTCGATATAGTCGATGCAGCTCTGCCCCTCTACATTCAGATAAATGCGGCGGCTGTTTCCTCGCACCACATCCCCCATCATCGCGTCATTCAGCCGGAAGTCAATCTTGATATTGTCGCCCGTAGCGCAGCAAACGTGGCGCGTGCGCAAGGCCTCCCATACCGCATCACGGGTCAACGAAGGAGCCAATACCCCCACACGCCCGTCGCCGTAACTTCCCGGATACCCTGAATGCTGGTCGGTAGATCCTATCAATCCGAACTTATGCCCCTGCTCAAGACCGTACAATATAGTGCCTTCCCACTGGCGCGGTCCCATATCATGCAGATACGGATAATCTCCCTGATCCGTTTCGGCCAAGCCATGACGCGAATACATTTCAACAAACGGAGTCTGATTGCCTTCCGTAAAGAACTTCCAGTTATATCCGCGGTAGCCGGTCTGATACCCCATGTGGTGAGGGGTAATGAAAACCTTATGCCCCTTTGCCTTCTGTTTCCAGTCCTCGATCGACGTACATTCTACAAGCGGGGCATTCAAGTCGTAATTCAAGGCCACGTGGTCGCCATGCTCCATGCTGTGCGCCTCATAGCCTATGAAAGTCAGAAACTCTCCCTCCCTGTTATATTCGTTCGTCATCTTTACATACTTGTCATAGCCTCCCGCCCTCAAGCGTTTGAAAGCACCGGTATGATAGTCAATGACCCACGACAGACGCGGATCGTTCCTACCCGGAATGTCCGGCCACATCGCATGAGGTGTCACGCTCACAAAATCAAGCTGCCCTTTGGCAGCCTCGAATGCGTCGCGCATATCGCCGTGCCCATACGTCAGGTTGCAATGATTGTGCAAGTCCCCCCAAAACAGCTTCGTGTTTGTAGGCGACGGCATGATTTTCTTTGCTTCCTTGCTTCCCGGCTTGCATGCGCCGAGCAAACTGCCAGAAGCGGCCAGTCCCAAAAACGACCAGCCCGAAATCTCCAAAAAATGTCTTCTGTCCATGATATCAGATTTTATATAATTACTTTTGTCTATGCTGGAATCTTCTGTCACCTTTGAAAAGCACCTTTTCCTTCTCTTCGGGATCCGTATCGCCATACTGCGTCTGAGTTTCTTTCAGCAGCGACATCATTTCCTGCTGAACTTCCGCATATTCCGGATGTCCGAACACGTTGTTCATTTCATTCGGATCCTTCTTCAGGTCATACATTTCCCACTCATCGATATCATTATAAAAATGTACCAGCTTGAAGTCCCGGGTACGTATGCCGTAATGACGCTTTACGCTATGCTCTGCCGGATATTCATAGTAATGATAATAAGCGGCCTTTCTCCATCCGTCCGGAGTTCTCCCTTCATTTTCAAGAATCGGCTTCAACGATTCGCCCTGAATGTCTTCCGGAATATCTATCCCGGCAAGGTCGAGGAACGTAGGAGCGAAATCCACATTCATGCAAATGGCCGAACTGACCGAACCTGCCTTTATCGCCTTCGGATAACGGACTATCAACGGCATACGCTGGCATTCTTCATACATGAAACGCTTGTCGAACCAGCCGTGCTCGCCCAAGAAGAAGCCCTGGTCGGATGTATAGACAATGACCGTATTGTCAAGTTCCCCCTTGTCTTCAAGGTATTTCAGCAGACGACCGATGTTTTCATCCACAGAAACGACTGTCGCCAAATAATCCCTCATATACTGCTGGTACTTCCAACTGACAAGTTCTTTTCCTTTAAGGTTGCCTCTGCGGTACTCTGCTATTCTTCCCGCATAAACAGAATCCCATTTGTGCTGCACTTCCACAGGCATTCTTCTATACACCTTTGACAGACGGTTGGTTGTGTCTTTCAGAAGCTCTTCCCTCGTCATAAGCTTCAAGTCCCAGTCGTCCGTAAAAGTCCTGGCGAGCGACATGTCCTGTTCCGCCGCAGCGCGCCCCCTGCCGGCATAATCATCAAACAGCGTGGCAGGCTCCGGAAAAACCGTATCGTTGAACATCCCAAGATGTTCCGGAGCCGGCATCCAGTTCCTGTGAGGAGCCTTTTGATGGAACATTACGCAGAAAGGCTTCGACGTATCTCTTCCGTCAAGGAAACGGATTACCTTATCCGTGATGATATCCGTCACATAACCTTTTTCCGTGATGTGTTTTCCGTTCTCGTTGAAATCCGGATCATAATAGTCGCCCTGCTCTTCCTGCCCGGTCAGTATACTCCAATAGTCAAAGCCCTGAGGCTCCGAAATCAGATGCCATTTTCCGATAACAGCGGTTTCATAGCCAGCCTGCTGAAGCAGCTTCGGAAAAGTCTGCTGGCTTCCGTCAAAGGTACTGGCATTGTCTGTAAATCCGTTCACATGACTGAACTTTCCCGTCAGCACACAAGCGCGCGACGGTCCCGACAAAGCATTCACCGCATAGCAATTGTCAAAACGGATACCTTCCTCCGCAATGCGGTCCATATTGGGAGTCTGGATAAGATGGCCTCCATAACATGACATTGCCTGTGTTGTATGGTCATCTGTCATGATGAAAATGATATTGGGCTGTTCTACATGCTCTTTCTGATGGGAAGCACATCCCAAAAGCCCGAGTGTGGCCACACAAAGACTGCCTGATATGTTTTTCATAATTACCGATTTTTCTTAAAAAAAACGAGCGTGCACCGAACTGTGACGGCACACGCTCATCCGTCAATGATTATAAATTGTATTTCAATACCTGTTTCTTGCCGTTCACCTTCACTTCCACTTCAAGCCCTTTCTCATCGAACTTCTTGTTCTTGAACTTGGCAGACATTTCGGGCGCATCGGCACTGTCTTTCATCGGATAGATGACAGTGATGTAGCGTACGGCATCGCCTCCGTCTTTTCTGACATTGAACGAAACATTCATACGCTTCACCTTCTTGCGGTAAGCAGTCGACTGCCACCCCTCTTCTTTCTTCATTGTCATTCCGTCCGGGCCGAAACATTGCAGCTTCATGTTGCTGCCGTTTTCAAACTGAGTGACGAAAGTCATATCCTCACGGCTGTTGGCTATCTTTCCTTTCGGCATCTGATAATGCAGATTCACTACACCTTTGGCACTGCCTGCAGCCTCATCGACAATCACGAAATAAGTGTTGTCGACAAAGAACACCGAACGGCGATGCTTCAGGTTCTTGTAGCCCGGATTTTCTGTCACCAAAGTCTGCACATCTCCATCCGGCTGCCAAAGCTTGGTTACAGACTCTGTCGTTTCCAAGTCCTTGTCGTTCAAGGTCAGCGTATTATGCACCCTTGTCTGGCGGAACCATTTTCTCCATTCCATCACTTCTCCTTCACCGGCGTAAACATACGAACCGGAATCAGGGAACAAGTCTTTTCCGTTGAACCAAAGTTCAAACGTTCCGTTGTCCGGCTGGCAATGCCAGAACCCTTTCGGACCAGCTTTCACAACCATCTGGGTAGCATCCATTCCCCAAGAGTTGCGGAAAACAAAGAAGCCGGATGTCAGGAAACCTTTCGACAGATAAGCAGGCAGTTCGCCTTTCTTTCCCTCCGTTGCAAAATAAAGAATCGCCTTGTTGTCGGGGAAAAGCTTCGCCCATTGCTTGTAGTTCTTTATCATTTCCTTCTTGGTTGTCAGCTTAGCATCGCTGAAACAAGGATTGGTATAGTCCGGGAAGCTGACGTTCATGTAGAACATAATCATATTTTCCACCGTATCCAGATACTTTTTCGGGAACTCGTCACGGAAGCCGTTCATATCTGCCAGATACAAGGCCTTGCAGAAGATATTGATAGCTGCCAGATGATAATGCGGATCAAGTTCAAACTGCCCTCCGTCATCATATACCTGCACACCTATCTCACGATTCAGGATATCTATCCCGCTTTTCCTCCACATCTGAGCATCCTTGAACTCGGGGAAGAAAGTCCCGGCATACATGATGCGCTGCGACTCAAACAACAGGTGGTTTCCCTTGTCAGAGTAGTGTCCGATAAGGTAGTTCGCATGTTTGTAATAATTGAGCAGGAACTCGGTAAGGAATTCCGGCGTAAACGACGGAGAAACGAGGAAAAGCTGGAACTGCGTAGTCTGGTCCTGCAGACGGTTGCTGATTTCCAGCGGACGCCATGCAAAGCGCATGTTCTCGGCATCCCCCTTCAGTTTAGAATCTCCTTTCATTTCAAACTCATCCTTGCTGATTTCCACCAGCGGATTTTTCTTTATCCAGTCGATGTACTGTCTGGTCCATTCTTCCGCATATTTTTCATCACCCGAAATACGGTAAGCCTTCCCCATCGGAGTAAACCATTTGTGACGGTGAAGCTGCCAGCGCAGTTCATTATCCTTTACCGGCCAATAGCGCCAGTCGATGTCTTCTCCGTAATTAAATGAAGGCTGGTATCCCTTATGCGCAAAAAAAGTATGCTGCAAGGCATCGTCCGCCCACTGCTGTTCGGTCTTGCTGATTTTGATGCTTTTCAGATTGATGTCCGGGGTTTTCACACCTGTGCGGGCACGGTAATAATCCAGCAGTTCTTTAGCCGCATCAGCATCTTTTCCTTCATTATGCAAAGCCTTCACCTTTTCCAGTCCGGGATAATCCAGATTAAGCAAAGAAAAGACTTCAGTCTTCAGTTCCTGCGCCATAGCCTGTCCCAAAGCAAAGCATGAAACGACAGCCATCGCCACGGTCTTCAAATTCAGTTTCATAATCATTTAAGATCTTTATAGGTTAGTTTTTTCAGGTCCATATAACGCTTCAGTGCCTCCATATAATAATAATCGGCATAATTCAACGGTGTATCAATTTCTGATCCGTTGGGAAGCGATCCGGTAGAATGCATCAATATAAATCCGCAGTTCTCGCCCGGTTTTGCCAGATAAGCAGGCGATGACAGACTTTTCAGAATCTTTTCGGCATAGTCAAAATATTTCTGTCCGTCGGAAACCATTGTGCTCAGTTCCAGCATTCCGGAAGCGGTAACTGCCGCAGCCGAAGCATCCCTCGGAGTTTCCGGAGTGACAGGAGCATCATAATCCCAATACGGAATGGCATCATCGGTCTTCACCTTATCCATAATCATATCGCCTATATGGCAGGCAAAGTCGAGATAAGTCGAGTCACCTGTTTCACGGAAGCAGGAAGTATATCCATACACAGCCCATGCCTGTCCGCGAGCCCAAGAAGAATCGTCGTTCTTCCCCTGATGAGTCTGCTTCCTTTCTACCGTACCGTCATCGTTGTAGCTCACCACATGCCAGCAGGTGTAGTCCGGACGGAAATGATTGTGCATGGTCGTATTGGCATGTTTTACGGCAATGTCCTTATATTTAGAATCGCGTGTCATCTTGCTGACCGTAAACAAGAGATCCAGATTCATCATATTATCGATAATCACAGGGAAATTCCATGCGCCGAAATCCCACGAACGAATACAGCCGATTGAATCATTATAACGTTTGTACAGATTATCCGCCGTTTCAGTCATGACAGCGGCAATGGTGTCATTCGGAGCCAGACGGCGCGCATTTCCGTAACTGCAGTTCACCATAAAGCCCAGGTCGTGCGTTCCGCCATAATAGCGGACCGGATTCAACTGATTCGTATACTTGACCGCTTCTGTCTTCAGTGAGTCATTGCCCGTCAGTTCATATGCATACCACAGCGTGCCGGGGAAGAATCCGCTTGTCCAGTCATATACATTACAAAGGCGAAGCTTTCCGAGTTTGTCGGCGGCAGGATTTATCCGCAATGAATCTTTAAAAGTAGCGGAATCACGTTCCAATTGACTGCAAAGGAAATCCATTGTATAGCCTGTCCATATTGACCGGGGGAACTTGCCAGTTCCATCAATTTCCTCCGCTGTCTGCATCAGTTGAGCAGAAGCCACATCCAAACTGTTTTTAATCCAACTGTAATCCTCCTTGGGTGCATTCTGACAAGCAGCAAAAGTCAAAGCTGCAGAAGCGAGAATAACAAAATGTCTTTTCATTCGTCTTTTTAAGTTTAATGTTAATAATTGAAGATTCTCCTGTTTCCTTCTATTACAAAGTTAGGCTTTCTGCTGTAAACAACTGACTTCAAATGTCAAAACGACTGTCAGAAAAGCCGGGAGAATCTTCAATTTTGTTGAAATTTATGTCACTTCTGTATTACCAGCCGGGATTCTGCTCAAACTGGGTACACAAGTCCATGTCGCGCTGCGGGATGGGACAAAGTTCGTTTTTGCCTTTCACCGTATAGTTGTAAACCACATAGTTGGCATCCGGCCACCAGTTCATCAACTTGTCATAAGTTTCCTGAATGGTTTCATAATAAATGCCCCAACGTACCAGATCCAGGCGGCGGTGTCCTTCAAACGCCAGCTCATACTTGCGTTCCTTGCGGACAGCCTCACGGAAAGCAGCCTGATCCATTCCTTGTGCAAGGTCATGACTGGTATCATTATAGGCACGGCGGCGCACTTTATTTACTGCCGCATATGCTTCGTCAGTCGGTCCCCCTTTCCATTCATTCAACGCTTCGGCATAAATCAACAGCACATCAGCATAACGGAGCACATACCAGTTTACATTCGACTTATCATCATTAATGACAACATTGGCAGCCTGAGTGTATTTTTCAATATCCCACTTTGCAGGTGTATAATTCTGTTTATACCTTTGTCCGGCATCCGGATTAAGATCATTCTGAGCCGCCACTTCATCCGTAATACTGGATGTTTTTGTCCACAGCACATAGTCATCATTATACTGATAATTAGCGATCGAAAGAGGACGACGGCAGTCATATCCCGGTGTACCGGCTTCCGGTTCATACGTATAAACATTGTTAGTTCCGTCTGTCGTCATACCAATACCATCTTCCGCTCTCCAGTCAAGCACAAATGAATGCACCACTTTATCGTTTGCCGCACAACGTCCTCTCGTACCTGCTATCTGAGTCGCTCTTACCCCATTCCACTTTCCGATACGTCCTACAGGATCGCTGGAAGCACTTGCAGTAGGAGAATAGAAAGAGATCTCAATCAAGCTTTCTGTCGGGTCCCAGATACTGTTGCACGTGTTATACCAAAGCTGTTCAAAATCAGCCAGCAAATCATGCTTTCCTGAATTTATCAACTGACCGGCAATATTGGCAGCCTGCTCCCATTTCGAAGTATCCTGGATGGGATATCCAGCCCATGTTGCATAAACTTTTGCCAGCAAACCCATTGCCGCACCTTTTGAAAAACGAAAATCATTACTTTCACGATAAGTGTCGTCCGTTGCATACGGAAGCGTTTCTATAGCATATTTCAGGTCTGCCTCTATGAACTCATATACCTTCACCGGATCCTCCTGCACAAAGGTAGAGGGATGCTGGTCTGACATGGCCGTACTGGTCATCAATACAATGTTTCCAAAACGGCGCACCAACTCAAAGTTATACAAAGCGCGCAAACAACGGGCTTCCGCCAAATAGATAGCGGCAAGATTCTTGTCATCCTCCGACTCAAAACTTTCCATTTTGACAGACAAACGTTCCAAGAAGTCATTGGCACGGTAAACACCCGTATAAAGGGCCTCCCATGTATTCTGGATATCTGATTGAGTGGTAGGATAAGCATTGGTCGGAACGATACGGAAGTTCTCTGTAGAGCTTCCTTCCACCTGTTCGCAGTCCGTGCCCATATTCAGATAAAAAGACAAGTTCATCCCATAAGTAGCATCAACCGCTCCGGCCTGATATACTCCAAGCAGCACGGTTTCCGCCTCACTCGCGTCGTTCATATAATTGTTCTTTTCGATGTCTACATAATCCTCTTCATCCAAGGAGCATGACGTAGCAACTGTTGTCAGACAAGCAGCAGCAAACAGCATCGTATATAGATATTTCTTTTTCATCGTTCGATTGTTTTTTAGAATTGTAAATCAAGTCCAACAGTAAAGATACGGCTCTTCGGATAAGCTCCCCAGTCAAGTCCCGGAGTCATCGGGTTGCTGGCTGCCATGCTGACCTCCGGATCGTAGCCGCTATAACCGGTGATACAGAACAGGTTCTGTGCCTGAGCATATACACGCAGTTTGGAAACCTTAAATTTCTTCGTCCATTCGCGCGGGAAAGTATAGCCCAATGTCATCGTCTTCAGACGCAAGAATGAACCGTCCTCCACAAAGCGTGAATACACATCATTCGTTATATATCCGTCATATTTCGGCACATTATTTGAAGCATTGGTCGGACTCCAACGGTCTGCCACCTCAGCCAGCATATTCTTACGTCCCAAGCGAGATTGAGTAGCAAACAGTCTGGTTGCATTATACACATCATTTCCATAGTTGAACTGGAACATGAAGCTGAAGTCCACGCCATAGAAATTAAATGTATTGGTGATACCTCCATACCATTTAGGAAGTGCATTGCCGATTACCGTACGGTCATTTGTCGTAATTACTCCATCACCGTCCTGATCTTTGTATTTTACGACTCCCGGTTCCACTCCTTCAGTGTAACGCTGGTTGTCTGTTACTCCCGGCTTCAGAATCAGCTCACCGGTAGAAGCGCTTGTATAGAAGTCATCGCTCTGATAGATTCCGTCAAACTCATAACCGTAAATCAGGCCAAGCGACTCGCCTACCATCGCTACATAGTCGTAAGCCGTAAAGTTACTGTCGAAACCGGAACGTGCATACATGGCATCCACACCGTCAGCAAGAGCCTTCAGCTCATTGCGGATAAACGAAATATTGAAATTGGTCTGCCAAGTGAAATTTTTCCGTTCAATGTTCGAACTTGTAAGGCTAAGTTCTATACCCTTATTCTGTATTTTACCGATGTTCTGCATCTGAGATTCAAATCCAGTTACATGCGCCAACGACTGTGCAAGCAACAGGTCTTTCGTATTCTTGATAAAGAAGTCGGCAGTAACATTCAGGCGGTTGTCAAAGAAACCCAGATCCAGGCCGAGATTCACAGTAGAAGAAGCCTCCCATTTCAGATTGGAGTTCCTCAACTGCTTCGGCGTTAAAACGGTCACAACCTGATTGCCCACGCCATACTTTGTTGTTTCATAGAGGTCGAGTGAAAGGTAATTGGAAATCCGGTCATTACCAACCAATCCCCATCCGAAACGGAGTTTCATGTTTGAAATCCAGTCAATGCCTTTCATGAAGTTTTCTTCCGAAATACGCCATGCAGCAGAGAATGAAGGGAAATATCCCCACTTGTTCTTTGCAGAGAACCGGGTAGAACCATCGGCACGCATTGTCGCCGTCAAGAGATAACGGTCGTTATAATTATAGTTTGCACGGGCAAAGAAAGAAAGCAGCTTATTGTCCGAACGGCTTGAAGTGACACGGCTCGGGGTAGCTCCTACACCAAGATTGTCGTTTCCTAAATTGTCAAACGGGAAATCCATCGACTGCCCCAACAGATATTCTGTACCTCTGAATACAATTTCATGACCAAGCATCACATCGTAGCTGTGCTTCTTGATTTTCTGTTTCCACGTCAAGGTATTGCTGTTTGTCCAACTTACCTCACGAGTCATCTGGCTTTGTCCGTATGGACTCTGACCATTACGGTAAGCCTCCTTGGATCCGTCATGGTAAAAGACATCAGCACGCGTATTGGTCGTACGATACGTTCCTGAAACATTGGCAGTCAAGCCTTTGATAATCTCCCATTTAACAGCTGCGTTTCCCGACCACATTTCAGCTTTCCTATTGTTTGTCACATTTTCTGTCTGCATCACAGGGTTCACCTGCGCCAAACTTTCGCCGCTTTCCAGCAGTTCCGGGTCAATGGCAGTAGCAAGAAACTCTTCGTTCGTCATACGAAGACCTGCAGTAGGACGTGCGGTAAGAATCTGAGCCAACATGTTGAAACGCCCGCTGTCTCCCGATGTACCCTGTCCCCTGCGGTTAGTCATAGAATAGTTCACCTGTGCATTAAACGACAAGCTCTTTGAAAGTTTCTGGTCAAAACGAAGTTTGAAAGTCGTCTTGTCAAAACCACTGTTATTAAAAATACCTTCTTCTACATAACGTGAAAAAGTTCCTGCATACTTGCTCTGATCAGTACCTCCGGTAAGAGATACGCTATGCGACTGCGACCAAGTCGGATTGAACGTTTCATCCTGCCAGTCCACCGGTTCTACACCTATATAATCATCCAACGTCTGATAACGGTAAGGATTGCCATCGTCATCGTTTCCTTCTCTATAATAGGTGTTAAGATACTGTGAGTTGATTTCTCCTTGAAGCTTTACAAACTCATACGGACTGAGCACATCCAGTTTCTTTGAAATATGACGGTAGGTAGCCGATCCGTTATAAGTGACTGTCGGTTTGCTCACCGTTCCCTGCTTGGTAGTAATCAATACCACACCGTTTGCCGCACGTGCTCCATAGATAGCAGAAGAAGAAGCATCTTTCAGCACTTCAATCGATTCAATATCTGCATCTGAAAGGTATTCGATATCATCCACCTGAAAGCCATCCACAATATAAAGCGGAGAAGCGTCGCCCGTCAAGGTTCCCACACCGCGAATGTTGATGTTGAATCCCGAACCCGGCGTTCCGTCAGTCTGCGTGATCTGCACACCAGCCACCTGGCCTGCCAACGCTCCGGCAACCGAGCTGCTCTGATAGCCTATCAAGTCTTCACCGCGGACAGAAGCAACCGATCCCGTCAAATCGCTGCGCTTCATCGAACCATAACCGACAACAACCACTTCATCCAGCAACTTGTTGTCCGGCTCCAGACGAACAGTAATATTATTCTGTCCCTTAAAAGTCATTGTCTTTGTCTGATAGCCGATGTAAGAGAAAGTCAGTTTGTCCCCCACTTTCACTTTCAACGTGAACTTTCCGTCCATATCTGTCACCGTACCTCCCGTTTTTCCGGAAAATGCCACTGTAGCCCCTATCAAAGGCATATCCTGCTCATCAAGCACCACACCGTTCAATGTTTTCTGAGCATACACACAGACTGTAAGAAGCAATGCGCAAAGTGTAAGCGCAAACTTCCGGCCTGTTGAATTTGATAAATGTATATGATTCATAATCGTTTCATTAATTGTTTTTATTATAAAGAAAACGGTTTCAAAATCTCCGGCCCTTTCCGGCATCCTGTCCCTTGATATTCTTCACCTACCGAAAACTTCTCGGAAAGAATATACCGGAGATTTTTTATTTTCTCTTATCAATTTAAACTCTTGTCAAGCCAGATGGCTATAGGACGAATTTCTGTTCCACCATTCACATTATTAATGTTTCCATCAACTGTAAAAGTCATTGTCATCATAAACACGCCATCAGCCCAACCATCGTCATTCCATAAATTCGGATTGACAACAACAGAGTATTTGTTTGAACTTCCTGATGTGTTATCCACATATCCTAATTTCCTAGACAAATTACTATGATCAATATCAGTTCCTCTAAAGAATCCCATGGGATCCTTCGACCCTGTACCTGCACCATAGGTAGTCCACAAATTTGTTAGGAATTGGTTGTCCGCAATAGCACCGCTTTCATGAGGTGTCCCGTCACTTCTCTCACCATTCAAGTTCCAATATTGGGGACTTCTCCGGTAATCTATCAAAAAGTTAGAAGCATCCGCTCCTCCAAGTACCGGCACACTTGAACGACCGCCCAATCTAGGACTTGTACGAGATACGAACGGAGTATATTCTAAAGTGATTCCGTTAACTTCTTTCGCATAATGGAAGAATACAGGTACCACATGCGAGTAAGAGAAATCATCCAATGTAGCCGTTGCTGTCACAAAAATTATCGGCATCTCTCTGGCAAAATTAGCCTCAGTTGTTCCTAAAGTCAGAACCCCAGTGTTACGATCGATACTAATACCTGCAGATTGAAATTTAGCTTCACTACTCCATGTCAAAGTAGCTCCACCATCTGGATTAAAGTCTGTTTTAGGAGCAATAGTTCCCATACTCTGTATTTCGCTAAGACTATGGAAACGGAACTGACTGGCTTCAGTTGTTTCATCCAAGCCCAGATTGTTTCCATATCGGATATAAGTGAAGTAACACGGGTGTTCATCCACATGCAGATTCATTGTTCCGGTAATTTCACCGACAAAATTGCTTGCTTTCACTACAACCGTATAATCACCCGGAGTTATTTCATGCATTTGCGCAGCTGAAATCACGCCGGTTTCCGAATCAATAGACAAATAATCCGCCAGACTTTCATCAAGGTTATCAAATGAATAAACCAATGCAGTCGTACCTCCTTCATATTCCGGAGATGCAGTAAACTCAATAAGACGTTGGGCACTCACGTTGCCATAAGACAAAGATATCGGTGCGCTCACCCAATCTACCACTGTAACCGTCAACGCATCTTCTCCAACGTACACTTCTCCTTCAGCAGAATACGCATTAGTTACGCTAACATCTACCGTATAAACGTCATCAATCACGAAACCATGATCATCGCCAATAGTAATGATTCCGGTTGCTGCATCAATGCTGAACTTAGCCATCGCGCTTTCATCTTCCACACCATTCCTCTTTACTGCAACAATGGCATAGTTCGCACCTTCTGCAGATCCGCGCAAAACAGGAGCTTCGCTGGTGAATCCTCTCATCGGATGTTCTGATGTGCCGTCACCGGCTTCTACATAGCCGTCTGCATAACTTAAGCCGCGCGGAGCAGAAATGACATTCACCTGCAACGCATCCGTATAAATACCCAATTCACTGTTCGCATCAGCCGCACGTGTATTCAACTTCAAATCAATCGTATATACACCGGGAACCAAATTCGTTTCAGTTGCTTCGTCATGTCCTTTCACAATGGAGATTTCTCCCGTTTCCGATATAGCAAAAAGCGGATTAGCCGTATTGTCATAAATCACATCCCCACGGCGCACGTTGGATATGGCATACCCTGTGATGGTTATATGCTCTGCAGAGTTATCCGTTGTTACTTGCGCTGTCGGCATTTCTGCTTCGCTGTTTGCATCAAGAATATCATTGTAATCAGCGGTCAACAGATTCGGCTCAACTACAATTCCGTCAGGGACAGGCTTCAGGAAATTCACTTCCACAATATCCGGGAATGAATAAAAACTTCCGGCCGACATGCACGACACAGAGATACGATAGGTGCCAACGGCAATATTTTCCGTATTTCTGACCTCTATCGACCCCACAGCCGCATCAATAGTAAAGCAATCACCCGTATATGCCTCGTTTTCGTCACCGAATGTAATTCCGGTAATGGCAAAATCATAGGGAGCCGACCCTTTATAAGAAGGGCTTGCGATTACACCCGTCATGGAAGGGCCGATATCAGTCAGGCTGGTATAATGCAACGCAAACCCAGACTTATCGACAGTTTCCGTATCCTCACAGGAGGAAAAAGTCACCGCTGTAAAGACAAACATCAGGATTGCCATAAATCCCGATGAGATGTGTTGATGTTTCAGTCTCATTGTATTAAAATGTTTGTTAATGAATTTCGTTATTACAATGTATATGAAAGGTCGTAAGTTTCACCATTCGCCGTTACTTTCACACAGGCACCTACAGGATTACCGTTTGACTCCTGCACATCCGTAAACTGCGCATCAAACGTCATTCCATCATTGTATTGTCCATCGATCGGATAAATAACCGAAACGAAACGAGTTGTTCCATTCTGCACCTTTCTTGTTGTAATCTGATAACCTGTACGGTCTCCACTTTCCTGCCCTTGGTCATTGGAATACTTAGTTTCCAATTTCTTCACGCTGAAATCACTGGCATTCTTCGGCGGTTCCTGCAAGAATGTTCTGACAAGCATGTTATTACCGTCATCAAACTTTGTATACATCCCAGACTGATAATCGTCTGCCAAATCTTGAAACACTACGTTAGTTCCATCGGCACCTTTTATGTGGAAATTAAGTTTCACTTTATCCTTGCTTGTGCCATAGACCTCATCTACCAACACAAAGAATTTCTTCTGCACAAAAAATACTGTGCGACGGTGTGTAATCCCTTCATAAGAGTTATTTTCGGTCACAAGGACATCCGTGTTATCAGAAGTTGTTTCCAACTTCAAAAGTTTTCCCAGCCGATGTCCAGCCTCAATATTATCATCGAAACGAGTCATCGTGTTATGCATGAGTGTACGACGATACTCCGCACGTTTGGTGTTATTATAGCCTTCATCGTATGCAAAACACCCGGCATCCGGAAAGAAGCTCCGCCCCTTACGATAAATTCCGAAAGTGCCGTTATCCGGCTGGCAATGCCAATGGTCTTCCGGATCATAATTGTTCTTCAGCACCATCATCAAATCATTCTTCGTCCATCCGCTACGCAAAATATAATATCCGCTAGTCTTATACGCCTTTGTCAGATAAGACGGCACCGTACCGCTTTTTCCTTTCGTTGCCATCCACTCAAGTTCCCTATCTTCAGGGAACAATTTGGAATAATCATTCAAACGGCTGGATATAGCTGTTCTGAAACGTGCCGAACGTGTGTCATTAAAGTTATCAATCGCATAATTATTTGTTTCTTCAGACAAATAAGTCATGTCTTTGACAAAATTCATGGATGCCTTCAGTCTTGTCAGACAATCATCACGCAATGGTATTGACTTTCCATTCGATTGTGCCACCTGCGCCAAATTATACACAGAAAGAAAATCTGAAACAGCTGCAATATGGTAAGAAAAGTCCAACTCAGCATGGACACCATCATCAAGGAACTGCTTGTCAAGCTCTTCATTCAGAATCTGACATCCCTCATCGACCCACGCTTCGGAGTTCTTGAATTCGGGCATCAGTACACCAGCCGTAGCCACGGCCTGAGCCTGTGTAATACGAATATTACCTTCTATGTAATAATTCAAACGAATCATTTCGACATGATCTGCAAACATATTCAAGAAAGTCGTCAACCACTCAGGCGTAAAATTATCCGAATAAATAAAGTAAGGTAAAATATTGGTCTGCGTCAGCACACGCTCCGCCGTTTGAAGCCCTTTCCACTGATAAGTGTCCGAGGGATCCATATCGTCTATTTTAGGATTTTCAAAAGACACATTTGGACACGGAAAAGCATTCATCCAGTCTTGATATACCTCTATCCATGAACGGACGTATTCCTCATTCCGGCTTATACGATAAGCTTTGGCCTGAGGCTCCATCCATTGGTGCCTGTGGGTCTGATAGCGAAACTCACGCCCCGTATTTTCCGGTTCCATGTTCCAATTAATGTTCCCATCCGCATCGTCAAATAGATAATAAGTATCATCTTCGTCCAAATGATCCTTATCCACATTTCCCGTCCCTTCATCTTCCACAAAAGACGCACTGCGAAAACGATGCTCCAAAGCCTGGTCAGCAATCCGCTGGTCGGTCGCAGAAATCGAAGGAGTTATCAGGTCTACTTCCGGATTGGATATGTTCCGGTTGCGGTAATAGTCTAATAAAGCAAGAGCGGCATAATACTGCTCATCTGCTTCATAGTGCTGTTTCACTTTTTCCAGACCTGGATAATCAAGATTGAGTTTGGCAAACACATCTCCTGTCACCACATCGTTCGGTTTGTTCTCGGGAGTGATTACCGGCTCCGCAATTTCTCCACCACTAAAAACATCCTCATCATCGGTGCAAGCCGTCAAAGCCAAAAACCCGAACAGATACAAAAACTGTTTTTTCATAATAGTTTTATTGGTTAATAAATCATTTAATTCTTATGATACAAATTTAGATTTAATAAAACCTTCATCTCCATCGGTTTGTATTTGTTTTAGACAAATATGTATTCACAATATCAATTTTGTTTTAAAGGCTGTCACTTTTGTTGAAGCAAAATGAAAAATATCATCTTTTATACAAAAAAACGCACCAATTATACCTCCTATTTCATTTCTAAGACAATATAAAAAAACAACGCCGGAAAAAGTTCAAGGCCTCACAGACAAAACGGCAGAAACGGATTTGCCTGCCACTGACCACTCCATCCCGACGAGAAAAATCCACATTATTATCCCCTCAGCATTAGGCACAATGACAAACATCCATTATATTTGCAGAAAGACTCAACATTTAACTTTAAAAACACACAACCATGAAAAAAAGCTTTTTATTGGGCGGCATCTTCGTCCTTTCACTATGGGGCACTTCATGCCAACAGCCTGCGGCAACCGCCGACTACCGGATTGTACCTTGTCCGCAGCAAATAGACACAACGGCAAACAAGGGTGAATCGTTTGTTCTAAACAGCCGGACGAAAATCGTTTATCCGGAAGGCAACGAAAAAATGGGACGAAACGCACAGTTCCTGTCTGAATACATCAGCAAAATGGTGCATTTGAATCTTCAGACCACAACTGAAGCGAAAGACAACAACGTCATACTGCTGCAAATCGGCCTTGAATCTGATAATCCGGAAGCATACTCACTGAAAGTAACTCCTGACCAGATAATCATTCAAGGAGCCTCGGAAGCCGGAACATTCTACGGAATACAGACATTGCGCAAAACGCTTCCGGCAAGCGAAAAGAAAAGCAACGTGGAATTTCCATCCGCAACAATAGAAGACAGTCCACGCTTCGGATACAGAGGAGCACACTTCGATGTAGCTCGCCATTTCTTTACAATCGAAGAAGTAAAAGAATATATTGACATGATGGCTCTCCACAACATGAACCGCCTGCACTGGCACATCACTGATGACCAAGGATGGAGAATCGAAATAAAAAAATATCCCAAACTGACGGAAGTGGGTTCGCAACGTGAAGAAACGCTGATCGGACATGCGAGCGAAAGGCCGGAGCGCTTCGACGGAAAGCCCTATGGAGGATTCTACACACAGGAAGAAGCCAAAGAAATCGTGGCGTATGCAGCAGAGCGTTACATCACAATCATTCCAGAAGTCGATCTTCCCGGACACATGCAGGCTGCCCTGACTGCTTATCCGGAGCTTGGCTGCACAGGAGGCCCGTATAAAGTATGGACTAAATGGGGAATATCCGAAGAAGTTCTATGCGCCGGCAATGACAAGGTGCTTCAGTTCCTCGACGACGTATTCACCGAAATCATGCAGGTATTCCCGGCACAATACATCCATATCGGCGGCGACGAATGTCCGAAAGTGCGCTGGGAAAAATGCCCCAAATGTCAGGCACGGATCAAGGCAGAAGGCATCAGAAGCGACAAAACCCATACAAAGGAACAGTATCTTCAGACATTCGTAATGCAGCACGTGGCTTCTTTCCTTGAAAAACACGGAAGAAAAATAATCGGCTGGGACGAAATGCTGGAAGGAAACGCAATACCCGGAGCAACCATCATGTCGTGGAGAGGAGAAAAAGGCGGCATCCAGGCTGCTCAAAGCGGACACGATGTGATCATGACACCCAACACTTATCTCTATTTTGATTATATGCAAAGTAAAGACAAGGAAAATGAACCGCTGGGAATAGGCGGCTATATCCCGGTCAAGAAAGTATATGAATACAGTCCGATACCGGAGTCACTCTCCGTTGAAGAAAGCAAGCACATCATCGGTGTACAGGCCAACCTGTGGACGGAATATATCGCGACGTTCGACCATGTACAATACATGGTTCTTCCACGCTGGGCTGCCTTGTCAGAAAACCAGTGGACTTGTTCATCCCATAAGAACTACCGTGATTTCCTGAACCGGCTGGAAGCGCTGATGCGAGTGTACAAGGCAGAAGGATATAATTTTGCCAAACACGTTCTGAGCGATCCGGACTTCCCCCAACAGCCGCAGGCTGAAGAAATGGAATAAACATATTTCCCAACAGAAAGAGGTGTGCCGAATGAAAGGCTGATTTTCATTTCGGCACACCTCTCAAAGAAATCTCAGGAAATCACAGACCAGTTTACATTTTTCTTGCGCAGCTCTCTTAGCTGCCTCCATACAATGGCATTTTCCGGACGTTCTCCGTTGGGATCAGAGTCAAGCAGTCTTTCGGCTATATCACGCACATATTGCAGAAGCTGGCCATCCTTGGCTATATCAGCGACCTTCAAGTCAAAAGCCACGCCGCTCTGTTGCGTCCCTTCCAGATCGCCGGGCCCGCGCAATTTCAGATCAGCCTCCGCAATCTCAAAGCCATCGTTTGTCTGCACCATGATTTCAATGCGCTTCCGCGTGTCTTCCGTAAGCTTATAGCCGGTCACCAGAATGCAGTAAGACTGATCCGCACCCCGTCCCACACGCCCGCGCAACTGGTGAAGCTGGGACAGCCCGAACCGTTCGGCATTCTCAATCACCATTACAGATGCATTCGGAACATTCACTCCGACTTCTATCACCGTTGTAGCCACCATGATCTGCGTTTCATTCCGCAGAAAACGCTGCATCTCTTCATCTTTTTCCACCGGCTTCATCTTGCCATGCACCTTGCTCACTTTATACTCCGGAAATGCCTCGCAAATATGCAGATAGCCGTCCTCCAAGTTCTTGATATCCATCTTTTCGCTTTCCTGAATCAAGGGATACACTACATAAACCTGCCTCCCCTCCTGTATTTGCTTCCGCATGAAAGCATACATACTGGCACGACGGTTGTCGAACTGGTGAACAGTCTGTATCGGCTTTCTTCCGGGGGGCAGTTCATCGATAACAGATACATCAAGGTCGCCATAAAGCGTCATTGCCAGCGTGCGGGGAATAGGGGTGGCCGTCATCACCAGCACATGGGGAGGCGAAACATTCTTAGCCCACAGTTTGGCGCGCTGAGCAACGCCGAAGCGATGCTGCTCGTCTATCACGACAAGACCAAGCGAAGAGAACCCCACCGTATCCTCTATCACCGCATGGGTGCCTATCAGGATATGCACGTCACCTGTCAGCAGGTCGCGCAGAACCGTTTCCCGCCTTTTCCCTTTAATGCTGCCTGTAAGCAGTTCCACCCGCACATCCATTCCGGCAAGGAAACGCGTGATGGTTTCATAATGCTGAGTTGCAAGAATTTCCGTAGGAGCCATCATACAGGCCTGATAACCGTTGTCCAAGGCTATCAGCATGGTCATCAAGGCAACAAGCGTCTTTCCGCTCCCCACATCCCCCTGCAACAGGCGGTTCATCTGACGGCCGCTGCGCATGTCTTGCCTCATTTCCTTTATCACCCGCTTCTGCGCACCAGTCAGTTCAAAAGGCAGGTTCTTTGAATAGAATGTATTGAAAATCTCTCCCACCCGGCCAAACACCAGACCGCGGAACTTGTTTCTCCGCTCTTTCGTATACCGCAGGATATTCAACTGTACGTAAAAGAGTTCTTCGAACTTCAGACGATAACGCGCCTTGCGAAGAAATTCCGGATTACGCGGGAAATGAATATTATGCAACGCATCAGTCAGCGGCATCAAATGATAGGCGGCCACCAGCGACGGACTGAGCGTTTCATCAAATGCGTCTTCTTTCAGCAGGGCAAAAAGATTCTTCATCAGTTTCTGGACGGCATGTGAGTTCAGGCTGTGACGCTTCATCTTCTCCGTTGTATTATAATACGGTTCAAGCCCCATCTCGCTCAGCTTCAGGTCTGCCGCAGGATCAATGTCCGGATGCGCCACATTGATGCGTCCACTAAAGACAGTAGGCTTGCCGAACACGATGTACTCTTCGTTAGCCTTATACTTCCCTTCAATGTATTTCAACCCCTGAAACCACACCAGATCTATCACGCCCGTGCCGTCGGTAAAATGCCCCACCAGCCTCCGCTGGCGTCCTTCTCCAAACGTTTCAAAGCTCAAGATACGTCCACGCAACTGGATATAAGGCATATTTCCGTCAATCTCCCGAATCAGATACAGACGGCTTCTGTCTACATACTTATACGGGAAATAATACAGCAGATTCTTGAAAGAACATATACCCAGTTCTTTGTTCAGAACAGCCGCACGCTGAGGTCCTACCCCCTGCAAGAACTTTATGTCGCGTGTAGATAGATCAATCATCAGTCTTTTATGAGTGCCTCCGCCATTTTCAGATCAAAAGGAGTGGTCAGCTTGATGTTCTCCCGGTTGCCCGGAACCAGATACACCGGATGCCCCAATGCTTCGACCACAGAAGCATCGTCTGTGAATTGGGGAACATAATCCTGAGCGTATGCCTGCTTCAAAAGTTTCACTGCAAAAACCTGGGGAGTCTGCACAAGCCTGTAATCGCTGCGAGGAACCGTTTCGCTTCCTCCGTCCGGCAACAGACGGCGCACTGTTTCCACCACATCTATGACCGGAACAACGGCCTCCCTGCTTTCAGCCTGACGATAACACTCCGCTATCACCTCGGCCGATACAAACGGACGCACACCATCGTGTACACCCACCAGACCTTCTTCGCCAGGAATCAGTTCCAACCCGTTTTTCACCGAATGGAAGCGCGTTTCTCCCCCTGAAGCAACCTTATGCGGAACATGAAAGCCATGTTCCGCACACAAATGCTTCCAGCAGGACTGCTGTTCTTCCGGAAGCACCACAATCAGTTCCATCCCCTTGTTACAGGAATAAAACGCTTCAAGCGTACGCATAAGAACCGGCTTGCCCTTCACAGAAAGAAACTGCTTGGGCACACTGCCCCCCATGCGTACACCTTTGCCACCTGCAACAACTATCAGGTATTTTTTCATCAGGCAAACAGCATTCCCGATTTAACTTCTTGCGCCTTTGACTCTCCCGCAAGCTTTGCCAGCAAAGCGAAGCCAAACTCAGCAGCTGCAGCCGGGCCTTTGCCAAGGATGAAATTATCACATGCTTCTACCATGTTGCCTGTATATTCAGCCCCTTCCAGGTATTTGTCGAAGCCGGGATAGCAAGTAGCCTTCTTGCCTTTCAGCAGTCCGCGTTTTCCATATACCATCGGAGCCGCACAAATAGCAGCCAACGGCTTGTTTGCTGAAGCAAAATCCATGATCAGTTTGCCCAGTCCTGCATGAGCGTCCAGATTGGCAGCTCCCGGCAGTCCGCCCGGCAATACAACCATCTCCACGTCATCCTCTTTCAGGTCTTCAAACAACATATCCGCAACTACAGGAACAGCATGCGCACCTGCAACCGTCCTGTTTCCCGTAACGGAAACCGTCTTCACACTCAGTCCGCCACGACGCATGATGTCTAACGGCAACAATGCCTCAGATTCTTCGAATCCTTCTGCCAAAAAAATACAAACTGCTTTCATATTCATATGTTTATAAGATTCTACAATTCTACTTCAGCTTGAAATAATACGTTATTGTTCCGCTTTGGTTGTCCACTCCGTCAACCGCATTAAAGCGTGCTTTTTGGGCAGCCTCCAGCGCAGCCCGGCGCAAAGCCGGATTCACCGTATTGGTACGCTTGTTGATGCTTGTGCGAATAACCGCCCCTTCGGGATTAACAACGATAGTCACCACCACGCGGCCTTCATCCTGAACATTATAGACAGGCACCGGCAATGCGCCTGTACCCAGCGAACGCCCCTGAAGGTCATACACTCCGATTCCGCCGGTTCCCGAAGGCTTCCCTTCGCTGCTGTTTCCTGCCGCACTTCCCTGACGGTGCGTCCCGTGTCCGTCGCCCGCAGCCCCCATCTTCGAGCCTTTGCCGAAAGCCCCGGCTATCTTGTTTGCAGCGGCCTGCGCCATGGCACGTTCCGCCTCGGCACGCTTTTCGGCTTCAGTCTTCTCCTTCGGCTTCTTCACAGCCTCAGTTTCAGGCTCTTTCGCTTCCTCTTTTTTCTTTTCGGTTTCCTTTTCAACCTTCATGGGCGAGTCGTCCTCCTGCGAAATCATCGGACGGTCGTCCACTTCCGCTTCACTTGCCTCTTCCGGGGCAGGCATCACATCCACTTCAGTCAGCGAATAAGCCTCTTCCTCCCCCGTTCCCGATTCCGCATCGCCGAGCATAACAGGCACACCACCTTCTTCCTGCTCCTGCGGAACAGAAAACTTCAGAAGGAAAAGCAGCGCCAGCACAGCCAAATGAAGCGCCGCCGTACATACGACTCCCGTTACCTTGCTTCGTTTCATTCCGGTCATTTACTCTTGTCCGGCCGCCTTGTGGCCAGCACCATCTTAAAGTGATTTTCGTTTGCAATATTCAGCACATGCACTATTTCCCTATACGGTATCGACTCGTCGGCATAAAGAGCCACATACATTTCCGGCTCCTTTTGCGCGCATTCCTGCAGAAAAGCAGTCAGTTCGTCTACCCCGAGCGGCATTTCATCTTCGTTGCCGAACGCTCCGTAATAGTTGAGGTTCTTGTCGATGATTACCCTCGCCATCGGTTTGGCCGACGTCTGTTCAGAGCCTTGAGGCAGAAGCACCTTGATGGCATTCGGCGAAACCATTGTCGAAGTAATCATGAAAAATATCAGCAGCAGGAAAATGAGGTCCGTCATGGACGACATATTGAACACTGGCGATATTTTTTGTCTTCTTTTCAATGACATACTTCAGAATTTAAGAGTTTGGTTCGTTCAGCAGATCCATGAAAGCCATGGTCTTTGCCTCCATCTGATTCACCACCTTATCTATGCGGTAGACCAGATGATTATAGGCAAACATCACCGCAATGCCCACAATCAGACCGCCCACGGTAGTGATCATGGCCTCGTAAATGCCGCTCGACAACAGCGTGATGTCAATGTTGTTTCCCGCATTCGCCATATTCCAGAAGGCACGCACCATACCGGTTACTGTTCCCAGAAACCCCAGCATCGGCGCTCCGCTGGAAATGGTTGCCATGATCGAAAGCTTGTCCTCCAGTTTCGCCACCTCGATGTTTCCGGTGTTCTCAATGGCCGCCTGGATGTCTGAAACAGGGCGTCCCATGCGTTTGAGTCCCTTTTCTATCATACGCGCGGAAGGCGTATTGGTCATCCGGCAATAGTTGAGAGCCGATGTCATGTCGTCCGACTTCACATAGTCACGTATGCGGTCCATGAACAGCGGATCATCCTTTGCCGCCTTGCGTATTGTCACCGCACGCTCAAAGAAAATATAGAACGCTATGACCGACATCACGGCAAGCACAATCATAATCCAGCCTCCCTTGCAGGCCATATCCCAAAGATTCATCTGAGGTTCGCCGGCAGTAACAGGCGTGAGTACCGGATTTTCACCGGCTACAGTTTCAACGGCAGCCTGGGCTGCCGCAAGTACAGTAAGCATCATAATCCCTTAAGACAATTTTGTTCGTCACTCTTTTTATGGTTCAAAATACAGCAGACGCAAATCCGTTTTGCACGAAAATTGCTATCTTTGCGTCTACGATATGCAAAGTTAGCAGGTTTTACGAGAAACTTGCCATAACACCCCTAAAAAGATTGATAAAAGCAACAAAATATATGCAACCAAACATGAAGTTCGCCCTTTTCGGGAACACTTACCAAGAACACAAATCTGCACATATAGCCAACCTGCTGGACATCCTGCGCCGGAAAGAAGCGCAAATCTGCATCAGCAGCGAATTCTACTATTTCCTGAAGCACCACACACGGGCAGACCTCGGCGGACTGGAAGTGTTTGACGGGAACGACTTCCATGCCGACATGGCCTTGAGCGTAGGCGGAGATGGAACTTTTCTGAAAACGGCCAGCCGGGTAGGAAACAAGGGAATACCCATCCTCGGAATCAATACCGGACGGCTGGGATTCCTGGCCGCCATATCGCCCGACCAGATGGAAGAAACCTTTGAAGAAATCTACCGCGGAAAGTATCTCGCCGAACCCAGACGGGTACTCAAGCTCACCAGCAACGGCCAGGTGCTGAAAGGCTACCCCTACGGACTGAACGAAATAGCCGTGCTGAAACAGGACAGTTCGTCGATGATTACCATCCGGGCCTACATAAACAACGAGCCGCTCAACGTGTATCAGGCCGACGGACTGATCATTGCCACACCTACAGGATCTACGGCCTATTCGCTCAGCGTGGGAGGACCGGTCATGGTTCCGCAAAGCGGCACCATCAGTCTGACCGCCGTAGCTCCGCACAGCCTCAACGTCCGTCCGATCGTGCTGCGCGACGACTGGGAAATAACCCTTGACGTAGAAAGCCGGAGCCATAACTTCTGGGTTTCCGTCGACGGAAGAAGCGAAACCTGCAGGGAAGGAACCCGACTGACCATCCGGCGCGCCGAATACTTCATACGCATCGTGAAACGGTGCAACCACTCCTTTTTCAACACGTTAAGGGAAAAGATGATGTGGGGAGCCGACAACAGACAATAAAAAAACAACGGGAAGCTCCGAAAAACTTCCCGTCATCTTTATCTCTTCACTGCAGTGATACGATCTCCTCACTCCAGTGATGCAATCTCTTCACTCCAGTGATACGAACTCCTCACTGGAGTGAAGAGGTAAAAATATCCTTATTTCTTTATATTGGCCTCCTCAAGCCCGTAATGTTTCTTCGCGTCTTCCGAACGGAGCATCAAGGCTATCACGATTGCGCACAGCCCGAAAAGAGAGAAGATAGCCATCGGAACCGTATAGTCATACCCCGTAATGGTTCCGGAAGCGTCGCGCAAGGTCGCAAAGCGGTCGATCACCCATCCGATCAGCCAAGGCACAGCCATCAGACCGATATTCTGGATGTAAAAAATGATGGCATAGGCAGAACCCAACTGCTTCAAGGGAATGATTTTAGGAACAGAAGGCCACATGGCACTCGGCACGAGAGAAAAAGCGATTCCAAGCACAACCATCACAATCACGGCAAACCACCAGTAGTCGAGCACTGGAAGGGTAAACAAAATATGCACCACGGTAAGCATGACCGAACCGATAAGCATCAACGTAGCCCCTTTGCCGATACGGTCGTACAACGACCCGAACAGGGGGGTCAGCAAAATGGTTCCGAACGGAAGCAAAGCCGGAATCAGTCCGGCAAACGATTCGGGAACGCCATACTTGAAGATCATCAGCTTGGTTGCGAACTTGAGGAACGGGAACACGCCGGCGTAAAACATCAGGCACAGCAGCGTGATCAGCCAGAAGCCCCTGCTGCCGAATATCTGCTTCAGGTCGGCCATTCTGAAGCCTTCCTCTTCCTTTTCTCCCGCTTCCTGACGCACAGCAACTTCCGAAGCATCCTCCTTGCGATCCATCACGCAATATACCATATAAGAAACAAAACCTACACACAGGGCAATGGCTCCGAACAGCACCGGATAAGAAACAGCCCCCATCATCCGTGCGACAGGCAGGCTTACCCCCAGCGCTATCGCTGTTCCGATACGCGCCATAGCCACTTGAAGCCCCATTGCCAAGGCCAGTTCCTTGCCCGTGAACCATTTCACGATCACTTTCGATACGGTAATTCCGGTAATTTCAGCTCCCATGCCGAACACCGCAAAACCGACAGAGGCAAGCGCCACCTGCATGTTCATTCCAAAAAGCATCGAGCCTCCGAAATCCGTAGACAACGCATACCATTTGATGAGCGCTCCCGCCAGCATCAAGCCGCACGACAATGTACCGGTAAAGCGGATTCCCATCTTGTCCAGAATCAGTCCGCCGAAGAAAAGCATCAGCAGAAACACGTTTATCATGCCATAGGCACCGGAAAAGAATCCATATTCCGTACTCGACCATCCTTCTCCTTTCGCCACGGCACTGACCGTCTTCTCCATCTCCGTCTGTATGCCGTCAACCGAATCCATATACTTGAGGTTCATCCCTTCCTCCAGCTTTTCCACCGCCAGTTCAGGTTCTGACAGGGCGCTTGCCGCTGAAAAAAGCTTCACCTTGGTTATCAGACTGTCAGCAGACATCGACGTATCGTCCGTAAAGTACACTACCTTTCCCTGAGTTGTCAACAAATTTTCCAAAGGGGACATCACATCGGTCAAGAAGTAACCGCACATCATTGTAAACGAAACGATCAGCATGGCCGACCAGCGCGCCGTCTTCGAATCGCTCAACTTTTTCTGGATATGTTCTTTCATCTTTTAATTTTATGTTTTAATTTTATGTTTTAATTTGATATTTATCCTAAAAAAACGCACAAAGATAATGATTTTTCCGGCTTTTTTCTTTCAATTTCCAAATTAAGTTCTAACTTTGTTGTCAATACATAAAAAACGAGATATAAAACGGACTTATAACTCAATTAAAATTTGAATGCGTATGAAAAAAACAAGAATGACAGTTCTGTGCGCCGTATTAAGCGGAAGCCTGCTCTGCACATCCTGCATCGGCTCCTTCGGGCTCTGGAACAACCTGAAAGATTGGAACCAAAGTATCGGAAATAAGTTTGTGAACGAAGTTGTTTTTCTGGCCTTCCACCTCATCCCGGTGTATGAAGTGGCATATATAGCGGATGTCATCGTTCTGAACTCCGTGGAGTTCTGGTCGGGCTCAAACCCGCTGGCTGATGTCGGAAAGGTAAAGACCGTGAAGGGCGAAAACGGCGAATACATGGTACGCACCAACGAAGACGGGTATACCATAACGAAGAAAGGCGAAGAAGACAAGCCGCTGGACCTGGTTTACAATGCAGAAAACCGCACATGGAACGCCGTCACCTCTGAGGGCGAAAGCTATGAACTGATTACGATGAACGAAGACGGAACCATCACGTTCAAACAGGCGGACGGCACTCCAATGACTGTATCTCCCGACTTGCAGGGACTCGCCACTGCACGTGCGGCCAGCGGACAATCATTGTTTCTTGCAGCAAGATAAAAAACTTTTCTAAAAAGACACTCCATCATAAAGGCTTTCAAACGAGGTTCAACCTTTCTTTGAAAGCCTTTTTTTGAGCTTAAACCGTAAACATTTATGCGAAAACTTCTGGCACTCATCTTCCCGCTATTCATGTGGATGGGACTCTGGGCGCAGACCTATCCCAAGGCTATCTTTCCGGGCGACTATCCCGACCCCACCATTCTGCGCGACGGAAAGGACTATTACATGACGCACTCTCCGTTCTATTACGCGCCGGGGTTCCTCATCTGGCATTCGCAGAACCTGGCAAACTGGAAACCTGTCTGCCGGGCCGTGCCCGAGTACGAAGGTTCGGCGATGGCTCCTGATTTGGTGAAGTGCAACGGCAAATACTACATTTATTATCCTTCAGACGGAGTGAACTGGGTGGTCTGGGCCGATGACATACGTGGCCCGTGGAGCAAGCCTGTCCGACTCGACATCAAAGGCATCGACCCGGGACATGTGGTGGGCGAGGACGGGAACCGCTACCTGTTCACCAACAACGGCTGGGTGACTCCGCTGACGGATGACGGACTGAAAGTGGCCGGAGAAAGCCGGAAAGTGTATGACGGATGGAAATATCCAAAGAACTGGGTTACAGAAGGAAATGACATGTACCTGGAATCTCCCAAGCTGGTCAAGAAGGACGGATATTATTACATGGTATCGGCTGAAGGCGGAACTGCCGGACCCGCAACCAGCCACATGTGCGTGGCCGCCCGCTCGAAAAGCATCTTCGGTCCGTGGGAGAACTCGCCCTACAACCCGATAGTGCATACCTACAGCAGTAAAGAAAGGTGGTGGTCGAAAGGGCACGGCACACTGGTGGATGATGCAGACGGAAACTGGTGGATCGTATACCACGCCTACGCGAACGGCTACCACACGCTGGGACGCTCCACCCTCATCGAACCGGTTGAATGGACATCTGACGGATGGTTCCGCACGGCCCGAACCGCTCCGTCCGACCTTCCGGAAGGACAGGCGGTCATGGAACTCTCGGATGATTTCAGCACCCCCCAGCTCGGCCTGCAATGGACATTCTGGAAGGAATATGCCCCGAACGCTCTGAGCATAAAGGACAATACGCTGGAGGTAAGCGGGAAAGGGGAATCTCCTTCGGACGGACGCCTGCTGCTTGCCACCGCCACCGACAAGTGCTACAAAACACAGGTGGAAATCACAACCGGCAAAGGAAACCAAGGAGGGCTCCTACTCTACTATAACGAAAAGGCGTACGCCGGAATCGTTTCAGACGGAAAGACCTTCACCGTCTATCGGGGCGAAAAAGAGCCTCTGACAAAGCCCAACATATTCGGAAAAACATTCATCGCCAAAATCCTGAACCAGGGGAACAGGCTGACAATATCCGCAAGCAAAGACGGCAAGGGATGGACTACGATTCAGACTGTACTTGCTGAAAATCTGGATGTATCGTCATTGAACCACAATGTATACAAGGGCTTCCATGCGCTCCGTCCGGCACTTTACTCGGGCGGAAAAGGCAAAGCATCCTTCAGAAACTTCCTCTACCGCAATGCCATTCCGCAGGAAAAGGATATGAGGGCTTATCTGATGGTGTTCCATCGGGACGAAACGCACGGACTCTATATGGCCGTAAGCCGCGACGGATATACTTTCACCGCAGTGAACGAAGGACAACCCGTGCTTGCCGGGGACACCATCGCCAGCCAGCACGGCATCCGCGACCCGCATATCTTCCGCGGACCGGACGGTGCCTTCTACCTTGCCATGACCGACCTGCACGTGTTCGCCCGACGGGACGGATACCGTGACACGGAGTGGGAACAGCCCGGCGAAGCATACGGATGGGGAAACAACAGAGGGCTTGTCCTGATGAAGTCGTGGGACCTGATCAACTGGGGCAGAGCGAACATACGCTTCGACCAGCTTTCGGCAGGACTGGGAGAAATCGGATGCGTATGGGCTCCGGAAGTTGCCTACGATGATGAAAAAGGGAGGCTGATGATTTACTACACCATGCGCTTCAAGAATGAGCAGAACCGCCTCTACTACGTATATGTCAACGATGACTTCAACCGCATCGAAAGCATGCCCCAAATACTGTTTGAATACCCGATGGACAACATCTCTGCCATTGACGGTGACATCACCAAAGCAGGCGGCAAATATCACCTGTTCTATGTAGCGCACGACGGAAACGGAGGCATCAAACAAGCCGTTTCCAGCCGGATGGACGGAGGCTATGAATACGATCCCCGCTGGTATGATTTCGAACCGAAGGCCTGTGAAGCCCCCAACGTATGGAAACGCATCGGAGAAGACAAGTGGGTGCTTATGTACGATATCTTCAGCATCCATCCGCACAATTTCGGATTCGCTGAAACAAGCGACTTCATAAACTTCAAGAATTTGGGACACTTCAATGAAGGTGTGATGAAAACCACGAACTTTACATCCCCGAAGCACGGCGCCGTCATCCATCTGACCAAAGAGGAAGCGGACAGGCTGGTGAATTATTGGAAAGAAAACCAACGGAACTATGACCGGACACGGTTTCTGAAAAAAACGGAATAAACTGACAGAAAATAAGGTGCATAAGGCCTCTCATAAAGCGTTATGCACCTTGCTTTTAAGAAACTGTTTTGAATTTATCGTGTGCTGATTTGGGATGAGTTTTTGAGGCATTTCCGTTTGTGTGATGAGGAAGATAGCGGGCTATCTGACGAAGAACAGAAGCGGAAAAGACCAAAAAATAGCCCAAAGCACACACGAAAACGAATACATCAAGCCAAGAAAAACTTTTTGGAGAAATTCAAAACAGTTTCTAAGTAGATGTTGAGAATTAGCTTATACAAAATTGTCTGTTCAGAAACGCAGATCAACGCGGATTTTCACAGATGATTGCGCTGATTATCTGCTTTTAATCTGCGAAAATCTGTGTTTCTAACAGTTTCATTTAATTTTGCACATTTACTTATAGTAAAAGCCTATTTCAATTTGGCATCAAATACCTCCATTCCCCATTTCTCATGCCAGGGAATCGTAATTTTTTCTCCGCTGATCACAACAGGCAGCCATACATAACGCGAATTTTCCAGATCCGTCTTGTTCCACCTGTCGAACATGGCGATGTAGGCATTCTTTTTCCCGACAACCGGCTGCACATAAGTGCTCTGTGCATAGAAAGTCTTGTCGGCATCCTTTCCGGTACAAGGGTTCCCGATTACTTTCCATTCCCCCATAATCGAATCAGCGACAGCCAGTTCTGCCGCATTGGGATCCCATCCTGTACAGCCGGAAGAAAGCATATAATACTTTCCTTCATGCTTGAACACAGCCGGAGCCTCGCGCGACTTGTTGATAAAGTTCCGTGTGAAGCGTCCCGAAGGTTTCAGATAATCATCTGTCAGCAAACTGATATACATCGTTGCATTGTTTTCTGAAGAATAGAACTGATACGCCCTTCCGTCATCATCCACAAACACCGTCTGGTCACGACTCATGGCATTGTTGGGACGGAAACTTCCCAGGTATTCAAACCTGCCGGTCGGAGAATCGGACACTGCGACTCCGGCACACGCCTTGCTGTAATCGGCACTTTCCACATGCGCCCACATCACAAACTTCTTGGTCTTCTTGTTATAAATCACTTTCGGACGCTCCAGCACCTTTGAAGGATGCAAATCATGGTTCGGATCGTCTTTTACGGCAGGAAGCACAATGCCCTCGAACTTCCAGTTCAACAGATCCTTCGAAGAATAACAGCTTACTCCCGTCACATCCGTACGGTAACACTCCCACGTCGCCCACTCCGGAAGGACAGTCTTTCCCTTCTTGTATTCCCCATACCAATAATAAGTGCCCTCATAATAAAGAATACCTCCACCATGAGCATTGATCGGATTGCCTTCCGTGTCGCTCCACACTTCTCCGGGACAAAACTCGGTGTGTTGTGCCCTGCCTACCTGCGGAAAGGCCAGGGCGCATGCGAACAATACGCTTGTAATAAATTTCACTTTCATAATGCTAATAAAATTTGATAAGTAGATGTTGAGAATTAGTTTATACAAAATCTGCCTGTCCAGAAACGCAGATTAACGCGAATTTCGCAGGTTATTGTACCGATTATCTGCTTTTAATCTGCGCTCATCTGTGTAAAAATCTGTATTTCTGACAATATCATTCATTTCGCACACTTACTTATTATATTCCATTCATGTCATTTGTTCCGCTTGAAATACTCGCTCGGCATGTAACCGAAATACTTCTTAAACGACTGGGCAAAATAAGAAGGCGTATTATAGCCTACCATCGTACTGATCTCAGCAATGGAATATCGCCCGTCTTTCAGCAAACGAACCGCCTCATTCATACGAATCTTGCGAATAAACTCAACGGCCGACTCTCCGGTAATTCCTTTCAGCTTCAAATGAAGGTTCGAGCGACTCATGTTCATCGCTTTCGCAAAATCTTCAGCAGAAAAGCCCGAGTTATCCATGTTTTCTTTCACTACATTCATTGCTCTGGTCAACAATTCCTCGTCCATCGCATTGAACGTGATTTTTTCCGGCTGGATTTCAGTGGTCTTCTTGTAATATTCTTTCATGCGGATGCGTGTACGCATCATATTCTGAACCTTAGAAACCAGCAGCGACAACGAGAAGGGCTTGGAAATATAATCGTCCGCCCCTATCTGGAAACCTTCCATCTTGTCGCTTACGTCATTTTTGGCCGAAAGCATAATCACAGGAATGTGGCTGGTAGACAAGTCCTGCTTGATGTGCCGGCAAAGCTTGATACCGTCCATCACCGGCATCATAACGTCAGTAATGACCAGATCCAGATCACCTTCCTTCAGCTTTTGCAGAGCCTCCTCCCCGTTTCCAGCCTCAACAACCGTAAATTGTTCAGAAAGGCCTTCGCGCAAGTATCTTCTGATGTCCTCATTGTCTTCCACAACCAGAACCTTTCCGTATTTTTTCGTTTCTCCCGGTTCTTCCGCCTTATCCGCTTCCCTTTCCGTGTCGGCAAAAAACATCGCTTTTGAATTAACGGAATAAACCTGCTTTGCCGTTTCACCTTCTCCGTCCTTCTTCATTTCCTCCGGCGAATAGGCTTCCGGACTTTGGGGCAAATAAACCGAAAAGACACTTCCTTTGCCTTCCTTGCTCGTCAGTTCAATATGCCCGTGATGCAGTTCCACCAGGCGGTGAACCAACGAAAGCCCTATACCGCTTCCCATATGGGTATTCTCAAGCTGGAAGAAGCGTTCAAATACACGCCCCTGCACTCCTTCAGGAATCCCCACGCCTGTATCACTCACTTCCAGCAGCATATCTGCTCCCGACAAAGTCAGACGAACCGCAATGCTTCCTTCCTGCGTATATTTGAAAGCATTGGACAACAAGTTGTTTTCAATCAGATCCAGATACTGGGAATCGACAAGCAGCTCCCGGCCTTCCAAATCAGACTGCAACGTGTAATTCAGCCCGCGGCTTCTGGCCAGTTTCTCGTAATACAGATAGTTCTCTTTTACCTGGCGGTAAACATTCACCTTTCCCACCTGCAATTTGAAGACACCTAATTCCGCCCGGCGATAGTCCATAAGCTGGTTGACAAGAAACAGCAGACGGTTTGCGTTCTTCTCCACATATTGCAGTTGCGAACGGAACCACTTGTCCGTCGTTCTCGTCAGCATCTCTTTCACCGGAGCAACAATCAATGTCAACGGCGTCCGCAGCTCATGAGATATATTAATGAAGAAACGGAACTTCATCTGGCTGATCTCCTCCTGATGCTGTTTCTCCTGGCGTTCCATTTCAAGTTTCATCTGCATGTTTTTACGGTCCTCCCAATGCTTGAACAGCCAATAGAGCAGAAGCATACCGGCAAGAACGAACATAAGACATGCCCACCACGTACAATACCAGACCGGAAGAATGGTTATATCCAAGGCAACCGGATTCTGACACCATTTTCCGTCACTGTTTGCAGCTTTCACAAGAAAACGGTATTTCCCGGAAGGGAGGTTCGTATACGTGACACTTCGCACATCCTGACTATAGAACCATTCACCGTCATAACCTTCCAGACAATAGGCAAACGTGTTATGCTGTCCGGAAATGTAGTTTGAAACCACATAGTCCAGCGTGAACATCCGCTGCGAATGATCGAGCACAATACTTTTAGTATCGCAGATATTTTTGGAAAGAATGCCCGTATCATCTCCAGGCATAATCTTCCGGTTTGACACACGCAGCCCGGTAATGACAGGAGAAGGAGCGTAAGGATTATCGAGCAGCAGTTCGGGGCGAAACGCTGTAATGCCATTTATCCCGCCAAAGTAAAGCACGCCGTTTTTCGTCCGGCAATGCGAATATGTGTTGAACTGATTGCTCTGCAACCCGTCATTGGCCGTAAAGTTACGGAAACGCCCCGTATTGGGATTGAAGCAGCTCAAGCCTTTATTGGTGCTTATCCAAATGCAGCCATATGAATCTTCTTCTATACCATAAACCACATTGTTCGGAAGTCCGTCATCCGTTGTATAATGTTCAAGCTCCTCCTTTTCGTCATTCCACCGGTACAGCCCCAAACGTGTAGCAATCCATATTTCCTTCTTCGCACTTTCAAAGACACATTGCACTTCAGAAACAGCCGAGAACTCTGGCGAAGGCAACGGCATGCTATAAAGTCCCTTCACTCCTTCATGCTCAGTCCCGAATATCCGCAGCCCGTCGGTTCCGCCAATCCACAATCTTCCGGATGAATCCTTAAACAGGACAAAAGCCGACATCCGGGGAATTGAATTGCCTTTTGAATCCGAAGACACAAGCGCAAATGTCCTGCGCTCCATATCAAACAGGTAAAGCCCTTCGAGCGTTCCGGCCAGCAGTTGGCCATCCTCATAAAAAAGAAGCGAATAAATGTCGCCGGGAACATTGGGAGAAATATTAAAATAGTCAATCCGCCCGGTAACACGGTCCAGAATCTTCAGTCCCCCGGCATGCATTCCTATATACACGCGATTACGTCTCTCGTCGATATAAATGGCCTTCACATTGTTCGACTCCATATTAGACAACAATGTTTTCCCGGTATTCAACGGATAATAAACAAACTGGCCCGTCTTTGTGCTGTAGTAATTCACTCCCCCATCATTGGTTCCGATCCACAGGTTGCTGTCCTCATCTTCCACAATACAACTCACGACATTGTCACTCAACGAATTCCGATAAGGAACATGACGGATATTATAAAAACGGTTCTTCAGCGGATGATAGTAGTTAAGCCCTCCAAAATAAGTTCCCAGCCACATGCCCCCCTGCGAATCCTTGAATATACACCTCACCGAACGTTGGCTTAGGCTTCTGGGATCTACCGAACTGCTGGTATACGAAACAAACGAATCTGTCTTGTCAACATAAATGTTCAAGTCATTGAAAGTACCGACCCACAAACGGCCCTCCGAATCGAAAGACAACGAACGGACATAATTTGAGCTCAAGCCATTTTTACTTCCTGCCTCATGCAAATAATGGCGTAATTCTCCGGTTTTCAGATCGACGGCATACAAGCCTTCACCTTCCGTCGCAATCCAAAGCTGCGAGTCATTTGACTGAAGCATGTCCTGCACCTGCACTTCCGCATAAAAATGCGGAAAACGTTCGACCATACCGGTCCTGAAATGATAAACATAAATGCCCTGACTGTATGTACCTATATAAACCTTGTCGCCAATAAGCTTGACAGAAGCAACCTTCAAATTCCTTAATGACTCTGGAAGAGCATTTTCCAGAAACTTGCAAGAAGCACGGTCAAAAAGCTGCACATGGTAGTCTGCATTGACCAGAAGTTTCTTCTCCGGCAATTCGACTATACCAGACACAACCATCGGCACATCCGGCTTAAGACTGAAATTCCGGAAACAGTCCTGTTCTTCATCATAGCACGACAAACCTTTCTGCGTTCCAACCCAAATCTTACCGTCATCATCCACCTCCAGAACACGCACAATATCATTCGCCAAGCTATACTCCGGATTATCAGAAGAATGACGGTAGACCGTAAAGTCGTATCCGTCATACTTGTTAAGTCCGTCGTAAGTGGCGAACCACATATTTCCCTTCAAATCCTGAACAATGGAGAAAATGGTGCTTTGAGATAGTCCTTCATTGATTGAAACATGGGTAAAACCCACAGACGAAAGATCTGCGGCAGAACTGTTCCCAACCATCCATCCCCACAGGCATATAAGAAAAACTATACGAAACTTCATTGCGATCATTTAAAACTATATTGTTAGACAGCCTAATAGGTTTCCTCACTTTTACACACATAGGGAAACGACGATAAAAGTACGATAAAAAATTCATTCAATGATAAAAACAAGAACAAAAATCCAAAGATTGATGCAAAGAATAAAGCAAGCCCCTATCTGACTGGCTGTGAGCGTCAATTCGTTCCCAGACAATCAGACAGAGGCTTTGTATATCCCCGACGATCAAAAGCAGGCTGCCGCAATTCCCAATGCAGCTGTTTGCCGGATGTTAAGGCTTTTTCTCGAAACTGAGATGCCCGGCACTTATCAAATCACGATGCGAGATACGATATCCGCATTTCTTGCCTCCCAAGCGGATAGCTTTAATATAATCTCCTTTTGCTTTCGGATTGGCTACTTCGATAACCAGCTTCTCTTTTCCGTAATAACGGGGATTCAGCTTTATCGTCACTCTATCAAAAGCAGGCAAAGTCAGCGTGTATTCCGGTACACCCGGACAGTCCGGATAAAAGCCCATCATGCTGAATACAGCCCATCCCGACATTGTACCCGTATCTTCATTTCCTGGAAGTCCGTCAGGCTTTGTCGTGAAATGCTTGGCCAGAAGTTCTTTCACCAGTTTCTGCGTGCGCCACTCTTCTCCCTTAAAATAACTGAACAAATAAGGATATGCGATATCCGGTTCGTTGGCCGGATCATAAAGCCCTTTATCAAAAACCATCTGCAACTTTCTGACAAAGTTCTTTTTTCCTCCCATCAGCCTGGCAAGCCCTTTCACATCATGAGGCACATAAAACGTATAATTCCATGCACTTCCTTCGTGAAAGCCCGGAACCGGTTCAAAATTGGCACCCTGGCTGGGATCAAATGGAGAATAAAAACTGCCATCAGGCAAAATGGGACGGAATGTTCCGTATTCTTCCGAATAATAATGCCTGTATCCCAACGAACGCTCACGAAACATCTTGGCATCTTCTTTCTTGCCCAAAGCTTCGGCAAATGCAGCCAATGCATAATCAGCTATATAATACTCCAGCGCATGAGAAACAGAATTGTCGAACTGCTCACGAAGAGGCACATACCCCAAATTCATGTAATCATCGTTGTCGGGACGCAACAGATTCTCTTTTCCCGGTGACGTAGCCGACTTATACATTGCCTCATACGCCAGATCAACATCAAAATCACGCAGTCCCTTCATCCAGGTGTCCACAATGACAGGAATGCTCGGGTCACCTTCCATTGTCAGTGTTTCACGCCCATACAGCTCCCATTTGGGCAACCATCCGTGTTCACGATACATATCAACCATGCTTCTCACCATATCCAACTGACGTTCAGGATAAACCAAGGTCATCAACTGATGCAGGTTGCGATACGTATCCCAAAGCGAAAACACGGTATACCGGTTTCCTTTTGAGGTCAGAATCTTGTCCCCTTCCATTTGAGGATATTGTCCGTTCACGTCTTGCAAAAGATTCGGATGGATGAGCGCATGGTACAGTCCCGTATAAAAAACCGTTTTCTGTTCTTCTGTCCCTCCTTCCACCAGGATACGTCCCAAATCATCATTCCAACGTTTCCTCGCCTCCTCGCGGACTGTTTCGAAATGACGGCCATGCTGCTCTTTTTCCAGATTTTCACGCGCATTTGCTATACTTACGAACGACACTCCCATCGCGACCTCTATCTGTTCCCCCTTCTCCGTATCAAAAGCAAACCATGCACCGATATCATCTCCGGCAATATCTTTTGCATATTTCGTGTAAAGTTTGTATTTCCCCTGATCCTTATCCCATTCGGCTTCTACCCCAACCATCGGGCGCTGTTTCTTCCAATAACCCGAAGCTTGCGGAACTTTATTCACTTTCATTACAAAATAAATAGGAAAAACAGCCTGCGGATTATAGCAGAACGTACCAAGCACCTTCATTCCCTCCACCTCGGTTTCACTGACTTTCCTCATATAAGCGCCGCTTTCATTCGTCAGGCCTTCGCCAAGGTTCAACAGTATGTTGCTCTTGCCCTCAGGAAAAGTAAACCTGACAAGTCCCGAGCGCGGTGTAGCAGTAGCCTCTGCAAGAATATCATATTTGGTCAATGAAATGGTATAATACCCCGGAGATGCACTCTCTTTCTCATATTTGCTTCCATAATGATGGTAATCGACATCCAGCTCCCCAGTTGTCGGCATCAAGAGAAGGGAACCCAGTTCAGGGCATCCCACCCCACTCAGGTTTACATGTGAGAAACCGGTAAAATAACTGTTGGTATACTCATAAGGAGTCGACCACCAGCGGGCATCCTTGTCATATCTGTTGTCATCAGACCCCATTACATTAAACGGAACGACAGACATCATTCCATTGGGACAGACTGCACCCGGATTGCATGTTCCGAAGTTCGTTGTTCCTATAAACGGATCAACGTAGTCAGCCGGCTCCTGTGCGGCCAGCCGCTCTCCCACGAACCAAACAGCCAGAAAGGCCAGCAATACATGTTTCTTCATGCTGCAAGATTATTATCAGATAATTGAATGCGATTTCACGAAATCAATGATTTCGTCAACATACCCGAATGCCAGTCCGACAACCGTGTCAGCGGCCCCATAATATACAGCCACCCGTTTCCCGTCTTGAAGGGCTGCACATGGAAAGACAACGTTCGGCACATCCCCTTGCAGTTCATAAGGTGCAGCCGGCCCCAGCAAATACTCGCGTGTACGCCACAATACTTTCTCGGGATTTTCCTTATCCAGAATAGCAGCTCCCATGGCATAACGGAAGCCGTTGCAGGTCGTAATCACTCCGTGATAAAACAGCAGCCAGCCTGCTTCGGTCAGAAAGGGCACAGAACCGGCACCTATTTTCGTACACTGCCATGCACTCTCCTCGAAAGGAGTCACTTTCATTACACAACGGTGTTCTCCCCAATATTTCATGTCAGGGCTGTAACTGATATAAATATCTCCGAAAGGAGTATGTCCGTTATCGCTCGGACGACTTAACATCGCATATTTCCCGTTTATCTTTTGAGGGAACAGCACTCCGTTCCGGTTAAACGGAAGAAAAGCATTTTCACACTGATAGAATTCCTTGAAGTCGAACGTATATCCCAATCCGATGGTCGGGCCGTTATAGCCGTTGCACCATGTAATCCAGTATCTGTCTTCGATCCATGTCACGCGAGGATCGTATTTGTAGTCCGACTCAATCATTTCCGTATTTCCAGGCTTGAAACTGATCGGATCGTGCTCGATTTTCCAGTGAATGCCGTCATTGCTGAACCCGGCAAAGATATTCATCTGCACTGCCTTGTTATCACATCTGAACACTCCGGCAAAGCCGTTGCCGAAAGGCACCACTGCACTGTTGAAAATACTGTTTGACGAAGGTATGTCATATCTTCCGATAATCGGATTCTCCGAATAACGCCACATTACATCCGCACATCCTGCCGGACGTTCTTCCCAAGGCATGTTCATTTTTTCCATACTTATTGTTTTAACGATTGATTATCATTCTTTTTCTCCCTCCAACAACGTACCGTCAGAAGCATACTTGAACGGAACAAAATAGGTCATCAGAAACGCAGGTATCGTGGCAATCAAAACAAAAATGAAGAACGGTTCATAACCGCCCGGCCTGTCAAACCATTTTCCCAACATTTCACACACCCATCCGCTCATCATTCCGGGAAGCATCACTCCCAGATTCATAATTCCGGAAGCAAAGGCATAATGTGCCATCTGATGTTTTCCGGGAGCAACCTGCTGCATCATAAACAAAGTCAATCCGACAAACCCGAATCCATATCCAAAATATTCGAAGACGATTCCACCGCAAATCAGCAATCCGTTTTCAGGCTGAAACGTTGCCAGCAAAGCATAAACCACAAAAGGAAGGTTGAAAATGCAGCAAAGTGAGAACAAGGTTTTCTTCAGCCCCCTTGCCGAAATATAATAGCCGGCAAGCAAGGATCCCAGCACGAACGCAGCCGCGCCGAATGTTCCATAGTACAATCCGATTTCCTTTTCCGTCAGTCCCAAACCTCCCATGCTTCTTTCTGCCTTCAAGAACAGAGGCACAATCTTCATGACAAAGCCTTCGGCAAAACGATACAGAATAATGAAAAACAGATAATAGACAATATGACTTTTGCGGAAAAAATCTGTCAGGACAGCAACAAGCTCTGCTCCCACCTGCTTCACGGTCCGAGAGCCCTTTCTGCCCGTTTCGGTCGACGGAAGCATGAAATAATGATAAATCCCAAGCAAGACCATCACTCCGCACAGAATTGCCATTATCAGCATCCACGCTTTACGGCTTGCATCTAAAAGCATTTCTCCGTTCTGCGCGTTTCCGCCGAAAGATTCGATGGCATAGCCAGCCAGATAAACCAGCCCCCCCGTTGCTATAATCTTCGCTATATTATAGAAAGCGCCTTGCCAACCGATATACTTGGCCTGATCAGAAGAAGAGAGTTCGCTCATATAAACTCCGTCGCAAGCAATATCATGAGTTGCTCCGCTGAAAGCAACGACGGCAAGCAAGGCAATGGCTATACTGAAAAAATGCGGCAGATTAAGCGAAAATGCAACCAGACCGAACGTTACGCCAGTAATCAGCTGCGTAGCTACCACAAAAAACTTCTTTGTCCTGAACAGTTCGAGAAAAGGACTCCACAATGGCTTCAATGTCCATGGAAGCAGGATCAGCGAGGTCCAGAAAGTTATCAGCTTATCTTCCACTCCCAATCCTTTAAACATCAACACCGTCACCATATTGAGCACGACAAAAGGAAGTCCCATTGCAAAATAAGCCGTAGGCACCCACGTAATGGGACTCCTTCTCTCTTTCATATTCATATCTGCATGCCAATATTTCATCGCGAATCAATATTTCATCTCATTACTGAAAGAATACGGAAGGTCTTCTTGGGCCGTTCCCCGTGACATGTCGGGCTTGCTGCTCATGGAAATCTCAATGCGTCCTCCATTCTGCAAGACGGAATGAGTCAGGTAATTTTTCGTATACTCCTCTCCGTTGACATTCATCTTTTCAATGTAGAAATTGCAAGAGCTGTTTTCAGGCACATCAATCTGCATGCTGTTGCCGTTCTCAAAATGGAGCGTTGCCTTCTTGAACAGAGGCGCACCCATGACATACTGGTCTGTACCCGGACAAACCGGATAGAATCCCAGCGCTGAGAATACATACCATGCAGAAGTCTGTCCGTTATCCTCATCCCCGCAATAGCCGTCAGGAGTGGCAGAATACATTCTGTCCATAACCTGGCGCAACCAATACTGCGCCTTCCAAGGCTGCCTTGCATAGTTATACAGATAAATCATGTGCTGTATAGGCTGATTGCCATGCGCATAGTTTCCCATATTCATTACGGTCATCTCACGAATCTCGTGAATGGGAAAGCCGTAGTAACTGTCATCATAAAGAGGCGGTACAGAAAATACAGAATCCATCATTGCTACAAATGCCTCATCTCCTCCCATAAGGTTAATCAGACCTTGAGGATCGTGGAATACAGACCACGAGTAATGCCAACTGTTCCCTTCGGTAAATGCATCGCCCCACTTCAGCGGAGAGAACGGAGCCTGGAAGGTGCCGTCTTCGTTTTTGCCGCGCATCAGCTTGCTCTCCGGATCAAACAGGTTCTTGTAATTCATGGCCCGCTCTGCAAAGCGTTTGATTTCCTTGTCAGGGAGCTTCAATTCTTTAGCCAGACGATAGATGCACCAGTCATCATATGCATACTCCAACGTGCGGGCCGCATTCTCATTGATGCCGACATTATAAGGCACATAGCCCAACTTATTATAATACTGGCAGCCCAACCGCCCGGTTGAAGATATTTCAGGGTGCACGTGTTCTGTTCCGTGAACCAGTCCCTTATAAAGGGTTTCCACATCATCCACCTTGACACCTTTCAAATATGCATCCACCAAAACAGAGGCGGAATTGTTTCCGACCATGCAGCCCCGATGTCCGGGACTTGCCCATTCGGGAAAGAATCCGCTTTCCTTATACACATTGATCAGCCCTTCCTGAATCTCCTTGTTCACGGAAGGATACATCAAGTTCAACAACGGGAACAGGCAGCGGAACGTATCCCAGAAACCAGTATCTGTATACATATAGCCCGGAAGCACCTGTCCGTTATAAGGACTGTAGTGCACTACCTTTCCTTCAGAGGTTATTTCATAAAACTTCCGAGGAAACAACAGCGAACGATACAGACAAGAATAGAACGTACGATACTGGTCCAGGTTTCCGCCTTCCACTTCAATCCGGCTCAATACCTTATTCCAGGCATCTTTTCCTTTTTCGACTAAGCAGTCAAAAGAATCCGCTCCCAGTTCCTTCAAGTTCTGCTCCGCCTGTTCATAACTGATGAATGAAGAAGCCACACGCGCATGCACGACTTCCCCTTTATGCGTCCGGAAACCGATGACAGCACCGGCATGGTCAGCCTGTGATTCGGGCACACCCGTCCGAACAATGCTGTCGGCCACAGTCGCCTGATAAGCAAACGGCTTGTCGAACTCAATCACAAAATAATTCTTGAAGTTCGCAGGCACCCCTCCGCTGTTGCGGGTAGAATATCCCCAAATACGATTATTCGCCTTATCAATCTTTACATAAGAACCTTTGTCGAAGGCATCGACCACGATATAGGAATGCTCATTTTCAGGGAAAGTGAAGCGGAACATGGCGGCCCGTTCGGTAGGTGTCATTTCGGCCACAATATCATAATCGGCCAGATATACCTTATAATAATAAGCCTTCGCCGTTTCCCCTTTATGGGCAAACCAGCTGGCACGCTTGTCTTCATCAAACTCTGCTTTCCCGACCATAGGCATGATAGAAAACTGGCCGTAGTCGTTTATCCACGGACTCGGCTGGTGAGTCTGCTTGAAACCGCGAATCTTGGTAGCAGTATATGTGTACTGCCAGCCGTCACCCATCTTACCGGTCTGGGGAGTCCAGAAGTTCATTCCCCACGGACGAGAAATGGCAGGATATGTATTTCCCGCCGACAGATCGAACGTCGACTGGGTTCCGACAAGCGGATTCACATAATCCGCATAATCCTTTGCCTGCACCAATGCAACGACGCAGGCAAACACAAACAACAACAAATGTTTTTTCATAATTACTCAGCTTTTACAGGTTTGACTCCCCATCGGGTGGGCTGGCCGGTCATACGAATCTCAAGCGTTCCGCCCTCAGCAATGTCCCGATGGTTCAGGAAAGGTTTGTTTAAAGGCTGTCCGTTCAACAGAACAGATGCAATATATTTATTCTCAGGCGAATTGTTCTCCGTAACGACAGAAAATACTTTTCCGTCCTCCAGGCGAATCTCCGCCTTGTCAAAAATCGGGCGCCCGATAGAGTAAACCGGCTTTCCCGGGCAAACCTGATAGAATCCCATCGAATTAAGGATATACCATGCAGACATCTGTCCGCAGTCTTCATTGCCCGACAAGCCGTCAGGAGCATTCCGGTACTGCTCTTTCAGCACACGGTCAACCAGTTCCTGCGTTTTCCACGGACGGTTAATGTAGTTGTACAAATGAATCACATGATGGCTCGGCTCATTTCCGTGCGCATATTGCCCGATCAGTCCACTGATATCGGCAGAAACCAGTTCTCCTTCAATCGTAGAGTCTGCCGTAAACAGCGAGTCCAGCTTTCCGGCAAAGGCATCTTCTCCGCCCATCAGTTCAACCAGCCCTTCCACATCATGCGGAACAAACCAGGACCACTGCCATGCATTTCCTTCACAGTAATCGTCGTTCCGGTGATTCGATGCTTTCGGATTAAAAGGAGTGCGCCAATTGCCTTTTGAATCTACCCCGCGCATGAAACGGGTAGAAGGATCGAAATACAGCGTATAGGCCTTGGCAAACTTGCGGTACTTCTCGCTGTTCCGGTAATCTCCGGCTGCCTCGGCAAGAACCGAGATGCAATAATCGTCATAAGCATACTCCAATGCCTTTGCCACCGATTCATTCTCAAGGTCGCACGGGATATAACCGAGCGCATTCTTATAATATTTGGCCATAGGCATCAGATGCGGAAGCACAGCAGCAGGGCATTTGATTCCTGTCGTATCGTATTCAGCCACTCTCAAGCAAGCCTTATAAGCATCATGCAAATCAAAGTCCGCATTTCCCTTTGCATAAGCATCCGCAATGAGAGAAGCGGCATGGTATCCGATCATCGTACCGGTATAGTTGGAAGCCAGATCCCACATCGGGAAAATTCCGCCTTCACGGTTCTTCAGAAGCAGCGAATTGATAAATTCATTGTTCAGCTGAGGATCGATGATCGAATACAGCGGATGCAAAGCCCGGAATGTATCCCAAAGAGAGAATATCGTATATACCGGCTTACCGGCATCACCCTGATGCACTTTCAGGTCCATGCCGAGATACCGTCCGTCAACATCCGTAAACAGATTCGGACTGACAGCCGCATGATACATAGCCGTATAGAAAATGGTCTTGTCCGTTTCGTTCTTTGCCGATACATCTATTTTCGACAGACAGCCATTCCAGGCATCGTGCGCGTCACTCCGTACCTTTTCAAAATCCCAGTCCGGTATCTCCGCTTCCAGGTTTTTCTGCGCTCCGTCCATATCCACGGCAGAAATGCCCACTTTGGCAAGCACCTGCTCGTCTTTCTCTGTCTTGAAGTTCAACAGAACCTTGCAGCGCGGCTGCATCTTTCCTTTCGGGTCGGCCAGCGTATCCCGGACAATTGTATAAGTAAAAGGCTTCGAGAATTTGGCATAGAAACTGAGCTGCTGATCAAATGCCCAGTATTCGGTAAGCTTGTGCCCTCTGATTTCCGTATCGCTCACCACCTCCACCTGCATGTCGAGGTTTGTCTGATGCTGGATAGAATAGTCGAGATCAAGAATAAAGCCCGATTTGTCTGATTCAGGGAAAGTATACCGGTGAATGGCGGCCCTCGGAGTTGCCGCAAGTTCCGCTTTCACCTGATAGCGGTCGAGAAACACCGAATAATATCCCGGCACAGCCACTTCATTTTCATGCGAAAAGGCAGATGCGTAAGGCAAGGTCTGCGAGCTGTAATCCTGCGGGTCATACTGCTGTTCTCCCACAGTAGGCATCAGCAGAAAGTCACCATAGTCGGCACAGCCAGTACCGCTGACATGCGTATGCGAAAAGCCGTTAATAGTGGAATCTTCATAATAATATCCCGAGCAGGCATCCCATCCGTCGATCCGTGTGTCCGGACCGGGCTGGATCATACCATGCGGAGTGACCGGACCGGGAAAAGTGTGCCCATGTCCGCCCGTGCCGATAAAAGGATTTACATATACGGTATAGTCTTTTTCTGTCTGTTTGTCCGAACAGGAAGTTGCGCAAAAGACACTTCCGCAAATTCCCAAAACAACAACCGCAACTGCATTTTTCATAATATTCCTGTTTTTAGATTAATGTCTATTCTGACGAAATAAAAATCACATTGTTACGCTCTTTGTATTTGATGTGAAGCGTATGCCTCAACAGCTCCAGCATTCCGGTGACCGTGCTTTTCTTCTTCAGCTCGCCGGAATAGGTAGAAATCTTTTCCATATCAGGCGACAGAATAATCTTCACGTCATATATTTCTTCGAGCAGTCCGGCAATCTTTACGATATCCGCATTGACCAGACGCACCATATCGCTGTGCCACACAGCATCAAGCATCGCATCCGTTTCAAGCACTTTCATCTGTCCGGTACCCTTGTTCAGTTCAACTTTCTGCCCCGGCGAAAGCGTAATGGCACCCTCATCGTGTTTTCCCTCTGCCCGTATTTCACCTTCGAGCAGCGAGGCTTCCACAATCCGGCATCCGGGAGCATTCTTGAAATTAAACTTAGTACCCAGCACCTGTATGTCCATCGACTCGCCCGAAACGATAAAGGGCTTGTGCCTGTCTTTCGTCACTTCAAAGTAAGCCTCTCCACACAGTTTAAGCCTACGGCATTCGTCCGTGAACTGCTCCGGGTATTCCAGCACCGAGTTTTCATTCAGCCACACATGGCTGCTATCCGGCAACACCACTTCAATCACCTCACCGTCTGCCGTGGCGACCGTCTGCCATTTGCCCTGATACGTATCGTCAAAATACCAGACCGCCAGTCCGGACAACGACAGAATCAGCACGACAGCAGCCGCATATCTCGTCCATTTGGGAAGGACAAACACCTTGCGTTCTTTTCTGTCCTGCCCGATCCGTTCAAAAAGGCGCTTTTCAGCCCGCTCAATCCGCTCCCTCTCCAAACCATCCGCACGCTTCCCGAGAAAATACATTTCCTCCCACTCAAAGAGTTGGCGGGCATGCTCGTCCGATTCATTTGCCCATCGGACAATCATCCGACGTTCATCGTCCTCGCATTTCCCGTTAAAATAACGAATGATCATTTCATAATCAACATTTTTCATTTTACCTCAAGACTTCTACCTATTATATATATCCATTATCCTTCGACGAAATATCCGAGCTCAAACGTGCCCTGTCTGTTTCACAAAGAAAACAGATTCTGATTACAAAACACTTACAGCAAACATGTTAAAAAACATTATTCTGTCATTCAACCGGATATGTCCGCTACCACCAGACTTGTCCCGGCGAACTTCCCATCTCGATTTCCAGCATTCCGCCTTCCATTATCTGCTTATGAGTTATGTAACTTTCCGTATACGGCTTGCCGTCAAGTTTGACCGACTGGATATAACAGTTCGCACCGCCGGCTCTATGAGCGCGGACAACAAACGACTTGCCTCCGCCGAGCTGCAAGGAAACCTCCGGAAAGAGCGGACATCCTATTTCATATTTTCCTGATATCGGATTCACCGGATAGAAGCCCATTGAACTGAACACATACCATGCAGACATCTGCCCGCAGTCTTCATTGCCGCACAAGCCGTCAGGAGTATTCGTATACAACGTGCGCATAATCTGCGACAAATACTTCTGTGCCTTCCAAGGCTGTCCTGCCGCATTGTACAAATAGGCCACATGATGTCCCGGCTCGTTGCCGTGAGCATACTGGCCGATCATTCCCGTACTGAAGATAGGCAGTTTGTCCGCATCCGTCGGATGAAATGTGAACATACTGTCCAGCTTCTGGACAAACCGTTCTTTCCCGCCTGTCAATGCCATCAGCCCTTCGACATCATGCTGCACCGACCAGAAATATTGCCATCCGTTGCTCTCACATATATGCGGAGTATAGTCTTCGGCATTGAAATCCTCAATGAAGTTTCCTTCCTTGTCACGCGGCTGCATGAAGGATGTAGCGGGATTGTAAACGTTTCTGTAGTTTTTCGAACGCGCATAAAACGCTTCGGCAATGTCTTTCTGTCCCATTTTGCTGGCCATTTCCGCTATGCAGTAATCGTCAAAGGCATATTCCAACGTTTTCGACAATGACCAGTTATCTCCCTCCGAAGGATCATGGAGATCATAGGGAATATATCCTTTTTCCTTATACACGCCGATATCTCTGTAGCTGTCCAGATTGGCTGTCGCGACGCAGGCTTCGAGAGCCTTTTCCGGATCAAAGTCACCGATACCTTTCAGGTAGGCATCCGCTATGACAGGCACAGCGTGATAGCCTATCATCATGTCCGTTTCGCATCCATAAAAGTTCCACACCGGCAGACGGCCGTTCTGGTCATAAAAGGCAAGCAGCGATTTGACCATATCGTTAACACGCTCGGGCTGTGTCAGCGTGAAAAGCGGATGGGCTGCCCGATAAGTATCCCACAGCGAAAAGGTGCTGTAATTCACCCATCCGTCGGTCTGATGCACCTTTCCGTCGGGTCCATAGTACTTGCCGTCTACATCGCTGTATATCGTAGGTGCAAGCATACTATGATACAAGGCTGAATAAAAAACCGCCTTCTCATCGCGAACGTCGGTCTTCACCCTGACTTTCGCAAGCGCGCTGTTCCATGCGGCTTCAGCGTCTGCCAGGTAATCATCGAAATCATTCCCTGATCCCTCTGCCCGAAGATTGCCCAATGCTCCTTCCATACTCACTCCGGAAAGAGCCGTCACAAGCGTAAGCTGTTCTCCTTCGCGCGTGGGATAATCAAAGCGCGCAACCGTCGCTGTCCCTATCCTTTTCCCGTCTTTCTCTATAGCTGCCGTATCAAGTTCCACACCGGCAAACGGACGGGAAAAACGAGTGCAGAAATACACTTTCTGGTTACGTGCCCATCCGTCGGAAAAACGATAGCCGGCCACAGTGACCGAATCGATGATTTCTATATGCGAATCTTGGGTAGCATCCCAGTTCATCGCCTTGGCCAGATTCAAGAAAACAGCTGACTGCGCTTCCGGAAAAGTATACCGCTGGACGCCGCAGCGGGGAGTGGCTGTCAGCTCTACGTTAATGCCGTAGTCATCCAGTTTCACCTGGTAATATCCCGCCCATGCCTGCTCGTTTTCGTGTGAAAATTTCGAGTGGATGCCCAATGGAGCTTCTGCTTCACGGCAGGGCAAGGTGACAGGCATGAAAGAGATGTCGTACAAATCACCGGCTCCCGTTCCTGAAAGGTGCGTATGACTGAATCCGGCAATCGTGCTGTCCGGATAAAAGTAGCCGGCAATACGGTCCCAGCCGGGCAGTCCGTTGTCCGGACTCAACTGGACCATGCCGAAAGGCACCTGAGCCCCCGGATAGGTGTTCCCGGTAAAGTCGGTTCCAATAAACGGATTGACCAACTTCGCATAACTCTCTTCTGTTTCTTCCGAAAGGCGGCTACAGCCGGCAACGGTCAGACCCGCCATAAATAATATCAAAGAAATCGGGAATTTCTTCATTGAATGTGTTTTTTAGGTTTATATAAAAAACAGACTGAAAGCGAGAAACACTTATATGCTCCCGTATATTTAACAGTTTTACCGGAATGTTCCGGCAAGATTATTTTTCTGCAACGCCACCAAACATCCTCAATCTCCAATGTAAAGATATGCGTCTTCAGGCTAAAGATATACATCTCCAGTCTAAGGATTTATATCTCCAGCCTAAAGATAAAGATTTTATTGCGGCATTCCAAAATTTATACTGCCTGAAATTGCTCTCCGGAATGCAATGCCCCAAAAGATAAAAAAGCCATACTGACACAGAAAAGCTCTCTCCGCCAACGGATAATCCCGCAACGGAGAGAGCCACTCAAATTATACTATGGAGAAAAGAAACGGTTATTTGTATTCGATGGTTACACCATCTCCCTTTTCTATATTATCAATGACTTGTCCTTCTTTTAGAATAATGGTCTTAAACTTCACGCCACAAGTTGTTGCTTTCAAATATTTCAACGAAGGACATCCTGAAACATCCAATACTTCCATGTCACTACTATATCTATCTCCCATTCCCGCATCAAGAGATTCAAGATGCTCGCCGATATAAATCATCGTTCGTGCGTAAGTATAAGAAGAACTTGACGTACTAAATACAAAATCTTTGATCGGATTATCACCAAAATTAAATGAAGTGATACGATATCCGTATTGCACACTAAATGATTCAACCTTATGAAGGCCTGACAAATCAACCGTTGTCATTCCTGAACGGGTATTATCAGCAGCAATCTTAATCCTTGTTAAATTCGGGAAATTCTCTATTCCTGTTAAATTACGGATTCCATTCCTCCAATCATCATGATTTAATTCCGTCGCATTTTTCCCTTCATCTGTCACATAATATTGCGTTCCAGCTTTAGCAATCCATCCTTTTCCTGACAAGAATGTTGCAAAATTACTATCTGGAATATCAAACAAGACCATATTGGGATCTTTTTGAATAACGGATATTTGATAGGTATCTTCGTTCTGATCCGTAAAAATAATATTCCCCGTACGGAATACGCTGCTTTCCTCAACCCTAAAAGTTACAGTATAAGTTGACAATCCGTCATCTCCCACCTGAGGTTCAGATACAACAGGAGCTCCAATCCAGGCAATTTCAGCATCTACCTGAGCTTCAAAATCCAGATTTGTAACTATTTTAAACTGCAAATCTTGTGCATTGAGACCACACACTATCTGATTATCCTGCATCAAATCATTTGTTACCTCAAATTTTTCTGTAGGAGCCTGTTCTACCATCACTTCAACTATCTGTTCTACCAACGGACTGGAAATCTTAACAGAAGAAGAACGGGGAAGGAAAGTTGCATTCTCTGACACATCCAACAAAACGATACGTTCATCTCCAAATTTCGTTATCTTAGCCAAGCTTAACCAATCTTCATCACATTCAACAGACAAATCAGCAATATTTGTATTGAGCCTAACAATCACATCACCTCCTACATTTGTCGCTTCAATAACATTTTCACCATCAAATGATAATACGTAATTGGGATTAGACTCCACCAATAAAGGAGCTACGCTCGAACCGCAAAAGAACTTAAACAATGCGGTTCTAGCTTCATTAGCAGGGCTTTCATCAATGGTAAAAGTGACTTCTGCGCCACTCTTTCCTTCTGTAACAGACGGATGCACCCAATCACTGACACCAGCCAGCCGCCAGTCACTTTCACTTGTAACAGTAACAGTTGCTGTCCCTCCTGTACTTGTTACTTGGATTGTGTCAGACGACAATGATATTGAGGATACTCCAGCAACATCTGCCGTAGGATCATTGTCATCATCAGAGCAGCTCCACAAAGCAAGAACTGCCGACAACATTATTGCTAAATATTTAAATTGTTTCATTTTTTATCTTTTAGAAGTTGTTATTAATTTAACTCACTGAGAGAAGTCCGCACATTGCTGTTCTTTGGGTAATAATAAGTCGGAGAAACCAGCTCCTCATCGTATAATCCTTTACAAGCAGCATTACAATAAGATATTTGTGTTCTGTATTTATCAGGATTCAATGCAAAATACATGAAATATCCATATGTATCCCTTCTATTTCTCGCTGTATTTTCAATTTCACTCGTAGTATATAGTTTATTTAATTCCACAGACATTCCACCACATTGTTTATATGTCATCCCGATTCCCGGTTGAGCAACCCATCCATAGTCGCCAACCGCATAATCACAATATTCTCCCGGTGTAACACCATCGATAACATGAAGTTCATTCGAATACATATAACCTAAATTATAAAGTGACACAATCTTGTCAGGCATTGCAACCTTACATTCATACATCAATCGCGAACCAGCGTAATACGATCTTCTTGCGAGCCACGGATTGGACAAATCGGGAGCTGATGAATATTCATCATCAAAAGCCACACCGTCCAAATTGTAAGCATCACAATAAGCAGCCAGTTCACGGGCAAACTCACGAGCCCCCATATCGGAAAGCTGAGCCACACCTGCCTCATCGTGATTTCCAAGAATACTGATAATCACTTTCATTCCAGCCTTGCGGAGCGGCTGTAAATATTCCTCATTATTATCCAACAAGAACTGCACGTTGGGATTGTTAGACACGTACACCCGTTGCTTTTCAGCGTTCCAATTGATATTAGCAGCAAACAGCACAACATGGTCAAAGAAATACTTTCCACTCGCTGTCACAAATTCCAAAGCATTAAGCGGATTTACATCATTCACTTCAAAATAAACGACATTTTTAGGCGCATCTGCTCCTTTATCCGGTGTGGGCATACTCCGATAATCCTTTACAAGAAATACCATATGTCTGGCATCTTCCGGCAATATAACACCCTCGGTAGTCGTCGAAACGGCTAATGGAACAATATAGGTCTGATCTTCTTTCATACCTTCAAAGGCAGTTAATGTAACGCCAATATTCGGCAAAGTCTGATCATCCGGAGCAAGCACATAAGCACCATTATTCTCAAAACTTACATTTGCAGACGGAAACAGTTCAAAGTCAGTTCCATGCGCTGTATTATAAGTCTGGGCATAAGCCTCATCCACCTGAATCTTTATATCAACTCCTTTTTTCGGCCGTGTAGATAAACGAAACGTAATGTCTGTGGAATATTGATCGTTGCGCATCTCTACTACCGAATTATTTTGAAGGGTGGTTCCGTCAATCAATTTCCCTTTAAGCTGTATTTCTTCTGCATACGGTGAAACACTATCCGACCTTACGATAGCATCTTCCTCACATGAAGTCATCAATGCCAGCACCGCCAACGGCAATGCTAAAAGGCTTCGTTTGATAGTATATGTCATATTCATACTTCAAATTATAAAAATAGATAATAAATCAGTTTCCACGCTCAGGCAATGCAACATTTGTCCACGTCAAGTCCTCATTAGCTGTGATGTCATTGCCATTGACTGTATTGTCCTTAACGACTTTTCCAGCACCTTCATTAAACTTCCAATAAGCCACCAGTCCCGGACTTGCAGGATCCACTTCATAAAAATGAGAAGCAATTTCTTCCTGCGTACGCTGCACATTCCATATACGCACTTCAGAAATATCACCTTCCAGCCAACGTTCATCATTATAAGCACGACCGATAAAGCAACCGTTACTGCCACCTAGCAGGCTGACACGTCCAGCCGCCTCTTGATCACGAGCCACCTCTTCACCATTTGTATAAATAATACGATCTCCTGTAGTAGCGTCCCATACAACTGCAACATGTACCCATTCATTCGTTGGAAGTCCTAATGCTGAGTTCCCTTCAGGGAAGTTTCCGTTTGGATTTACCAATTGTACTTGATTTTCCGGGAATCCACTATCTCCAATACGAACCAAGAAAGTACCTTCAATTCCAAAAATAGTACTCATGGCCTGCCCCTTTAAGCCATCTACCGTTCCAAAATCACGGACACGGATCAATGCCTCAACCGTAATTGCAGACATATTAGTCACCAAATCACGACTAGCCCAATTAACAGGGAAATAATTTTGAGAAATGTCCGCCACCACATTAATCAATGACGCTCCCTTGAACACAAAATAGGAAACTTTCTTTGAATCAAGCAAGCCTATACCTGTTACATCAGTCACTTCCACAGGCATTACATAAGTAGAATCAGAGTTCAATGTTTCCAAATTAACAAAAGATACAGTTACCGGATTCGACTTTGTCGCACCGGCATCAATAGTAGCCACCGGTGATTCTATCACACATTTGTTTTCCGGCAAAGGCAAAGCCATTCCTCCATAAAGAGAATTATATACAGACACTTTCGATGGGGCGGCTACGAAACGTCCTGTGACTGTTGTTGCAGCTTCAAGAGCCGTAGCCAAATACAAATCGCGGGATGCTGTTGAAGATTCTTCTCCTTCTTTGAAAACAAAGTCATTCACAGGGTTCTCCATATCCACGAAGAGCTTGTTGTCGAAATGATGCTCATTCAATTCGTCGTTTGTCTTACATCCGCAAACGGCAATTGATGCAAAAGCAAGAGCAATTATATTCAGTTTTTTCAGTTTCATAGTTCTTTATCCGTTAGAATTTGACTAATTCATGATTTGCAATGCCTGACGAATATGCCCGTAAGTATATTCGCGCTGGAAATAATCATCCCTTACATTGTCTACGCAAAGACCGGCCTTTTCAAAAGTACCTTGTGAAGATATCACTGCATAAGCAGCACCTATCACTGCATAAACCTTAGTTCCATCCTCATTTGTCCCGTTGAAATAGCCGTCCGTTGCCTTTTCATCAGCAAGATCAGGTATTGTCACTCCGAAAACGATACGGTCGGCAGGCACACCTTCGGTCAACTGCATTTCGGCATTCCATATCACATCATCCGAAGAAACAGCGTCAAGCATCGGGATAACAATATAATCCGCATAACTGAAAATGGAAGCGTCCATTATATTGGACGTGTATCCCTCAAATATGAATACAGCATCCTGATGGCTTTCCGCCCACGTCTTGATTTTTCCAAAGAATGTTGCCTGACGTGCCTGCAGCTGTGCTTTCTCTGCTTCAGGCATACCTACCGGTGATGCAGGATTTGAATAAACTACCTGAATGCCATCGTATCCGTACTTGTCATACAAAGCCAGCAGGCTGTCTACATACTGATTGCACACTTCCGTAAAGCGGTCGGCTTCCGGCTCTGCCGGCTGTTCTGCCTCACCTCCTTCTTCAGCCTGACTTTCTGACTCCTCTTGAGAAGCGTCGTTCTCAGCTTCTTCTCTGTCCAGAATAGCCTGAAGAGCAGCTTCTACATCAGTATAGCTGACTGAATACAAAGTGCGGGTGCCCTTCTGCTCGCGTATTTCAGCCATTTCCTGCTCTGTAACCGGGTTCAGGCTGTCTGCCGCCTGCAAGACAACAAAGTCCGTGCTGTCGGGAAGCGCAGAAATACGGTCGCCCTGTCCTCCTACAGTATACCCGCTATTGTCAAACTTCGCTATCAATATCTTGTGGGGATTCTGCTTATACTCCCTCAGCAAGTTCAAGTATGCGTTATAAGCTTCCGGATCCTGTTCCGACGGAAGAGTGTAGTTATAGTCCAAGCTCTCCACATCTGTCCAGTCTGAACATGACGATACAACCGGAACAACGAACGCAGCCAGCGCAAAGCTTTTGATCAGTTTTTTATAGTTGTTCATAATCTTCAAATTTTAAAGGTTCAAGTTTACTTTTTGCAAGCCCACCATACATCAGTAGCCATATTGTCCGGACCATTCAGGTAATTGTCACGTGCATATTGAACGTTTTCCTGATTATTGGTGTTTTCTTCTGTAGGATAAGGCATCCGTCGCACTCCGCGGTTGCTGTCAACCACACCTCCACTCTTGTTTCCTGTAGCTGTAGCAGGCAGCAGATGAGGATATCCCGTGCGGCGATAATCCGCCCAAGCCTCATTGCCCAGCATCCAGTTGGCAATCCATTTTTGCGTGATGATGCGTTCCTGCTTTTCTTCAACAGTAGCACTTTCATCCCACTTGATCGTGACATCACTGATCGTGGCGGCATATGAGTTGATGCCAGCAGGATCTGTATAAGTTTCCGGCACGCTCGTGTCATCAGCCAAATATTCGTCAGCGCCGGTAGCTCCCCACTGCTCAAATGACAGACGTACACCCTGCTCGTAGAAGCTCTGTGCAGTTCCACCCAGATCAAAGCCGAACACCGCCACACCTTCTGCACGAAGGAAAGCAACTTCTGCTGCATTCATCCACTGAACCGGATCTCCGGCAGAGATGTTTATTGCCGAATATTTTGAGAAATATTGGCTTGCAGACGAACCACGGTCTATGCTGCGGCGAAGCCCCACAAACGTGTTCTGGTTCCAGGCACCGTCTTCATTCTTAAAATAGCTGGCACGACGGTTATCCTTGTAACCGTTCATATAGCAGACGATATCTGCCGAAGGCCGGCTTTCATCACCGTTATAGTTAATAACAGTAAACAAAGAATTGGTAATAGTTCCAAAATAATGCCATGCAGCATTGTCTTCGTTCTCTTCAATCACTCCAAATTCGTGTTTGACTGCGCTTTCCGCCATTTCCTTGGCCTTGGTCGGGTTCGCATAAGAAATACGCATCGCCAGACGCAGCTTCAACGAGTTAGCAAACTTAATCCACTGCTGAACGTTTCCGCTATATACAAAGTCTGCACTCGGAACCAAAGCAGCATCCTTATTTTCGGTCAGCGTAACGATTGCGCTGTCCAATTCGTTGAAAAACGTATCATACACCTTTTCCTGCGAATCATAAGGCACTGTAATCTTTCCTTCTTCTCCAATCTGAGAATAAGGAATCGCTCCATACGCATCTGTAACACGGCTCATTGCAGCGACCTTGATCACCATAGCTATCGCATACGGAACAGGATTCTCCGTTGTCTGGGAAACGAGTTTCACGGTGTTGAGATTCGGATACAATTGCGGGATAATCCGGTCGCTTATCAAAAACACGCGAGTCCAGTCATTCGTTGCATTGAAGTTTCCAATTGATGAAGGCCAGGCTCCGGAGTCAGCAAAATATCCGCCACAAGTACCTCCCAGCAAACAGTCGGTAAACTGCGCCGTATTATTATCATCCGATATAACTGTCCCAGCCAAATTACTCATAGCGGACCCAAGCGCATAGTCATCCGGATTCAAGTCACCCGGCTGATAAGGATCGGAGTTGATGTCGATGTATTTGTCAGTACAAGAAAAACTTCCCAAAGCCAAAGCACCGCACATCAATGTATTAAAAATATATCTTTTCATACCTATCTACTTATTAAAATTTAAAACTAACATTTACACCTATGTTGCGCAATGCAGGCATCATGAAATAGTCGATACCTTGATAGAAATTATCGGTAGAAGCCACAGCTTCCGGATCGAACGGAGCTTTGTTGTAAATCATCCAAAGATTGCGTCCAACCAGTGAGATGCGGATGTCACAAATATCACGAAGCATCTTTCTAGGGAATGTATACCCGAACGAAACTTCCTGCAAGCGGACATTGGTAGCCGAATAAGTATAGTATTGCGGGACAGCAGTACCTGCAGCCACCACATTATACCAATTTTCAGGAGCTATCCGGCCTCCGTCGTTGATGCCGACATAACCCAAGTCACGTGCGGCGGCAGTAGCCTCCGAAACGCCATAATAATCAAGAATAGCCTGTGTACGTGAGAATACGACACCACCCAAACGGGCAGAAATCATGAATCCCAGGTTGAAGTTGTTCCAACTGAAATTGTTTCTCCATGCAAGATTGCCTTTAGGCAGCACGCTTCCCAGTTTGATATAGTTTTTAGGATCGCTGATAGTCTGTGTCGCCACATTGCCGTTCTGGTCAACATAAATCCTTCCCTGATCGTCACGGGCCAAATCGATCTGCGAATAAAGGTCGCCCATCGTGCCTCCTTCACGAAGCAGGAAACGGGCTTCTCCCAATCCTCCCATATCCAGCTGGTCTACAGAGAATATTTCACCGGTAGCCGGGTTGACGGCATTGTCTGCCAATGTAAGGATCTTGTTGCCGTTCATTGAATAAGTGAAGCCTGTATCCCATGTAAACTTGTTCCATGTATTCTGGTAGTTCAAAGACAGTTCGACACCCTGGTTGCGCACAGCACCGGTCTGAATATAGATGGCAGAATAACCGCTGACAGACAATCTCGGATTGAATGTCTGGTTCTTGGTCTTTGCATTATAATAAGTAACATCCAGATCGAAATTCTTCAGGAAACGCATGGTCAAACCAACTTCAAACGATTCGGTACGCTCCGGTTTCAAATTGTACATCGGATATTGGGTAGTAATGCTCCACTGGTTGCCGTTCCATTCGTAACGCGGGTTGGCAAGATAACGCTGGAAAGGAGTACCTACCGATGCCCATGAACCGCGGATTTTCAGATAAGACAAATAGTCCTTATTCAAATTCGGCATCAGTTCAGACAAAAGCACAGAGGCTCCCACTGAAGGATAGAAGAACGACTTGCTTGTTGATTTCGGACCGGCAAGCTGTGAAGGCCAGTCATTGCGTCCGGTCAATGTCAGATAGTAAGTGCTCTTATAGCCGATTTCGGCAGAAGCAAAAATAGACTGTGTCTGTTCACGGTAACCGGTCTGCAAGCGCGTGCTGGTACTGCTCAAGTTCTGGATATTGAACCAGTTGGTCAATCCGACAGGCTCTCCGGAGAATTTGTCGGTACCGTCGGCAATAGGACCGCGCACCTGAACTGCATCCTCACGAACATCAGAAATAGAAGCACCTATATTTGCAGAAAGTGACCAGTCTGTTCCGAACGTTTTATTGATGTTCACCAGGAAGTCGGCATAAAGCTGTTTGTCCTGCGTCCGTGTGATGCTATAAAGTCCTCTGCTGGAACCCTCGGTCAGCTGGTCGTTGGTTGAAGCATAAAATTTCTCTGTATAGTCGTTGGTCGAGTTATCCAGACGCACACGCCCCGAAACACTCAGCCAGTCCAGAATCTCATAGCTCAATCCGGCATTCAGCATATAACGGTCCTTCTTGTTTTCGCGCAAGTTGCGGTAATTGATCCAATACGGATTCTGCATTGTCATTCCCGCGTCGCCAACCGGCCAATATTGCGTGTAAATTTTGCGTGCGGGGTCATACCGCTCATACATTCGGATATCTTCCCAGTCGTTTCCGCGCGGGAAAATATAAGCACCCACAATCGGGTTATTGTATACACCTTGATTTGTCATGTTCCGGTCGTTCTGCAAAACATAGCTGGCGCCGATATCCAGTTTCATCTTATCGTTAAGGAACGATGTAGTATTTCGCACCGTAAAGTTATAGCGGTTATACTTATTGTTGGGCACGATACCTTTTGAATTGACAGCTGCAGCCGAGGCGTATGTCTGGTTCTTTTCCGTACCGGTAGATAGAGAAACACTTTCCGTACCGATTATACCTGTTTGAAAATAATCGTTTTTCGGATCATAGCCGTAATAACTGTCCGCTGTCAGACGAGCTCCCCAACTGCGGTCGCCGGAAATAGAATACGCGCCTCCGGTGCCTGTTCCGTATCTGTTTTGAAATTCAGGCATCACAAACGGAGTGGAGAACTCAGTATTGCTGCTTACCGTAATGCTCAGTTTTCCTTCCTTACCTTTCTTTGTAGTGATGACAATGGCACCGTTGGCTGCATCCGAACCATAAAGAGCCGCAGCCGCCGCACCTGTCAGCACAGACATTGACTCGATATCTTCCGGGTTGATGTCCGCAATCGGTTCAGAACTACCTTTTGAATCGAATTCCGTTCCGCCTCCTTCGCTTGAACGTCCGGTAAACATCGGCACACCGTCAATCACATACAGTGCGTTAGACGACTGCATGATTGATTTTGTACCACGCATCACAACTTTTGAGATACCGCCCACGCCGGAAGATGAGGCGTTGATATTTACACCAGCCACCTTACCGCTCAAGGCATTGACAAAATTCACATCCTTATTCGTAGTGATTGCGTCCGACTTCACTTCCTGCACATTATAAGAAAGCGCCTTCTCCGCACGTTTGATACCTAATGCAGTAACGACAACTTCATCCAGAATCTCAGAATCCTCCCGCATTGTCAGATTAATGGAAGCCTGGCCAGATACGGGCATTTCAGTTGATTTATAGCCAATGTAGGAAAATTGAAGCGTTGCGTTCTCAGGAACAGTCAGCGTATAGTTTCCGTCAAAATCGGTGATAGTTCCGTTTGTCGTTCCTTTCTCCAGCACCGACACACCGATCAGCGGCTCGCCATTAGCATCCACAATCCTTCCTGATACTTGTTTGGTCTTTTTCCCTTCTTGCTTGACAGATGAAGATTCACTTTCCCGCTTTGACAAATAAACGACATTTTCATCTATACGATATGAAATGTCTTTTCCGGCCAGAGCTTTCTCCAGCACTTCATTGATGGACGCATCCTTCACATTCACAGCCTCAACAGGAACCGACTCCACTTCATCATCGTAAAAAAAACGATACTTTGATTGAGATTGAATTTGCTTGATCATCGTCCCCACCGTAGAGTTCGACAAAGCAAGATTCAGTTGTGCCGATACGAACTGCGTCGGAACAGTGAGCATAGCCGCAACCACCATTGCTCGAATCAACGAGCGATTGCACGAGTTTTTGCTTCTCATACTGAACTTTTTAAGGTTACACATTACGTTTAATTTATTATTTTTACGAGTTATTCCGTTTAGGATAACACTATTATAACATAGAGGACGGGAAAAACACTTACTTCTGAGATGAACTTTTTTGGGAAATTCCCTTATTTGTCTTAGACCCTATCGTTTAAAAATGCAGACATCAGAACCTTACAGACACCGAAATCTTACCGGCTAAAAATATTCGAAAAGAAAACGAGGAGAAGTAAAAATCCGTGCAGATGCGAAAGGCGTTCGCGCAAGATTTTAAGTGCCTTATACATATGTGCTTCTACCGTGCGCAAGGAAATACTCAGCGTATCCGCAATATCCTTATTCTTCATATCATAAAGATAACTCAACTTGAACACCTCCCTGCATTTTTCAGGCAAACCGTTGATTGCCTGAAAAATTTCCTGACGAAGCTCACGATTTTCGATACGCCTGATCACTTCAGACTGATCCGGCTGATAATATTCGAGCTTTTTTTTCATCAGTTCAGCTTCTTCAGCCGTATAATTCTCTACGACAGCCTTATGATTGAGCACATTAATGGCACGAGTATAAACAGAACGGTAAAGAAAAGACTGAATCTGACCGCCGAGTTCAACGGTATCCTTACGCTTCCATATTTCCAAAAACACGTCCTGTACTATATCTTCCGCATCGTCTTCCCCAACAAGACGCGCAGCATAGAATGACAGTCCGGCATAATAGCGTCGGAATAAAGTTCTGTATTTTTCTTCAAACTCATTTTCCATTTTCCCATTCAGCCTATTGTACTAGTTATGCAAGATAGACATGTGTTTTCTCCTGCATTATATTATATAACATTCAGGAAACAAAAAACACTTACAGAAGCAACTGAAAAAACGTCACGCACAATCTGGATAAAAGAAACCGACAGCACAAGCAACCTCAACGAGCCGGCAACTTCAGCGTAACGGATAAACGATACGAAGGTTATCAAGTTATATTTCAAAAAAAGAGAATAAAGAAAAAGATGAATTTACACGATTATTCTTTCAGCACAACAGTACTTATAACAAACATACCAGCGCTTACACAAAAGCACCATGAGTCTATTAAATATAAGGAACAAGTATCCTCTCCCGAGATGTCGGACATGCAATCCTGCCATTGAATAAACGCTCTGTTTATTTCCAGTTATCACATTACAAATCAGGAGCAAAAGGCGATGCGTTCTATTCTGCCACCTTTTACTCCTGATTCGAAAACCATCAGTCTATATAACGTTCGATAGTCTGCTCTCTGTCCGGTCCGACAGAAACTATTTTAATTGGAGTTTCCAACTGTTCTTCAAGGAATGTGATATAAGCATTGAATTCTTCGGGGAACTCATCTTCACTGGTCATCTTTGTCATATCCGTCTTCCAACCGGGGAATTCCGCATAAACCGGCTCCACTCCTTCGCTGATATCATAAGGGAAATAGTCGATTTCCTCGCCGTTTACCCGATAGGCTACACATGCCTTGACAGTATCAAAGCCATCAAGAACATCACTCTTCATCAAAATCAGCTTGGTCACGCCGTTAATCATTATCGCATAGCGCAAAGCCACCAGGTCAATCCATCCGCAACGCCGTTCACGGCCGGTTACCGCACCGTATTCATGTCCCAGGTCACGAATAGTCTTTCCTGTTTCGTCAAACAACTCCGTAGGGAACGGTCCGGATCCGACACGAGTGCAATAAGCCTTCATGATACCATAAACCTCACCGATTCTGTTCGGTCCGAGCCCCAGTCCCGTACAGGCTCCGGCACAAATTGTATTCGAAGAAGTAACGAACGGATACGAACCGAAGTCAACATCCAGCATTGTACCCTGAGCGCCTTCACAAAGGATGCTCTTTCCAGCCTTCAACAGTCCGTTCACTTCATGTTCACTGTCAACCAGATGGAATCCGCGCAAATAGTCAATGCCTTCCATCCATTGCTTTTCAAGTTCCGTAATGTCATATTCATAGTTCAGGCTCTTCAGAATCTTTTCATGACGCGCCTTGGCTTCCGCATATCTTTCAGCAAAATTATGAAGAATATCTCCCACACGCAGCCCGTTGCGGCTCACCTTGTCCGTATATGTCGGTCCGATACCCTTGCCCGTCGTTCCGACTTTTGCGTCACCTTTAGCCGCTTCATAAGCAGCATCCAGGATGCGGTGCGTAGGCAAAATCAGATGCGCCTTCTTTGATATGTGCAGACGTTCCTTCAACGGATGTCCGCTTGCCTCAAGCGCTTCAGCCTCAGCTTTAAACAAAGCCGGATCAAGTACAACGCCATTCCCGATGATATTTATCTTATCGCCTTGAAAGATTCCCGAAGGAATGGAACGGAGCACATACTTCTGCCCTTCAAACTCGAGCGTATGACCTGCATTCGGTCCGCCCTGGAAACGGGCAACCACGTCATAGCGGGGGGTCAGCACGTCAACGACCTTACCCTTACCTTCATCTCCCCACTGCAAACCTAACAAAACATCTACTTTCATGATTCTCTGTTTTATGTATTTTTCGTTATATTATTTTTCTTGCGCTTCATTCCCATGCACTTGCTGCAGAGTCCATAGATATACAGCGAATAATGCGACGCATGAAATCCTTTCAGCTTCGTTTCAGCTATGGCCTGCTTCAGGTTCTCATCTTCAAATTCCGACACTTTTCCACAGCAAGTGCAAATCATATGATGATGGGTTTCATTGTTATACGAACGTTCGTATTGGGAAGTGTTTCCAAACTGGTGCTTTATCACCAGTCCAGCATCAATCAGCAGAATGATCGTGTTGTAGAGCGTTGCACGGCTGACACGGAATTTTTCCTTATCAGCCATGTAAATATACAGACTGTCTATATCGAAATGCCCTTTGATCGAATAAATCGTATCAAGTATCGCATAACGTTCAGGAGTCTTGCGATGTCCGTTCTTCTGCAAATAATCAGTCAGTATCTGCTTTACCTTATCTTTTATATCCTCTTCCATCATTCAACTGTTCAGCGTTCAAAGTTAACCTTTTTTGCGTAATATAGAAAGATTATAGACTATATTCTATCTCATTTTTTATTTCCCGGGCAGCAGCAGCCACTTCCGGCTTCTCCGATTTCTGAAGGGGTCCCAACAGCTTCATCATTTTCTTTGCCTGCATACGGCTTTGCAGAGCCAGCTTGCACAGCGAAGCAGAAGCGGCTCTTTTGATCCATGCAGAATCCCCCTCAACGGCTGCGAAAGCCTGGTCGGTAAACTCCGCCTCGGCACGTTCGTCAAGCTTGAGGTCGTTAGCCAGCAGGCGGGTCATCAGCAGGAAGCCGCACAAACGGAAATACTCACGGTCGTCCGCAATCCACCTGAACACGACTTCCGAAGCATAAGGCAGACGCTGGAACAGCGTCATCACAGTATATTCAGCCAGTTCCGGACAGGACATGTCATCCATCCACATTTCAGCAATCTCCGGATAAAAAGTTTCGGCCGGCTGCAACATGCCTGCCATGATCTTGCACTCGCGTATATCTTCCTTCCACAAAGCCTGGGCAAGTGCATGGTCCGGCTTATAAGCGGAAGCGATTTCTTTCAGCCGGGGATATTCAATGCCGAATATCACCTTGTACTTCATTCCCTTGTCGCGCAAGCTCTGCGAAACCGTACCGTTCATGAACAGACGGAACTTCGACTTTATATCTTTTATCGTTTCATGTATATCATTCATATCATCATAGAGTTAAACCAACGGCACTCCGGCAACAGCAAGCAAAAGCAATCACAGATTGCTGTATTCCCTGCTGTAACGAAGCATCTGTTCGGCATATCCTTCCGTATAGTCTACGGACACATCCACTATCTTATTCTCACTGTCTGTCGTCGCCCTGTATACAGGGTTGACAAAGCCTTTGTATGGTGCCAGGTGCAATCTCCTGTAGCGTGCGAGCACTTCTTCATGAAGCTCCTTGTCGACTCTGACTCCATATTTTTCAACAAGCACTCGGGCCGCCTCAAAATCTCCCTCACTCTTGATTCGCTGTATTTCAGCAAGCAGCCGTCCAAACAAATCCCTGAGAGCCGGATAGTCATTTATCTTCACATACGTCTTTCCGTCCCGCTTCACCAGCTCCACTACACGGGCGGAAGCTCCATGCTCCAGCGCCCACCGGGCTATCAACTGCCGGTTGCGCATATGCGCTTCTTCCACATTGCATCCAGGCTCTATCCGCACCAGCTGGGTCATCAGTCCATTCATCATATACGAATAGTATTCAGCCTTATATGCTTCCGTGTCCGGCGTGAGCTTCAACTCCACCAGCTTGGCATCAGGCAAGAAATACAACCCGAACAGATCGGCACGGGCTTCTTCAACAGTAGAGCCATAAGCTTTCAGGGCATCCGGATCGACACCTGGAAGAAGCTTGCCCGAACCATGCCCCAGACATTCATGCAGATCGGTATGAAGGTTGTCGGTCAGATCGGCATATTTGTCAAGAAGTGCCTTCTCATCCTCGCCATATACAAATTCTTCACGGAAACCGTTGCCTCGGGCCGCCTTGTTGTAAGCGTCAATCAAGTTGCCGATAGTTACAGACTTCGAACCATGAACGCTGCGGATCCAATTGGAATTCGGCAGATTGATTCCGATCGCTGTGCTCGGATACAGATCTCCGCCCAAGATGGCCGCTGTAATGACCTTGGCAGATACTCCGGTAACCTTTTCTTTTCTAAAACGCACGTCTGCCGGCGAATGGTCTTCAAACCACTGGGCATTGCTGCTGATTGTTTCCGTACGGCGGGTAGCTTCCAGATCCTTGAAATTCACGATCGACTCCCAACTGGCTTTCATGCCCAAAGGATCCCCGTAACTCTCAATAAAACCGTTCACAAAGTCTACATGCGACTCCGTATCCTTCAGCCATTCGATTGAATATTCGTCAAAAGTATGCAGATCGCCGGTCTGATAGAATTCAATCAGCAGGCGGATCACCTTGCGCTGCGAATCATTCTCCGCAACCGTTTCCGCTTTCTCCAGCCAGCCTGTTATCTTTTCGATGGCAGAACCGTACATTCCGCCCGCCTTCCAAACCTCTTCTTTCAGCCGCCCGTTCTCTTTGACAAGCCGGCTGTTCATTCCGAACATCACGGGCTTATCGTTTCCCGGTTCTTTCTGCGCCGCATAAAACGCTTCCGCCTCCTGCTGGGTAACCCCTTCATAATAGTTGGCGGCAGAAGTCTGTACCAGATCTTCTCCGTCTGCCTGATTAACCCGCTTAGACATTACGGAAGGATCGAACATAACCGGAAACAGTTTTCCGCACATGGCTTCTTTGGTTTCTCCTTCCTCTAAAGGCAGCCGCGATTCATCCAGCGAATCAACCAGTTGTCTGAAATAGCCTTCAGAAAAGTCCGGAACAAATTTATCACAAGCATAATGGTGATATATTCCGTTTGAAAACCACACCCGTTTAAGATAAACTTCAAAGGCACGGAACTCATCTGTCGTCCGCTCTCCCTCATAATCCGTATAGACCGCCTCCAGCAGGCGGCGGATCTGCAGATTATATTTCCCGTTCTGGTCAAACAGAATATCTCTTCCTTCAAGCGCAGCCTGCGACAAATAATAAACCAATGTCTTTTGCCTGAGCGACAATTCGTCGAATCCGGGCACACGATACCGAAGCAGCTGCAAATCAGCGAACTGCTCTACCGTATAAACAAAACCATTATCCTTTTCCTTCATTTCTTTTCCTGTAATTATTGGGCGTTTCACCCAGATTTCTGTAAAAAGCAGCATAAAATGACTGACGGTTTGTAAAACCTGCCATCGCTCCGATTTCCTCAATGCTCCTTTCCGCATGCCTCCTGTCCTGAAGCAGACGGAGGGCTTCCTTAATCCGATAGTCATTCAGCAGGCAGGAATAATTCTTGCCGAAACGAGAATTGATGACAGCCGACAGATAACGTGAATTTGTATGCAGATCTCTGGCTAAATCCTTGGCTGTGTAATACGGGTCCCGATATTTTTTCTGGCCTTCCACTATATCAACAATTTTTCTATACAGCTCGTCAGCCAGCCTGACGCGCATCACAGTCCGATAAGACGGCTTTTTATCCTTCTGCTCTCTCAAATTATAAGGCAACCGCTTCCCGGTTCCGCCTCCATCATCCGCATTAAGCTTTTCCTGCTCCACCATTTCATCTGCCTTATTAAAAACCATTCGTAAAAAATAAAATTACAAAAATGGCAGAAGTTTTTTTATTCTGCAAGTTTTGACCTATTTATTTCTGCCCGAAGAAAGGGCCGCCATTGCCTGCGACAAAAGTTGGCGAAAGAATGAGCAAGTCCGAAGCCTCTCGCCGGAAAGTTTGTCTTCAGGCTAAAGACATGTATCTCCAGCCTGGAGATATGCGTCTTCAGCCTGGAGATTTATATCTCTAACCTGAAGAAACAGATTACTCCAATGCAAAATGCTCTTTTCCCGCATCTATCGAACGCACAGCATTTGCACAACAAGTGGAACCAAGCGTTGCTTCTCTTTATAAAAGAATCATTACCTTTGCAGCAAATCACGAACAAGATGACAAAAGAATTGATGCTAAATACCCTGAAAGCCTATTTCGGCTACACACAGTTCCGGCCATTGCAGGAAGATATCATAACAAACATCATGCAGAAAAAAGACACGCTTGTCCTTATGCCTACCGGAGGAGGAAAATCCATCTGCTTCCAGCTCCCGGCTCTCATGATGGACGGAACAGCCATCGTCATCTCCCCGCTTATCTCACTCATGAAAGATCAGGTGGAGGCTCTTCAGGCAAACGGCATTCCGGCCTACGCGCTGAACAGCATGAACGACGAAACGACCAATGCGCGTCTGAAACAAAAGTGCCTGCAAGGGAAAGTGAAGCTGCTCTACATATCGCCCGAACGCATCCTGTCAGAAATCAACTTTCTCCTGCGCGACATCAAAATATCTCTTTTTGCCATTGACGAAGCGCACTGCATCTCGCAATGGGGCCATGACTTCCGTCCGGAATATACGCAGCTGAAACTCCTGCGGGAGAGCTTCCCGAATGTTCCGGTCGTGGCGCTGACAGCAACCGCCGACAAGATTACACGCGAAGACATCGTGCGGCAACTCGACATGCACGCCCCGAAAATCTTCATTTCGTCATTCGACCGCCCCAACCTCAGCCTGGAAGTCAAACGCGGATACCAGCAGAAAGAAAAGATACGAACCATCACAAACTTCATCCTGCGGCACAAGAACGACAGCGGAATCATCTACTGCATGAGCAGGAACGGAACGGAGAAGGTTGCCGAACTGCTGAGGAAAGAAGGTTTCAGCGTCGCTGTCTATCATGCCGGACTGAGCAACGCCCAACGCGAAGCAGCACAAGACGACTTCATCAACGACCGTGTGCAAATCGTATGCGCCACCGTGGCTTTCGGTATGGGAATCGACAAATCAAACGTGCGCTGGATTATCCACTACAACCTGCCCAAAAGCATCGAAAGCTTCTATCAGGAAATCGGACGGGCAGGGCGCGACGGGCTCCCGAGCGAAACCTTGCTGTTCTATTCGTTCGGCGACATCGTCATGCTGTCTAAATTTGCAGAAGACAGCGGACAACAGGAAATAAACAGGGAAAAGCTGGAACGCATGAGGCAATACGCTGAAACGGACATCTGCCGCCGACGGATTCTGCTGAACTATTTCGGAGAAAACATGGATCATGACTGCGGAAACTGTGACGTCTGCAAAAACCCGCCGGAACGGTTTGACGGCACTGTCATCGTACAGAAGGCTCTCAGCGCAATCATGAGAACCGACCAGAAAGTCGGCATGCACACGCTGATAGACATTCTGAAAGGTTCGCCTACTCAAGAAATCACGGCAAAAGGGTATCATAACCTGAAAACGTTCGGCGCAGGAAGGGATGTCCCGGCGCGCGACTGGCAGGATTTTCTTCTGCAAATGTTGAATCTGGGCTTCTATGAGGTAGCATATAATGAAAACAATCACCTGAAAATAACCGATGCGGGACGCAAGGTCCTGTTCGGCCGCGAACGGGCACAGCTGGTGGTTATCAAAAGAGAAGAAAGAGTTTCCAAAACAGCAGAGAAGAAGAAACATACGGCATCCGCAAAACCTGCCGCTACTCTTTTCGACCGTCCGGCATCAACAGATGACGCGCTGTTCGAAGAACTCCGCCAACTGCGTAAAAAACTTGCCGACCAACAAGCTATACCGCCCTATATTGTACTGTCAGACAAGACGCTAAAACAAATCTGCATCCAAAAGCCTGTCACACTCGACGAGTTCGGAGAAATAAGCGGAATCGGAGAATTCAAAAAAACACATTACGGAAAGGACTTCACCGATGCCATAAAGAAGTTCCTTTCAAGCAACAGGCTCTGAAACAACAGACAGGGCATAAAGGAAACGGGATTTCATACGCTGAATTTGCGAGCATACGAAATCCCGTTTCCTTTGTATTTATGTCGGATACGACTCAGTCCGGCAACAGCAATTCTATTTCAAAAGTATGCCTTCCATCGGTTTCCGCTTCTTTTCGGGAATAACCGAATCGGCAGCATAGCCAAGCGGAATCAGAACAGCAGGCTCAATTCCGGCCGGAAGGCTCAATGCCTCAGCGCATAACCGGACATCGAAATTGCAGACCCAACAGGTTCCCAGACCAACTTCGGTGGCTGCAAGGCAAAGATGTTCTACCGCAATGGCCACATCAATGTCGCCATGATCCTTCCCGTCAGACGGACGATGCCACGATTCGTTGTGATTGACACATGCAACGACAATGCAAGGAACCGAAGCAATCCAGTCCCGCGGGTAAGCCCTTTTAAGAGCTTCCAATGCAGTGCCCTCCGTAACGACAGCAAACCGCCACGGCTGAAAATTGACCGCCGAAGGAGCCATCCGGACACATTCCATGATGTAATCAAGTTTGGACTGCTCTACCGGATTAGGCAGATATTTTCGCACCGAATGTCTGGACTTTACCAAATCAAGCATTTTCATAACTCCACCTTTCCTTTTCTAAACAGCCAAAAGCAATATCAGTAACTGAGCTGTCAAAATACGCAAAAACATAGCCAATGGATAAACCGTTGAATAACCTACCGCCGGAGCGTCATTTCCAGAGGTCTGGTTGGCATAAGCCAATGCAGGGGGGTCTGTGTTGCTTCCGGCAATAAGTCCCATCAGCGTAAAATAATTGACCTTATGATGCCAACGTGCCACCGCACCAATGATAATCAGAGGCAGGAAGGTTATCAGAAATCCGACCCCCACATAAAGCAACCCGTCGCCCTCAATGACTGTCTGCACAAAATTCTCTCCCGCCTTGATTCCGACACTTGCAAGAAAGAGAACCAGGCCGACCTCACGAAGCATCAGATTTGCACTCATGGTAGTATAAGTGACCAGCTTCACTTTATAGCCGAAACGTCCTATCAGGATAGAAATGATAAGCGGACCACCGGCAAGACCCAACTTCACCGGAGTAGGCATACCCGGAATGGCAATAGGCAGACTGCCGAATATGATACCGCAGAGAATACCTGCGAAGATAGTCACGATGTTCGGATGGTCAAGACGCTTCAACTGATTACCCAGCAGATTGGCTACGCGTTCGATAGCGTCCCGCGGACCGACAACCATCACACGGTCACCGACCTGCAAGCGCAGTTGGCGCGAAGCGAACAAATCCATACCCGAACGGTTCACTCGCGTCACATTTACACCGTACATACTGCTGAAATGAATCTCACCTAACGTCTTTCCGTTAATGCTGGGCTGAGTAACCAGGATACGACGCGACACCATTGTCTTGTCGTGCTGGTCGGTGATTCCCCACTCCTGCTCCACTCTCGGACCAATGAAGGCCACAATCGCTTCAGCATCATCTTCCGCACAGATAATATACATCCGGTCGCCCAAATGAAGTTCCGTCTTAGAACTAGGCGTATGCATATGTTCATTCTGGATAATGCGCGAACAAACGAAGTCACGCGCAAGGAAGTTCTGCACCTGCGACAAGGTTTTCCCGTTCAAAGCCTCGTTATGGACTTCCAGAGAAAGAGAGAACGGTTTCAGATGCGGGTTTGCTTCTTCCTGCTGCTGTATCTCTTTCATTTCCTCAGCCAAATCCACCCGGCAAAGGTAACGGATAACAATCGTAGAGAGAATAATGCCCATTACGCCCAACGGATAGGCACATGCATATCCCATAGCGATTTCCGGACCGTTGTAATGCAGCTGCTGCAACGCTTCGTTCGCAGCACCAAGTCCCGGAGTATTGGTCACCGCACCGCAAAGGATACCCACCAGCATCGGAATCTCAATGCGGCCCTGCAATGCATAATAGCAGACTAAAGCTACGGCAATATTCAGCGCCACCACACCGACAGCCAGAAGGTTCAGCGTTATACCTCCTTTCTTGAATGATGAGAAAAAAGACGGACCTACCTGAAGACCGATACAGTAGACAAACAGAATAAGTCCAAAATCTTGCAGGAATGAAAGAATGGCCGGATTACCGGTAAAGCCAAAGTGTCCGGCCAGGATTCCAGCAAACAAAACAAAAGTTACTCCAAGCGATATGCCGAAGAACTTAATTTTCCCCAACAACACCCCTAAAGTGATGACAAATGCATAAAGCGCCACTATATGGGCGATGGAATTGGGGTTTGTCAATAAATCTTGTAGCCAATTCATAATATTAAATCATTTCAATTTGCTGACAAATGTAACCAATTAAAAACAACATGACAAACTTTTCTTTCACAATATACGAAAAGCCAGACATAAAAAAGCCGGACATTCCCTATGGCTCGCACAAAAACACGCCCGCTCCTTCAGTTATACCAGAAGCAGGACACGGCCTTTGCCGTTGAAACGGACACGGACATCCATTAAAAAAATATCCCGATGCCATCTGCCGGCACCGGGATACCTGTTGGGAATATTGAAATTTTCTGCATTACCAGATGTTCACGCGCTTTTCCGGAGCAACATACAAAGAATCGTCTGCAGTAATGCCGAACGCATCATACCATGCCTGGATGTGAGGAAGCGCACCGTTCACGCGCCATTTGCCCAAAGAGTGAGGATCAGACTTGGTATACACGCGGATCTGCTCGTCACGGATGTTCCCGGCCCACAAAGTGGCGTAAGCGATAAAGAAACGCTGCTGCGGAGTGAATCCTTCCTTCACTTCCAAAGGAGCATCCTTCGTTGCATTCTGGAATGCCAGATAAGCCACATTCAGACCTCCATGATCTGCAAGGTTCTCACCCAATGTCAGCTGGCCATTGCCATGCAGTCCCGGAAGCACTTCGATGTTGTTAAAGAAATCAACCATAACCTGAGCACGTTCCTTGAAACGTTCCGCGTCACCTTCGGCCCACCAGTCTTTCAAATTTCCGTCCTTATCGAACTGGCGGCCCTGATCATCGAATCCGTGAGTCATTTCATGGCCGATAACCACACCGATGGCACCGTAGTTGGCTGCATCGTCAGCATCCATATTGAAGAAAGGAGGCTGAAGAATAGCTGCGGGGAAACAGATTTCGTTTGTAGACGGATTGTAATAAGCATTTACAGTCTGCGGGGTCATCAGCCACTCTTCTCTGTCCACCGGCTTGCCCAAACGGCTGATCATATCATTGAATCCCCATTCAGAAGCACGGCAAACATTCGCCCAATAAGAATCTTTCTTGACTTCCAGTTTTGAATAGTCCTTCCACTTGTCCGGATAGCCCACCTTTACATGGAAAGCAGCCAGTTTTTCATGTGCTTTGACTTTCGTACTGTCACTCATCCACTCCTGCGCATCGATACGTTCGCCCAAAGCTACCTGCAAGTTATTGACAAGCTTCACCATACGCTCCTTTGCAGCCGCAGGGAAATACTTCTCTACGTACATCTGTCCGACCAGCTCGCCCAACATGCCGTTTACCGAATTTACCGCACGTTTCCAGCGAGGCTGGTTCACCTGACGGCCAGACAGCACTTTTCCGTAGAAATCAAAGCGGGCAGCCACGAAATCATCGCTCAAGCAAGAAGCCGCTGCATCAAGCAGATTATATTCCAGATAAGAAACATGCTTTGATACCGGCAAAACGTTTATCAGACGTGCAACTTCCTGAATCGGCTCAACCTGCTCCACATTCAATTCTGTCGGAGGCTGAATACCCAGTCCGATCATGAAAGCGTTCCAGTCAATGCCAGGAATCTGCTTCTTCAGATCAGCATAAGACATCTTGTGGTAGTTTGCTTCCGGATCCCTCAATTCGGTTGCACTGCGGGACTTCTTTGCGATGCTTGTTTCTATTTCCATTACATCAGCCACCTTCTGCTGCGCTTCTGCCTCAGAGAAACCGGCCAGCGTAAACAGTTTGCCGATGTATTTCTTATATTCATTACGGATGTTTTCAGTGATGCTGTCTGTATCCAGATAATATTCTTTTTCGCCCAAGTTGATACCGCCTTGTCCCATCTGGAATATATTCAGCGCACTGTTCTTCGGGTCTGCATATACATAGAAACTGAAATACGTACCTATACCTTGGTTGCGGCGCATCTCGACAGCCATCGGAATAATCTGCTTTTTGTCGGTCAGGGAAGCAATCTTATCAAGCATCGGCTTGATTGGCGTGTATCCCTGCTCATTCAAAGCGACACTGTCCATCGCCATATTGTAGAGATCGCCGACTTTCTGTGCTGTTGTACCCTGCTCATTCTGCTGTGCAGCCAACCCTTCGATCAGTTCTCGCAACTGCTTCTGGTTGTTTTCTGCCAGCTGGTCAAATGTGCCGTAACGGGAATATTCGGCAGTCAGCGGATGCGCTTCGTTCCATCCGCCACATGCATAGCGGAAAAAGTCCTGACCTGCCGACACTGTAGTGTCCATATTTGCCAAGTCAATGCCCGAAGTATTTTTTACTTCTTTTTGTCCGCCGCAACTTGACAATACAGCCAAAGTCATTGCAGCCACGGTCAAATAATTTTTCTTGTTCATAATCTGTTTATTTTAAATAATCAATTCCTTTCCATACCCTCCAGTTCCAGCGAAGCGTTCTCCCATTCTTCTTCAGCCTCAGCTATCTGCTTTTTGATCCGTTGATGCTCTTCATAAAGCTTTACATCAGAAGCCCCTTCGGGAGTAGACATTCTCGTTTCCAGTTCTGCGACCTGCGCTTCAAGCTTCTCAATACGTTTTTCACAATCCGCAACCAGTTTCTCCAGTTTGCGCACCTTTTTGTTCTGCTCTTTCCGCTCTTCATACGAAAGTTTGCTTTCGGTTGGAAGAATTTCCTTTTTCTCCTCTACAGCCGCAGGCGATTTGGAAAGCTGCAGCTCGTCAAGGTTTTCTATCTTCTTTTTCTGAAGGAAGTCATAGATGCCTCCCAGATGTTCACGAACCTCACCTCCGCCAAACTCATAAACTTTAGAAACCAGACCGTCCAAGAAATCACGGTCGTGAGAAACAACAATTACCGTTCCGTCAAACTCCTTGATCGCTTCTTTCAGAACGTCTTTTGACCGCATATCCAAATGGTTGGTAGGTTCGTCGAGAATCAACAGATTGACAGGCTCCAGCAGCAGACGAATCATGGCCAGGCGGCTCCGCTCTCCACCGGAAAGCACTTTCACCTTCTTGTCCGAGGCTTCACCGCCAAACATAAAGGCACCCAGTATATCACGGATCTTCAAACGGACATCGCCTTTCGCCACACGGTCTATCGTATCGAATACCGTCAGATTCTCGTCAAGCAACTGTGCCTGGTTTTGTGCAAAATAGCCGATCTGCACATTATATCCGATCTTCAGGTTTCCTTCGTAAGGAATCTCTCCCATGATACACTTGACCAAAGTAGACTTACCTTCTCCGTTCTTGCCGACAAACGCAACCTTGTCACCCCTGTGAATTGTAAGATTCACGTCATGAAAAACAACGTGATTTCCATACGCTTTCTTTACATCCTCACAGATCACGGGATAGTCGCCAGACCGGACAGCGGGCGGAAACTTCAGATGCAAGGCCGAATTGTCTTCCTCGTCTATTTCTACAGGCACGATCTTTTCCAACTGCTTGATACGGCTCTGCACCTGCACGGCTTTGGTAGCCTTGTAACGGAAACGCTCGATAAAATCTTCGGTTTCCTTTATTTCTTTCTGCTGGTTTTCGTAGGCGCGCAACTGTTGTTCGCGACGCTCCTTGCGCAATACAACATACTCGTCATAAGGAACCTTGTAATCATAAATGCGCCCGCATGAGATCTCAATGGTGCGGTTAGTCACATTATTGATAAATGCCCGGTCATGGCTGACAAGCACGACAGCTCCCGTACTCGTTTTCAGAAAGTTCTCCAACCACTGGATGCTTTCGATATCCAGATGGTTGGTCGGCTCGTCAAGCAACAGCACATCGGGACGCCTCAACAGAATCTTTGCAAGTTCGATACGCATGCGCCAGCCGCCGCTAAACTCCGAAGTGGGACGGTCGAAATCACTGCGCACGAAACCAAGCCCCATCAATGTACGTTCAATGCTTCCCTTGTAGTTCGTTCCGCCCAGCATAAGAAAGCGCTCGTTTTCGTGCGTGAAACGATCAATCAGCTGATGGTAGCTTTCCGAATCATAATCCGTACGCTCCGCCAGTTCCCTGTTCATCCGCTCCAGACTCTGCTGCATCTCAAAAATATGACTGAAAGCCGTTTCCGCCTCTTCCATCACCGTACGCGTATCGCTCAACACCATCACCTGAGGCAAGTATCCTACCGTTACGCCACGCTGTACTGCAACGGTTCCGTCAGTAGGATTCTGAAGACCGGCAAGAATCTTCAGCATGGTCGATTTTCCCGCTCCGTTCTTTCCCACCAATGCTATGCGGTCTTTCTTGTTTATCACGAAAGAAACGTCTTCAAACAAAGGTGTTGCCCCAAATTCAACTTTCAGTCTTTCTATCGAAATCATAAAAAATACTCTTCAACTTTACAAAGTGCTCGCAAAGTTACAACTTTTCAAGCAATATCACGTAAATGCAATTCGTTTTTTGCCTTTCATTACCTTTCAGTCCGTTTCCGTAGCCTATACAATTGATAAGAATTAACAATATTGTGCCATACACTATAAAATCCGGCAGCGATTGATGTTACGGGAGTAAAAAAAGTATATCCGAGCCAAATGGCAAAAACAGTATTCTTCTGCCCCAACGCCTGACCGGCACTGATCGAATCGCCATAACAGTTTCCAATCCGCTTGCCAAAATAAAATTGCGCAATGCAGCATAGAAAAGAAACAACGGCAAGGCCTATCTGATACCATACAGCAACCTCACTATGCACGATGCTCTTCACCGTCAGCGCAATAGCCAGCATCAAAGCAACCGCCCACATGTAAAACGACACATTCTGCATGCCGGCCAGCCTGGCATGGAGTTTCGGACAAAGGAAACGCAACAATACTGCCAAGACAAACGGGCAAAGCAACATAGGAAACACTTTTCCCATAATTCTTGTAAAAGATACGCCGAACGATTCGCCCGCGTTCGGACTCAGCAACGGCACGACCAACGGTATCAGCAAGGCCGCCAAAAAATTGACAAGGATCGTATAAGTGGTAACCCGTGCCGCACTTCCTCCCAATTTAAACGTAATGACCGCACTGGCAGTAGCCGTGGGGCAAATCAGACAAAGCATGGCACCTTCCACCAGCACCCGCCCTGAGAAACCCGGGAAACAGACAAGCAGCAGCCCGAGAAGCAAGAAACATCCGCCTTGTATCAGCAGCAGCCAGACATGCCACTTGCAAGGATGCAGATCCTGAAAGCTTATCTTACAGAACGACAGCAGAAGCATACAGAATATCAGCATCGGCTGTACGATATCAACAGCCCTCAACACATAAGGTTTGGCAGGAGCCAGCCAGGGAATATTCACATAAACAAAATAAATCAGCACCCCCATTCCCATCGCGATGGGCAATGTCCAATTCCTGCAAAAACGAAGAACATCCATAGGACTAAATAAAAAATGGCGGGCATTTCGCCCGCCTATACATTTATATATTACTACAATATCACTTGCAGTTGCCCGCACAACGAGGCTTGATCTGCTTAAAGAAGTCATTGCCCTTGTTGTCCACCAGAATGAATGCCGGGAAGTCTTCCACTTCAATCTTCCAGATAGCTTCCATTCCAAGTTCAGGATATTCTACACACTCTATGCTCTTGATGTTGTTCTGAGCCAGAATTGCAGCAGGACCTCCGATAGAGCCGAGATAGAAACCTCCGTGCTTCTTGCAGGCATCTGTCACTGCCTGGCTGCGATTGCCTTTTGCCAGCATGATCATACTGCCCCCATGGCTCTGGAACAAGTCGACATAGGGATCCATACGGCCCGCTGTAGTCGGTCCCATCGAACCGCATGCCATTCCTTTCGGAGTTTTGGCAGGTCCGGCATAATAGATCGGATGGTCTTTGATATACTGCGGAAGCTCCTCGCCCCTGTCCAGACGTTCTTTCAATTTAGCATGAGCGATATCACGCCCTACGATAATCGTACCGTTCAATGACAGACGAGTAGCCACCGGATACTTGTCGAGTTCGGCAAGTATTTCATTCATCGGACGGTTCAGGTCAATCCGCACAGCGTTGCCTTCGCCCGCCTGACGCAATTCTTCCGGAATCAGTTCGCCCGGATTTGAGTCCAGCTTCTCAATCCAGATACCGTCCTTATTGATCTTGCACTTGATGTTGCGGTCAGCAGAGCAAGATACGCCCAGTCCCACCGGACAAGAAGCGCCGTGACGAGGCAGACGGATAATGCGTACATCATGCGCATAGTATTTGCCTCCGAACTGAGCGCCCAAACCGATATTGTGAGCTGCTTCCAGCACTTTCTTTTCAAGTTCGACATCACGGAAGGCACGGCCATACTCATTGCCTGTAGTAGGCAGATTATCATAGAAGTGAGTAGAAGCCAGTTTCACCGTCAGCAAGTTTTTCTCGGCCGAAGTGCCTCCGATAACAAACGCAATATGATAAGGAGGACAAGCTGCCGTACCCAGCGTTTTCATTTTCTCAACCAGGAACGGAACCAAAGTTTCCGGATTCAAGATGGCTTTTGTTTCCTGATACAAATACGTCTTGTTGGCAGAACCGCCACCTTTCGTTACGCACAGGAATTCGTATTCCATTCCTTCGGTAGCTTCCAGATCAATCTGTGCAGGAAGGTTGCAGCGAGTGTTCACTTCATCATACATTGTCAGCGGCGCATTCTGAGAATAGCGCAGGTTGTTCTCGGTATATGTCTTGTAGACTCCGAGCGACAAAGCCTCTTCATCACAATAGCCTGTCCATACCTGCTGTCCCTTTTCACCGTGAATGATGGCAGTCCCCGTATCCTGACAGAAAGGCAAAACACCTTTTGCAGCCACTTCCGCATTGCGCAAGAAAGTCAGAGCAACATACTTGTCGTTCTCGCTCGCTTCCGGATCATGCAGAATCTTGGCCACCTGTTCGTTATGCGAACGGCGCAACATAAAAGAAACATCATGAAAAGCGGCGTTAGCCATAGCCGTAAGACCCTCTTTTTCAATCTTTAAGATAGGTTTTCCTTCAAACTCACTTACAGACACATAGTCTTTTGTAAGCAGATAGTATTCAGTCGTATCCTTACCTTTTTCGAACATCGGCTGATACTTGAATTCTGGTGTTGCCATAATAAATATGAATTAATTGTTAGTTATCGTGAGGCAAAGTTACAAAGTATTATTGAAATTTTTCCTTAAATCCTGCTTAAAAATTCGCCCAAGTTTATGCCTGAAAACAGAAACTCTTCCACAGGATCTCTATCTCCAGCCTAAAGATATATATATCTAGGATAAAGATACATATCCCCAGGCTAAAGACATGTATCTTTAAGCTAAAGACCGAGAATGCCACGGCATGTTTTTCTTTTCTTCATAACCAAAATCAACCGGGCGCTGGCTGACAAAAACTTTACATTCCGCACCGTTTATTCCCCAACGGCACGAAGCAGTTCCTTTTCAAGTTCATCAACGCCGGGAAAGCCCACATAACGACGCTGAAGCTTTCCGTCATGGCTGATAATCAAGTAAGCCGGTATGCCTGTCACACCATAGGCGGAACAGAGGTACTTCCACTGCGCGTCATTCAGACGATAGTGCACACCCGTCATTTCCTTCAAATTATCTTTCCACGTATTTTCAGGAGAAGACGGACCAGTCAGGTAGACATATACCACATCTTCATCAGCAAGTTTCTTCTTCAGCGGAAGAACAGACTTCATGCTTTTCTTGCACGGACCGCACCAGGTGGCCCAAAAATCAATCAATATGGCATGGCCCTTGTGCGCAGAAATAATCTGAGGCAAAATGTCAGCACCTGCAACATTACTTCCGAGCGAAGCTATCACAGCCCCCTGCATCGACCGGCTGCGCGCTGCCTGCGAACGCAAGTCTGTTTCCTTTTGCAGAACATAACTGGCAATATCCTTCAATTCGAGTCCTTTCAGAATTTTCTTGTCAGCAGAAGATAGTTCTGAATTTTTAAGCAAGTTCTTACAGATCGGCTGTACTTGTTCTATGTCTTTTTTCACCAGCTCCGCCATCTGTTCATTGCTGAACAATGTTTTCTCAACCGAACGATACGCTTTCAAGGCTTCTGATTCGCCTTCCGCAGCCAGCTCCGAGTTTATCAGTTCTGCGGCGCCGTCAAACCAGGCTTTCTGTTTCTTCCCGTAATGGTCTTTATGCAAACGTGAGGCAGACATGCTTAACAATGGAAGATTGACATAAGCTGTAAACTCCTCATCAGGCACGAGAAATAATTCCATTTTTGCCTCATTCACATATAAGGTTGCCAGCGTAGGCTGAAGCAGATCTACCTCAAAATGGAACAATCCGTCATGATGAACATGGATATCTTCTCTCCATGAAGAAGGGAACAGGCCGTCAGCATACTCCAGATTCATAGCCAACCGCATGTCTGGTTCGTATCCCAACAAATAGCCGTTCACTATGGCTTTTCCTGCCGAGAATCCGGGTTCAGGCAGTTCATTGCTCCTCTTCGGCTTTCCAGTCGTCAGAAAATCCGGGACATAGACATAAGGCTCTTCACGGCTCAGCTGCACCCCCCAAATAATCCATCCGGCTTCCGGCTCCACAAAGTCCACTTCATGCACCCCTACCGGAACTGGAGCAAAAGAAAGCACCACATCCAGCCGCCCGCTTTCCGGAATCAATTCAGGCTCAGTCGTTCCGTCAATAGAAACTCCCCCTGCCTCACGCAAGCGGAAAGTCGCATTATCCGAACGCAGACATGTATGGGAAGAAATAACGACGGGCGTACCGGCCTTACCGTACATGACGGCATCCACTTGAGTCTGTTCGGCGGTAAGTATGATTTTCTTTATCTCTATATCAGAAGTGTTGGCTGTCACAAACCCCGGACGTTCAACCACTTTTTTCATCCGGGTCTGAGCCTGCACGCCCAAAGCCAACAAACAAAACAGGAGAATGCTTCCTATATATTTCGTCGCCATAAACTTTCCTCCAGAATTCTTTGTTAAAGCAAATTCTTCAGACGGTCGATCAACTCATTACCCAATTCCGTCTTCACCTTGATATGCTCAAGCACGGCGGTAACAAACGGATTGCTTTCAAACACTCCGCGCACCTCCTCAAAATCCCGCACTTGCTCTTCCCTGCTTCCGTCAGCACCGAATCCGGTCATTGAAGTCAGTGAAAATTCTTTCTTGGCATCTTCATAAACCAACTTGTCAAGCCCGACAACGGCTTCCTGCCACCTTCTTACAATAGCCACAACATCTTTTGCCGTAACAGTATCCGGATCCAGATGATAAAACTCCAGTATCTTACCATAAGCCCATGTCCATTCATAGATGTAATAATTGGCATGCATTTCGGCAAACCGCGCATGAATTTCATCCACAGTGGTCAGCGTTCCGCTTTCAATATCCTCCATCAGACGCTCAATTTCACTCTTCGGAGCAATCAGCCCGGAAACGTCCACCCATTCGCCCTCACCCACCGAAGTGTCCGGCAGCAAGCGGCGGCGGATCTCCTCATCACTTCCGAAAGACTTTATTTCCAGACGTTTGATAATAGAGTTTCCGAGGAACTTATGTATGGCGGTTTCATAAAACTTAATGCCATTGTTCAAAGAAGAATTCTTTATTTTCGCACTCTGATACGAATAAATCTCCGATGTTTCTCCCGACACACGCGCCAGTTCCTTCAAGATATTCCGCCCTACCATCATTTTCTGAATCGTATACGGACTGAGCAAATTATAATTGATCTGATCCAGTTTGCAAGGATCCTTGCGCTGGTCGCGCTTCGGCCATTTCTGCGCATCACGAATCGTACCAACACTGCGCAGATTCACTCCAGGCACCAGATAAGTGGTATTCTTGTCTTCTATCAGATAAGAAAACGGCAGATTCGACGTATCCGGATGAGCGACATGACGCCCCATAACCAACGAAAACGCACCGATACGCGCAGGCCACAGAATATACGAATCGGATGTCGTTTTCGCTCCCCGCTCAAGCGCACCCTGATGAATGGGGCCCAACTTATACATATGGTTGCTTTGGTTCGAACCGGAACCGGCGTTCATGAACGAGAACATGCCGGCAATAAGCAAAGTCGATTTATGGTGAGTCACCGTAAACGGACCTGCAAAAATAGCACATGCCTCACCGTTTTCTTCCTGGCAATTGCTGAAGAAAAGCGAATCAGAAGCAGAATAAGTATGTCCCAGATGACAGGCCTGCCCCACAAAACAACGGGCAAGCATTGTGCCGTCCTCCACATGCGAACCGCTCGAAATGATAAAATCATCGCAAATAACTCCATATCCGATATGTACCGGGGCATACTGGTTGCTGTTCACACTACCGTTTTTCAAGCGGCCCGCACCTTCTATCTGGCAATAATCTCCGATGCGCACATTCTTTATATAACCGGAATTGACAATCGTGACATGGCTTCCGATCGTTCCGGTTGCAGAGGCGTGCCTCTCGGCATAATCCTCTACAATCCGCTTCATCCGCTCAATCAGTTTGGGGCGGTGGCGATACAGTGCCATGATATATGCCTGGTGTGCAGACAAACGGTCGTGAATATACACCTCACGCCCGCCAGTTTCATTCAGCACAGATACTTCTACACCATTCCCAAAACGGCTCCGTCCATCCACAAGGATAATATCCACATTCTCGATGAATGTGCTGTCGCCAATCTCATAATTGGCGATATAATTCTTCACATTTTCGATATAGCAGTTATCACCGACCACCACATTATATAATGTAGCATAATACAGTCCGGAATGTTTGGTTATCCCTCCGGCAAGCCTGAACTCCTTATCAAAGCATCCCAGGCGGATTTCTCCGGAAAAACGGATATGATGTATATGGTCAGGACGGAAACCATCCGTCACCTTCACCATACTCCAGTCGGAAGCCATGCAGTGCTGCGCTTCCAGCCGTGAGATTTCTTCAGCCGTAAGTGAACGATATTGCTTCATTGTTCGTCGTCGTAAGTTTGATACAAAAAGTCATTATAAGGATACTTCTGCACATGAAGCTGCTTTACCTTCTTGTACAGCAACGCGCGGAATTCTTCCAGATTGGTCTTCTCCCGTGCAGAGATAAAGATGCAGTTATCATCCAGCTTCGCCATCCATGTACGCATCAGTTCATCCAGCGTAATGTTTTCTTTCGTCCGGGGAGTCAGATCATCCTCGTCTTTCTCTATATAAGAGTAAGCGTCAATCTTGTTGAAGACAATCATGGTCGGCTTTCCGCCCGCTCCGATATCAGCTACCGTTTTGTCGACCACCTGAATCTGTTCTTCAAAGTCGGGATGCGAAATGTCAACCACATGCACCAGCAAATCCGCTTCGCGAACTTCGTCCAGCGTCGATTTGAACGAATCGACCAAATCGGTAGGCAGTTTGCGTATGAAACCTACCGTATCCGAAAGGAGAAAAGGAAGATTCTCTATTATCACTTTACGGACAGTCGTATCGAGAGTAGCAAAAAGCTTGTTTTCTGCAAAGACATCACTTTTTGCCAGCAGGTTCATCAGTGTCGATTTTCCCACATTCGTGTATCCCACGAGCGCAACACGGATCAGACGACCGCGATTCTTACGCTGTGTAGACTTCTGCGTATCTATTTCCGCCAAACGCTGTTTCAACAGCGACATGCGGTTCAGAATAATACGGCGGTCCATTTCGAGCTGCGTTTCACCGGGACCGCGAAGCCCTACCGAACCTTTTCCTCCGCCCGCACCGGAGCCTCCGCCCTGACGTTCCAGGTGAGTCCACAACCGTTGCAGGCGTGGCAGCATATATTTATATTGTGCCAGTTCCACCTGCGTCTTGGCGTTTGCAGTCTGCGCGCGCATTGCAAAAATGTCCAAAATCAATGAAGTCCGGTCCAGAATCTTCACGTTCAATTCTTTCTCGATGTTTCTGATCTGTTTTGCAGAAAGTTCATCATCAAAAATCACCATTCCGATCTCAGTGTCTTCGCTTTCATTCTGCACAGCCAAATACTCCTTGATTTCCTGCAGTTTACCTTTTCCCACATAAGTTACAGAGTTGGGAGTGTCGATTTTTTGCGTAAAGCGTTTCACAACCTCCGCCCCTGCCGTTTCTGCGAGGAAAGCCAGTTCGTCCAAATATTCGTTCGTCTTGCGTTCATTCTGAGTCTGCGTAATCAAACCCACCAGCACAGCCTTTTCGGTCTGCGCGTCAGATATAACAAATTCTTTCATTCAATGTGATTCAACTATTCAATCGCAAACTTAAATAAAATTCTTGATTTTATATATTTCTGAAATAACTTTTTATGAATTACTTGATTGAAAGCACGCCGCAGAAAAGCAACGCGTCTTACAGCATGCAATCCACCACAAAAGAAACTATTGTCTGCGCATAAAATACTGCGCCTGCATGAATTTTACGGAAAGTACCGTTCGCCATATGCCAAAACTTCGTAACTTTAGCCACAAAAAACAATTCACATTCAAACAACTCTGAAAATCGTCAATTATGAAAAGCTTAAAGTTTTGTATATTGCTGATCGGAATGTTTCTAGCTGCAGGAACAAACACGCATGCCACCAATCTGGAAAACAGCGACAAGTCTTCTGCAACGGCAAAGAAAACGCGAAGTGAAACATTCGTCTACTCAGACAAGCAGTCCTGGGAACCGGCGGGAAAAGGCGTAACACGACAGGTGATGGGGTATGACGGCCAGGTAATGATGGTTAAAGTGAAATTTGAGAAAGGTGCAGTAGGCACTTTACACACACATTATCATACCCAAACAACTTATGTTGCCAGCGGCAAGTTTGAATTCACCGTCGGCGGTGAAACAAAGACCGTAGAAGCCGGCGACGGCATCTATATGGAACCGGACGTTCCGCACAGCTGCACCTGTCTGGAAGCCGGTATGCTGATAGACTGCTTCTCACCGATGCGTGCCGATTATCTGAAAAAATGAAAAAAA
>NZ_JAUDEN010000029.1:0-36247 GCF_030373775.1 Bacteroides gallinaceum | reverse complement strand
TATAGTCACCTAAGCAAAAAGGAGAGAAATCATTGCTGAAATCCCTCCCTACCTAGGAGCGGCAAGCGGGACTCGAACCCGTGACCCTCAGCTTGGGAAGCTGATGCTCTACCAACTGAGCTACTGCCGCATTTTTTGGTAGTGCAAATGTAAGCCTAATTTTAGAAATAAACAATTTTTAGTCTTAAAAAAAATCGAGCATGCAAAGAAAATCCTATTTTTGGAGAAGGAAATCCCATTTCCTCAAAAAAAAGAAACGCTTAAAACTATATTCTATGCTAAAGGAAAACAATCAGGACAGAAAATGGACTATACTTGAAAGTGAATATCTGATCAAACGGCCGTGGCTGACTGCACGGAAAGATCACGTACTGCTGCCTACGGGAGTGGAAAACAAAGAATACTATATACTGGAATACCCAGACTGGGTGAATGTAATCGCAATAACAAAAGACGGGCGTTTCCTCATGGAACGGCAGTACCGCCATGGCATTCAACTGACCTGCTATGAAATCTGTGCGGGAGTATGTGAAGCCAACGAAACTCCTTTGGAATCCATTAAGCGTGAATTGCACGAAGAAACGGGATATGGCGGAGGAAACTGGACTTTCTGGATGAGCATTTCAGCAAATACCAGCACGACAAGTAACATCTGCCATTGCTTTCTGGCTACAGAAGTGGAACCTGTCGGCGACCGGCATCCGGAAGCGACAGAAGACATCAGCATCGAACTGCTGACTTTGGGGGAAGTAAGGACACTCCTGCTGACAGACCAGATCAAACAGTCACTGATGGCAGCCCCCCTGTGGAAATACTTTGCAGTCAACAAACTCCTCTGACAAGAAGCACTCGACTCATCACCACCAGTCTGTTATTCCCGACTGCCCCCAGCAGCAATGAGCAGTAACCGCTATGGTATTCTTGTATCTGCAGACAAAAGAGGAAGGAGCGTTCTGCCCCTTCAAGTTAGCCATCGCAATCACCCGCAGGTGAGGATCCTGCTGCAGCGCCACATCAAAATAACGGTATTCGTAACCCTTGAGAGAATGGCCGTCCACATCAGCTTTCCGGTATCCGGCATAAAGCCGCTGTTCCCTTACAGCCGCCTCAAAGGGAAGCAGTCCTGCCATCTGATAGGCAGTACCTCCCGGTCGGGCGGTCAGGGTGCGCGACAGCAACGCAATGCCTCCACCTTCTGCAAGGATCTTGCCCCCATCCTCGCCGAACTCGCGCAACTGCTGAAGCTGACGTTTCCAGCGGTGAAGCTGGCGGGCGAACAGTTCGGGAAAGCCTCCGGGCAGATAAATCAGGTCCGCTTCCGGGATATCGTTTCCATAAACAGGGCTGAAGAAGCTTACGCTGCCCACCTCTTTAAGATAGCTCAGATTCTCCTGGTAGATAAAATGAAAAGCCGGGTCAGAGGCAACAGCTATGCGCCATTTCCTTTCGAGCGTCTGAGGCCTCGGCTCCATTTCAGAAGTGTAAGGCAAGCTATAGGCACAAGGAAATATGCGTGTCGTCAGATTCAGAAGCTTGTCAAGATCAAGTGTATCCCTCATCAGGTCCGCAGCCTTCTGTATCTGCCCGTCGAGTTCCGCCTTCACAGCCGAAGTCAAGGTAGAATATTTGGCAGGCATCCGCAAAGACTCGTCATACGGAAGATACCCCAGACATTCCATCCCCGCATCAGCGCACACTTCGCGCAAGAAGCCGTACTGAGCAGGCGAAAACACATGGTAGAAGATTACGCCCGCTATACGGACATTCTGTCTGAAACGCTTGAAGCCGAACAACATAGGGGCCAGCGAATAAGTCGATGACCGGGCGTTTGCCAGCAAAATTACGGGCACAGAAAGAGCCTGCGCAATATCAGCTCCACTCCCCTGCCACTTGCGGAAACCGTCAAACAGTCCTGCCGAGTTGTCAACGACACAGACATCAGCCTGTTCTCCGTACGTGTTATACAAATACTGGATATGTCCGCGTGAAGCATACCATGCATCCAGATTAACGGAAGCACAACCGGTCGCCACTTCATGGGCCGCCTTATCTGCCAGATCCGGGCCGCAGCTGAACGGCTGCACTTTCATCCCCTGCCGTCGGAGTGCACGCATAAGTCCCAGCGACAGCAAGCTTTTGCCGCCGTCGGAAACCAATGGACTCAAAAGGAACTGCGATTTCATGAACCTTTTCTATGCTTTAACGGCCTGACTTTCTGCTTCACCCTCAGAATCAGGACAAGCCTTCGATTTCTCCGTTCACGATATCAATATGCAAAGCCTGAGGTTCTTTGGGAAGACCCGGCATACGCATGATTTCACCTGCAACGATAACCAGCATCTCGGCACCCGCATTGATCACAATGTCACGCACGCCGAAATTGAAATCCTTTGCTACACCGTAAAGTTTCGGGTCGTTCGAGAACGAATACTGTGTTTTGGCTATGCAGATCGGGAAGCGGGTATACCCCAGTTCCTTGATCATGCGCAGCTTCTTCTGTGCGGCAGGAGCAAAGAGAACTTGCTTTGCACCATAAAGTCGGGATGCCACCTTCTCAACCTTTTCTTCCACAGAATCATCCTCATTATAAGTATATTCCAGAGGATTCGACGGATTGTTCTCAATTGTATCCACCACCAGGTTTGCCAGCTCAACCGCACCTTCACCGCCTTCAAGGAAAGCATTGTTGACGGCAAAGCCCACGCCCATTTCCTCGCAATGGCGGCGGACAAAATCCAGTTCCTCGTCCGCATCGTTTGCATAGCGGTTGAATGCGACAACCACCGTCTGGCCAAAAGAGCGCAGGTTCTCAATGTGCTTGTCAAGATTTCTGACTCCCTGCTTCAAGCCATCCATATTCGGTTCCTTGATTTTGTCAACCTCTACTCCGCCATGCATCTTCAGTCCTTGAGCTGTAGCCACAATCACCGTCAGTTTAGGCTGAAGTCCCGCCTTGCGGCATTTGATGTTGTAAAACTTCTCGGCACCCAGATCCGCGCCGAAGCCCGCTTCTGTCACGGCATAATCGCCGAATGTCATGGCCAGCTTTGTGGCAAGAACGGAGTTGCAGCCATGTGCAATGTTCGCAAACGGACCTCCGTGCACGAAAGCCGGAGTATGTTCCGTTGTCTGCACCAGATTGGGCGAAAGAGCGTCCTTCAGCAACACGGTGATAGCGCCGGCAACGCCCAGATCTTTCACCGTGAACGGCTTGTTGTCAACGGTAAATCCCAAAAGAATATTCTCGATGCGGCGGCGCAGGTCGTTTTCATCCTTGGCAAGGCACAAGATAGCCATTATCTCCGATGCAGGAGTAATGTCGAAGCTCGACTCGCGCGTGATGCCGTTCGACTTGCCTCCCAGTCCTGTAACGATGTATCGCAGGCCGCGGTCGTTCACATCAAGCACACGGTTCCACAGCACATCCTTCAGCGCAAAGCCATTGTCCTTGTTCTGATACATGTAATTGTCAAGCAATGCAGCAATCATGTTGTGAGCAGATGTTATCGCATGAAAATCTCCCGTAAAGTGCAGGTTGATCTTATCCATCGGAAGCACCTGCGCATATCCTCCGCCGGCAGCTCCGCCCTTCATGCCGAAGCACGGACCGAGCGACGGTTCACGAAGCGCACATACAGCTTTCTTTCCGATCTTGTTCAACCCCAGAGCCAGGCCGATAGATACGGTCGTCTTTCCGATACCGGCTTTTGTGGGCGTAATTGCAGTAACAAGTATCAGGTTGCTGTTTTTCACCCTTTCCTCATCGATCAACGTTTCAGGAACCTTTGCTATATAACGTCCGTAATTTGATATTTCATCTACCGGGATTCCATACTCCCTCGCTATCTGCTTGATTTTCACAAGTTCAATGCTACGAGCTATTTCTATGTCTGATTTCATTCGCTAATCTTTTTTATTTTGACGGGCAAAGATAATACAAAAAAGTGAGATACTCAGCAGATTGCGGAAGGATGATTGAAAATAAACGGCCGCCTGAAAGTTCCGGCAACATCACGCTACCATCCCCGTAAAAATAAAAAAACATCCTCAAAAGCCAGTCCTAGAGAACAGCTTACACCTTCATCTGCTTCTCAAATCTAAAATATTCATTATGAAAAGGCTCAGGCTGTTGTTTAACCGCAGGATCTGCGTGATGTCTGCAAAAGAACTCAACAATGCGGAATCCGCACTTGTTCACATAAAAATGGATGTTGCGCTTTTCAAAGTAGGGTGTAAAAAGTTCCCAAACGACTGTTTCCGGATACATTTCCTCTATCATCTTCCACACGCGTCCGCCCAGCCCTTGGTTATGAAAGCCGGGATAAAAATAAAACAAGTCCATGCGATTGCGGAGGCTCTCGGGGTCTATGTGCAATGCAACGCCTCCCGCTCTTCTGCCGTCCACGTAAATGGCGTAAACGGCAGACTTCGGGTCACGAAGCATTCCATCGATGTCATCATCCTCGAAAAAGTTCCCGTCGCGGGACAGACCGAAGTGCTCGGCGATTGCTATGGAAAACACCTCCTTAACTTCATTCCGGAAATCATGAAAATCCGGTTCTGCCAATGCTTGAAAAAATATACTCGTCATTTCTTTCATTTTAAGAGTTCGCCGTACATTTGTACGATAAGCTCTAAGTTACCAATATGCTATATCCGGCTGTAAAGTTAGCGCAATGCGGAAACGACTCCAAACGCTTTCTGCACGAAACAGAAAAAATCAGGTCTGAAATGTACCGGCATCCGTCTGAAACGATTGCGCCCGTCGCCTTTAGCCATCAGATTTTCGCGCTTCGCCCTCCATTTATGCGGCTTCACGCAACAGACATTTGACGGGGACGGCAAAAACGCTTATCTTGCAGACAAAAAAAGATGAGCGGAATAAAATATGATAACATACAGAACAGGCTGCCGCTGACTGGCATCGTATTCTTCCTTGCCTATTTTCTGTCCATGCTGACAGACCGGAACTATGCAGCACTGTTTCTGGGCGGCAGACTGTCTTTGGCAAGCTATGTCGCTGACATTGCCGGTACATTGCTGACAAGCTTCGTATTTGTGGAACTCTCCATTTTCTACAGCAGATGGCTGTTCCGGTATATCTCCTTTACAGGCAAGCCCTATTGCGGACTGTTCGTCAAAGCCCTACTTCTGCTTCTGATGAACAACCTGATGGTCTGGTGCTTTTCAACGCTGGGAATAATTTTGTGCGAAGAAAGCCATTCGTTTTTCTACCAAGGACTATACACTATCAGTGTCATTGCCACCTTCATATCATACCTCTACACCGGCGCGCATTACATGGAATCGGTCATACAGGCGGAACAGCAGAGAAAAGAACTTGAAATAAGGCTGCTGAAAGAAAAAGAACACGCGGCACAAATGCAGCTGGAGATTTTGAAGTCACAGATAGACCCGCACTTCATGTTCAACAACTTCAGCATCCTTTCCGAACTGATCATGGAAAATCCGATGGCTGCCGACAAGTTTCTTGAACACCTGTCGAATGTCTATCGCTATGTCGTCCAGAATCTGAAACGGAATACCGTGAGCATTCTAGAAGAGATCACCTTTCTCCGGTCGTATATCTATCTGATAAAGATGAGATATGAAGATGCCGTCTGCATTGCGTTAGATGAAACGCTAAGCCGGTCGGAAGGGCTGATTCCTCCTGTCTGTCTGCAACTGCTGGTGGAGAATGCCATCAAACACAACCAGCTATCGGCTGTCCAGCCTCTGAAAATATACATTTACCGCGAGAAGAACTATATCGCAGTGGAGAACGACTTACGCCCTATCGCATCCGAATTCGCATCAACCGGAATAGGACTGCAAAATATCGTGGGACGCTATTTCCTGCTATGCGAAGAAAAGCCGCTCATAGAAAAACAAGAAAACATTTACTGTGTCAAACTTCCCATCATACACGAAACGCCATGAACATATTGATTATAGAAGATGAAAAAAGGAATTTCAACCGCCTGAGAAGACTGCTGGAAAGACTGGATACAACCTGCTGCATAGAAAGGCCGCTGGCAAGCATTGCAGAGTCCGTAGAATGGCTGCACACCCACCCTGCACCGGATCTGATACTGGCAGACATCCGCCTGTCCGACGGACTGAGCTTCGATGCCTTGCGCCAGACAGACACAGCTTCCCCCGTCATTTTCACCACGGCATACGACGAATATGCAATACAGGCTTTCAAGTTCAACAGCTTTGACTACCTGCTGAAGCCTGTCAGGAGTGACGAACTGGCTGCTGCCATCAATAAAGTACGCCGCCAATGCGCCGCACCGTCTGCCAGCGGAGAAGAGCTGCGCCAACTGCTGGAATATATGCGGAGAAGCAACTATCGCTACCGTGAACGTTTTTTGCTGCCATACCGCGACGGCTATGTGTCGGTGCAGGTGAAAGATATCAGTCACATTGCGCTGGACGGACGCGCCACACGCCTGTACATGAAAAACGGCACGGCAGAAAGCGTGCCGTACTCATTGGACGAACTGGAAAGCCAGCTCAATCCCGATGAGTTCTTCCGCGTCAACCGCCAGTATCTCATCCGTATAGACAGCATACTGAGCGTAAACAACTGGTTCAATTCCCGGTTGAAAGTGCATCTGAAAAAGTATCCCGGCGAAGAAATTGTTGTAAGCCGCGAACGGGCAACGGCCCTGAAGGAGTGGCTGGACAGGTAAAGCATGACAAAAAGAGTCCGCTCCCGGCAAAAGAGAAAATGACTGTCAGCCCAAGCAGGATATTCTGCGCCTCAAGAATACTTTTTGCCGCTTCAAGCCTCCCGGTCTTGCAAAAGGAAGCATCCAGCCTTTCCTTTGCAAAAAAACAGAACGGTACCGGCAAAAAGGCCAGCCGCACAGAACAAAATCAAAGCAACCATTAATACATCTTACAGAATGAACAGAAAAACGACGTATGTTTTCACCGTTGCATGTGTGATGCTCCTCGCTTCCTGCAAAGACAAGAAAAAAGCCGAAACGTACACGGCATATAGAGTGGCCACTCTTTCGCCTACATCTGTCGAAATCGAAGAGTCTTATTCCGCTTCCATACAGGGAAGACAGGACATCGACATCTATCCGCAAGTGCCGGGCACAATCACCCGGCTCTGCGTAAAAGAAGGACAGCAGGTGCGGAAAGGACAAGTGCTGTTCGTCATCGACCAAGTGCCTTACCGCGCAACATGGAACAAAGCCGTGGCAGATGTACATGCGGCCGAAGCACAGGCCAGAACCGCCCGGCTGGAATATCGGAGCAAACAGGTGCTGTTCGACAAGCAAGTGATATCGGAATACGAACTGACTACCGCAAAAAATGCGCTGGACGCAGCCGAAGCTATGCTTGAGCAGATGAAGGCACTGGAACAGAGCGCACGCAACAACCTGTCGTACACTGAAGTGAAAAGCCCGTCGGACGGCATGGTGGGCACATTGCCCTACCGCACAGGCGCACTCGTCAGCTCGTCCATCCCTCAGCCGCTGACTACCGTTTCAGACAACAGCGAAACGTATGTCTATTTCTCGCTCACCGAAAACCGCCTGCGCTCCATGCTTCGCCGATACGGCTCTTTAGACAAAACGATAAACGAGATGCCCGCCATCGGCCTGCAACTCAACGACGGCACACTGTATCCGGAAAAGGGACGCATCAGAAGCATCAGCGGCATCATCAACAAGCAGACAGGGACCGTGTCTGTATGCGGCGTTTTTCCCAATACCGGCAAACTGCTGCTGAGCGGCGGAATCGGCAATGTCATCATTCCGCACAAAGAAGAGGAGGTCATCGTCATACCCCAGACAGCCACAACCGAATTGCAGGACAAGATTCTGGTTTACAAAGTGTCGGAAAGCGGACATAAAGAAAAAACGATTTCGTCCGTAGAACTGACCGTAGAGAAACTGAACGACGGCAAACTCTACATTGTCCGTTCAGGACTTTCGGCTGGAGATGTAATTGTAACCGAAGGCGCGGGCCTGCTGCGCGACGGGATGAAGATAAACATACGGGATGAAGATAAACATAAAAGAAGAATGACTTTCGGAAAATTAAACATATGAATCTCAGATATTTCACAGACCGGCCGGTGCTCTCAGCCGTCCTTTCTGTAGCAATTGTGCTGATGGGAGTCATCTCCATCTTCAACCTCCCCGTAGAACAGTACCCCGACATCGCACCGCCCACCATCCAAGTATACACCAACTACCCCGGAGCCAACGCAGAAACGGTGCAGAAAGCGGTCATCATTCCGCTGGAGGAGTCCATCAACGGCGTAGAAGACATGACCTACATCACGTCTACCGCCTCCAACAACGGCGATGCCACGATAAACATCTACTTCAAGCAAGGAAGCAGCCCCGACATGGCTGCCGTGAACGTGCAGAACCGAGTTGCCACTGCACAGAGCCTGCTGCCAGCCGAAGTGACCAAGATAGGCGTGACCACCATGAAGCAGCAGAACGCCGAACTGAAAACCTTCGCCCTGTATTCACGCGACGACAAATACGACCTCCAGTTTCTGAACAACTACATGAAGATCAACGTAGAGCCGCGCATCAAGCGCATTGGCGGCGTAGGCAACATGATGCTGTTTGGAAGCAACTATGCCATGCGAATCTGGATGAAGCCGGACAAGATGGCGCAATACAAGCTCATCCCCTCCGATATCACCGCGGTGCTGGAGAAGCAGAATATCGAAGCCGCCACTGGCGCTTTCGGCGAAAACCATGACAATGCCTACCAGTATACGATGAAATACAGGGGACGCTATTCCACACCCGAAGAATTCAGCGAACTGGTCATCCGCTCCCTGCCAAACGGAGAGGTGCTCCGCCTGAAAGAAGTGGCAGACATACGGCTGGGCGACGAAGCCTACAACTATTCGACCGGAATGAACGGAAAGCCTGCGGCTTTGGCCATGGTTTACCAGAAAGCCGGAACAAACGCTTCGGAAACCATCAACGAGATAGACGCGGTACTGGCAGAAATCGGCAAAGACTTGCCGCAGGGGATGGAGTTTGTCACGCTGAGCGATACGAACCTTTTTCTGAAAGCCTCGGTCAAGGTGGTACTGAAAACCCTGTTCGAGGCAATCCTGCTGGTGATAATGGTGGTCTACATATTCCTTCAAGACATCCGCTCCACACTTATCCCCACCATCGGAGTCGTGGTTTCCATTGTCGGCACGTTCGCCTTCATGTCGGCCGCCGGATTCTCCGTCAATCTGCTGACCTTGTTCGCACTGGTCCTTGCCATCGGCACGGTGGTAGACGATGCCATCATCGTAGTGGAAGCTGTGCAGGCCCGGTTCGATGCAGGCTATCATTCTTCCTATATGGCAGCCAACGATGCCATGCGCGGCGTATCGTCGGCTATCCTCACGTCAACGCTGATATTCATGGCCGTTTTCATTCCCGTTTCTCTGATGGGAGGGACATCCGGAGAATTTTACAAGCAATTCGGAATCACGATGGCGGTAGCTGTCGGCATTTCGGCCGTCAATGCCTTCACGCTTTCACCGGCACTCTGCGCGCTGATGCTCCGTCCGTATAAGGACGAAAAAGGAAATACAAAGGCTAACTTTGCCGCACGGTTCCGCAAGGCATTCAATGCGTCGTTCGAGGTTCTGACCGAACGGTACATGCGCTCTGTACTCTTCTTCGTCAAGCGGAAATGGCTGATGTGGAGCACGATCTTCGCCTCCATCCTGCTGCTTGCATTTCTGATGCGGACCACAAAGACAGGGCTGATTCCCGATGAAGACACAGGCACTGTGATGATAAGCATGAATGCCAAGCCGGGCACATCCATGAGAGAAAGCCAGCGCATCATGGAGGAGGTAAACAGCCATCTGTCACAAATTCCGGGCATAAGCTATCATGCCAACGTAGCGGGGTATTCTTTCAACGGAGCCGGTCCGTCAATGGGCATGTGGTTTATCTCGCTCAGACATTGGAACGAACGGAAAGAAGAAGGACAGTCGGCACGCGAAATCATTGACCAGATCTATGCGTTCGCTCCCCAGGTGCCTGACGCATCACTCTTTGCCATGACCCCGCCCATGATTCCGGGCTACGGAATGGGAAGCGGATTTGAACTTTACCTGCAAGACAAGCTGTCGGGCAGCCTGGACAACTTCAAACAGGTGGCAGACCGGTTCGTTGCGGCCTTGAACCAACGGCCGGAAATTGAAATGGCCTATTCTTCTTTTGAAACAAACTATCCGCAATATTGGGTAGACATCGATGCCGCCAAATGCGAACGGGCCGGCATTTCGACCAATGAAATTCTGGAAACTTTGTCGGGATATTATGGCGGAAGCTATGTGTCTAACTTCAACCGCTTCTCAAAGGTGTACAGGGTGCAGATACAGGCAGCGCCAAACTACCGCGTCACTCCCGAATCGCTGAACCATATCTATGTCCGTGCAGGGAACGAAATGACGCCGCTGTCCCAGTTTGTCAAACTGACCAAGACATACGGGCCGCAGGACATGTCGCGCTTCAACCTTTACAGTTCCATTCCCGTCAACGGAACGCCGGCTTCCGGATACAGTTCAGGAGATGCGCTAAAGGCAGTACGCGAAACAGCCGAACAGCTATTGCCGGCCAATTACGGTTATGAATTCGGCGGAGTATCGCGTGAAGAAAGCCAGACAACGAACAATGTGCCCATCATATTCACGATCTGCCTGATACTGATCTATCTGATACTGTGCGCGCTGTATGAGAGTTTCCTCATCCCCTTCTCCATCCTGCTGTCTGTACCATGCGGTTTGTCGGGCAGCTTCCTGTTCGCACAGCTCCTTGATCTCGAGAACAATATCTACATGCAGACCGGACTGATCATGCTCATCGGCCTGCTAGCCAAAACCGCTATCCTGCAAACGGAATACGCTGTCAAGTGCCGTCAGGCCGGAATGACGCTGGTACAGGCTGCTTATATCGCTGCCAAAGACCGTCTGCGACCCATACTGATGACCGTGCTTGCCATGATATTCGGCCTTTTGCCTTTGATGACAGCACACGGAGTTGGAGCGAACGGCTGCCGGTCGCTGGCTTCTGGCGTAGTGGGAGGCATACTGGCAGGCACGCTGGCACTGCTGATGTTCGTGCCGGTGCTTTTTATTGTCTTCCAGTACTTGCAAGAGAAGATACGTCCTGTGCAGATGCTCCGGAAAGGACCGGACTGGGCCATACAAATGGAACTGGAGAAGATTGAAAAGGAAAAATAACCGTTCGGAAACCGCACGCCGCATGTTGCCTGCGGAACGACTCGCCGCATGGAGGCCATTCCGCAGGCAAACCGCACTACCGACAAGGGTTCATTACGAAAACGCAAAAGCAAAGCCAAGCCTTCGCGCAAAAGAGTCAGTCTTCTGCCTGAAGATCTGTATCTCCAGATTAAAGATGTATATCTCCAGACTGGAGATTTGCATCTCTAGCCTGGAGATACAGATTTTTCCGGCATAAAAAGCACAGTGCATCATGGAGGCTGTTGTTTTTTCCATGATACGCTGTGCCCTCTGCAGCAGACAAATGACGTGTCAGTCGTCGATGTCGATAACGCGCATCTGGCTGTCGAAAGTGATTTCCCAGCGGTTGGAGAGCTTCACTTCATAGTTGCTGCGGTCACGCTCGATAGACAGGATCCGGGCGTCGGGATAGTTGCTCTGCACGTAGCTCTTGATCCCCTGAGGAACAATCGCTGAAGGAACTCCGTTGACCTTGCAGCTAACTTCCGTCCAGTCGCCAGACTTGTCGAACTCAACCTTTTCGCCGGTCGTGAAGATCACGTCGTAGCTCTTGCTGAACAAATCTGTTTCCTGCTTGGCCAAAGCAACCTTCGAACTCTTGAAATAAGTCGAAAGGAAGGTCTGAGCCTTAGTAGGCAACTGACCGATCTGGATGGGCCTGTCATTGTCGGCAAAGGCGATTCCGGACATCACGAACACACTCACTAAAAATAATGCTAACTTTTTCATAAGGCTTATTCTTTTTAGGGTTATACATTTGTTGCATTTTTCTAATGCAAAGATGCGGACAGAATCTGAAAACTTTCTGAACAATGCGGATTTTGTCGAAAAAAATCTGGCATTAAAACCAAAATAAACTAAGAATAAGCGATTCACAAGCTTTCTTCAATAACGCGGACAATGTTACTACTGCCAGAGGAGGATGTGTCAGAATAAGAAATGACTGTCAAAAAGCCATGCCATGCTGACACATCCGCTGTGCCTTTGTCATTTGTAAAGAGCCTTGCCCAGATCTTCCAGTCCGGCTTCTCCCGGCAGTCCCGGATAAGCTTTCTTCATACCCTCCACAAAGTCATGTGCAGTGCCGTTCGCGCCGAACACCTCTTTCATTTTCTTCAGACAAGCAATCTTGAACTCTGCCGCATCACGTTTTGCCGCACCGCCGTGTCCGCCAATAAACAGTTCCGCTCCGGAGTTCATCGCCTTTTCTGCTTCTGCGATTTCAGCATCGATTGCTGCCGGAGAAGAAACCTGCAGGTGGCTGACATGCGCCTTTGCCGGAGCCCAGTGCGTATAATAAGCCTTGCCGCCTATCAGGATACTTGCGCCGGGAAAATCCGTTGCTGCACCGTGCCCGAACGCAAAAGTCACTCCTGCCCATGTCTGCTCCGTGCCGAAAGCCACTTCCGAAGCCTTGCCCGTAGGCATATCAGTCAGTGCATCGCCGAAAGCCTGTGTAAAGCCTTTCATCATGCCGCTGTAAATCTCTCCCTTCGTAAATTCGGGCATACCCTGAGCCATCACCACATCATGATTGCCGGTCCCTCCCACGTGATAGTCCGTAATGCGTTTCTCAACCATCTTGCCCAGGTTCGACAAATAAGAGTCAAATTCATGCACATTCTCCTTAAACAGAGGCTGTTCCATTGTCACAAGCGCATCCTTGCCCTCGATGATATAGCTTGCATCACCCAACGCATCGTTAGTGTAATACACATGCAGTTGGAAATTGCCAAAGTCATGCACCTCGAAACGTCCTTTTTCCTGTGCCACAACTGCAACTGCCAAAAGATTGAACAAAATAAATAATGCCTTTTTCATTGTTTTCTGCCTTTTATGATGATACCAAGTTTACTTGTCAATACCCGATAGTGAACCGTTCGCAGTGGTGCTTCGGTGTTTCCAGTTCATCCACCATTGCCACCGCATAGTCTTCCACAGAGATGCGGCTGTTACCGTTTTCGTCTACGATAAGGTCGTCCTTGCCCAAACGGAATTTCCCTGTCCGCTGTCCCGGCAACAATGCCCCTGCAGGTGAGAAGAACACCCAGTCGATGTCTTTCTCGTTTATCAGCGTGTTCAGATAGAACTCTCCGAGCGATTTCACACCGCCCATGATGGCATCGGGAATTGCGCCGGAATCGACCACACGAAGTCCTGGAGCGCAGAACAGCGTGCCTGCACCGCCTACGCACAGCAGCCTCTTTACTCCCGACTGCTTGGCCGCCTTCAGAATCAGCGGATAATTGCGCAAGGTATCTTCGTAAATATTCGGATTTGTCCAGCCGGGATTGTATGCGCTGATAACGGCATCCCTGCCTTTGCAGGTTTCAGACAATGCCTCCGTATCAGTTACATCGGCCTTTACAACTGCCAGATTGGGATTTGATACGCCAATCTTTTCGGGGTTGCGCACCACCGCTGTTACTTTATGACCTCTCGCCAACAACTCGTTCAGGATGGCGGTTCCAACGAATCCGCTCGCTCCAATCAATGTTACATTTTTCATAATCCTACATATTAAAAAACCTATCACTTACCAAAAGAGCCTTTGTTTCTTTTGCATTGCAAATGTAGGAATAGTTTCTTGATCTCACAAGAAATCACTTGATAGTCAGATACTTACCTAAAAGTAACGATTATTGGGTATGAGCCACTTACTGACAGAATTATTTTAAAAAAAATTTCTTGCTGCCTGAAAGGAATTTGCTTAGCTCTGCAGAGTGGACGGAATAATCCAATAAGAACAGCACACTGATGAGCTGGAGAAAAGAGCAAGCGAACACAAACTCGCTGCCCTCCCCTGCCATTAACCCAGGCGTTCTAATTCATGGAAACGGAGAAAACATGCATGCCGCCCTGAAAGGCATAAGTTATTTGCAGGTCGTATGCATTGCAGATTGACTTGACCAGCGCAAGCCCCAGTCCTGTAGATCCCTCCCTCGCAGAGTTTCCTTTATAAAAACGTTCGAAAATCCGCTTTCCGTCAAGCGGGGCGTCACCCGTATCAGCTATCTCAAACGATGAAGACGTGAAACGGACCGAAATCTCTCCTCCTTCCTTTCCATGTACAAAAGCATTCTTCAGCAGGTTAGTCACCAGCACCGTAGCCAGCGATTCGCTCATTTCCAGGCGGAAACACCCCTGCTCGTCTACGTTCACCCGAATCCGACGGTAGGAGTACGCTTCCTTATAATCCTCCAGATACGACTCAAACAGCTTATCCAGGCACACCGTACGGACATCGCTGAACTGGCGGTTGTCTATCTTGCAGAACAGAAGCAGCGAACGGTTCAGCCGCGTCAGATTCTCAAGCGTCTGATGCGTCTTCATCAGTTCCGAAAGCTGCTTCTCGTTTAAAGAATCATCTTCCATCATCATCTCCAGCCTGTTCCGGCAGATGGCAAGCGGGGTCTGCATCTCATGCGAAGCGTTGCCGATAAACAGTTTCTGCTGCTCAAACAATTCGTGGCTCCTTTCCGATGCAGAATTGATGGCCTCGTTCAGCTTGCGGAATTCCACAATCGGCAATTTCTCGTCCAGCTTCACGCTCGTATCCCCCAAATGATAGTCCTCCAGCCACTTCAGCAAGTGATAAAGCGGTTTCATGTTGCGGTGGAACACCCATGCGTTCACCGCCAGAATCATCAGGAAAAGCAGGACATACAGAAACACGATCCATCCCAATATCGCACGCTGCAAGTCGAACTTCTCGATGGTAGGCGTATAGACCACCAGTTCCATGAAAGTCCCGTCATCACGCTGGAAGATTGTCATCAGCACACGCGCAGGTTCTTTTTCAGACTTTTCGGTAATATAAACCATCTCGTCACGATACGAAATGCGCGGGTAAGCGCGCGCATAGCTTTCGCTCACCTCATACAGAAAATACTGGTTGTTCGATCCGTTGCTGGCATCAGGCATTTCTTCTCCCGACAGCGAACGCACAATCAGCGACTCTGCATAAGTTTCCAGCGAGTCGTCCACTTCATCGTTCACTTCCTCCATCACCGCCAGGTAAAACAGCACAGCCCAGCAAGTGAGAATCACTATCAATGCGGCCGACATGCGCCACATCACGAGATGAAAAAGTTTCATTCTACCACAAATTTATATCCGATACCATACACAGCCTTCAACTCAGGCGTAGCTCCGTTTTCCTTCAGATGTTTGCGCAGATTCTTTATCTGGGCATAGATGAAGTCGAAATTGTCCACCTGGTCTATATGGTCGCCCCATACCGCCTCGGCCAATGTGCTCTTGTTGACCAGCCTTCCCGGGCGCGCCATGAAATAGAACAGGATGTCATACTCCTTACGGCTCAGTTCCACTTCCTTTCCGCCAATAATCACCTTGAACTGGTCAGGCATGATTTCGATGTTTCCATACTGCACCTTTCTTTCTCCCTCCCTCATGTTGCGGCGGAACAGACTTTTCAGGCGTGCATGCAGTTCGGCCAGATGATAAGGCTTCGGCAGATAGTCGTCTGCGCCCAGATCAAGTCCCTTCACCTTGTCTTCAAGCGAGTCTTTTGCCGAAAGAATAATGACGTTGGTGCGTTTGCCCATGGCATGAAGCTCGTCGAGCAAGTCGAGCCCCGACCCGTCGGGCAGCATGATATCCAGCAGGATGCAGTCGTAATCATAGTCCTCAATCTTGCGCAAAGCTGTCATATAGTCGGGTGCCTGCGAAACGACATAACGTTCCTTTTCAAGTGAACGTGTAGTGATTTCGCGCAAATCCGCATCGTCTTCTACCAATAGAATTTTCATAGCCTGAGTCAAATTTTGATTTTACAAATATAGTCTTTTCAGACAAATGGAAAAAATTTTTGCTTTCCATTGACAAGAAAGCCGCTGCTTTGCAAAGCAACGGCTTTCTTTCGGTGCCAGAGCATCCGCTCCGGACAAGTGTCATAAATAAAGTATCCGATTATTCGTTGAACCAGCGGACATAGCAGAAGTCCTGACGGTGCGGCATGTCAGCATTCTTCGGGAACATACGGTAAGAAACCTTGAAGCTTCCTGCATTTGACAGGCTGGCCGTCAACTGGAATGTATACAGGTCGCCTTCGTTCTTCACCATTTCCATCGGAGAAACCGAGTAAATATATTCCTTTCCTTCAGCGTTAGTGTAAGTAACCACCATTTCAATGCCGACAGCATCCTTCAGTCCCTTCTCGTCAACCACACAAGTGATGGTGTAGTCTTTTCCACTCTCAACATTGCCCTGACGCAGTTCCTGGTCTTTGCTGAGTGAAACCACCTGAATAGAATCCCATTTGGCCACAACTTCTTCTTTCCATGCAGCCAGTTCCTTAGCCTTGGCAAAGTCGTTGGCAATCAGCTTGCGGTAACGTTCAGCCTCCTTGTTGTAGAACTTCGAGAAATAGTCGTCAAGCTGACGCTTCATTGTGTAGTGCGGAGCAATCTGTGCGATAGAATTCTTGATTGTTCTGATCCATCCTTCAGAGAATCCCTTCTTGTTGCGCGCATAGTACAGCGGAAGAATTTCTGTTTCCAGAATGCTGTAGATTGTTGCAGCATCCAACTGGTCCTGATGTTCCTGATTCTGGTAAGTACGCTTTTCCGTCAACGCCCAGCCTGCACCTTCACGATAACCCTCGAGCCACCATCCGTCGAGTACGGAGAAGTTGATGACACCGTTCATCAGCGCCTTTTCGCCCGATGTTCCGGATGCTTCAAGCGGACGTGTCGGCGTATTCATCCAAATATCAACGCCCGAAACCAGACGGCGGGCAAGCTTCATGTCGTAGTTTTCCAGGAAAATGATCTTTCCGAGGAATTCCGGACGCTTGGAAATCTCAACAATCTTCTTGATCAGTCCCTGACCTGCACCATCGTGCGGATGAGCCTTGCCTGCAAACAGGAACTGAACCGGATAGTCCGGATTGTTGACAATCTTGGCCAGACGGTCCAAGTCGGTGAACAGCAGGTGCGCACGCTTATACGTTGCAAAACGGCGGGCGAAACCGATCAGCAGCGCGTTCGGATTGATCTTGTCCATCAAAGCCACCACGCGCGAAGGATCACCCTGGTTCTTCAGCCAAGAATTGCGGAACTCGTTGCGGATATAGTTGATCAGCTTGTTCTTCAGTGCCACGCGCGTATTCCAGATTTCTTCATCGGGCACATTATAGATGCGTTCCCAAATCTTCGCGTTCGACTGGTCCTTCATGAAGTTCTTGTCGAAGTATTTGCCATAGAGTGCCTTCCACTCAGAAGCGCACCATGTCGGGAAATGCACACCGTTCGTAACATATCCCACGTGGTTTTCTTCGGGGAAATATCCTTTCCAGATACCGGAGAACATCTCCTGTGAAACTTTCCCGTGCAGCCAGCTTACACCGTTCACTTCCTGACAAGTGTTACATGCGAAAGTAGACATGCAGAAGCGTTCATTCGAATCGCCCGGATTGGTACGTCCCAAATCCATCAGATCCTGCCAGCTGATGCCCATACGTTGCGGATAACCGCCCATATATTTTCCGAACAGACCTTCGTCAAAGTAGTCGTGGCCTGCGGGAACCGGAGTATGCACGGTATACAACGAAGAAGCGCGCACCACTTCGAGTGCTTCGTCAAATGACAGACCGCCTTCTACGTATTCGCACAGACGCTGCACATTGCACAGAGCCGCATGTCCTTCGTTGCAGTGATAGATATCCTTCTTGATACCCAATCGCTTGAGCAGCAGCACACCGCCGATACCCAACAGAATTTCCTGCTTCAGACGGTTTTCCCAGTCACCGCCATACAGCTGGTGAGTGATGGGACGGTCGAACTGGCTGTTCATTTCGTTGTCAGTATCCAGCAAATACAAAGGCACACGTCCTACATTAACTTTCCACACGAATGCGTGTACATAATAGTTAAGATACGGCACATCCAGCACAAGCGGCTGTCCGTTTTCATCGTTCACGCGTTCGATAGGCAGACTTCCGAAGTTCTGCGCTTCATAGTTTGCAATCTGCTGTCCGTCCATAGACAGGCTCTGAGTGAAATATCCGTAACGATACAGGAAGCCTATACCGCACATGTCAACATTGCAGTCGGAAGCCTCTTTCAGGTAGTCGCCGGCCAAAATACCCAGACCGCCGGAATATATTTTCAACACATGGGTCATACCGTACTCCATGCAAAAATAAGCTACAGACGGGCGCGTAGAATCAGGCTTTTCGCTCATATAAGCCTTGAACTTTGCATAAATTTCTTCAATTCTCCCCAATACCTCTTTGTCTACAGACAACGCCTCCAGTTTTTCATAGCTCAGACGTTCCAACAGGGCGACAGGGTTCTGTCCTACCACACTCCACAGTTCCGGATCGAGTTCTTTAAACATTTCAATTGCTTCATCGTTCCATGACCACCAAATGTTGCGGGCCATTTCTTCCAGCATCTTCAATGATTCAGGAATACGAGATTTCACAGTAACCTCTTTCCAAACAGGAGCATTCGCACAATTTGTTTTAATTCTCATATCTCAAAAACTTAAAAAAAATCACAAATCAGTTGTCTTTTCGAGCCAGACGTTCCGTCCTGTTCCGCAGAGCGAAATCGTATGCCTCATAATAATATTTTATAAAATGCTTCCACAAGGCTTTTTCCGCAATATTTTCCGCTTTCTGCCGGATAGCAAGCACATCCTTTCCGTCAAGCGAAGAAAATTCAGAAACCGTATCCTTAATGGCATCGGCCACTTCCGAATAGTTGTAGTCGGTGCGGTGGATAACTTTCACGCCGTCTTCCAGCATGCCATAATGTCCTTCAACCGAGTTCACCCACAGTCCGAACCCCGACAAGTCAGTCGTGATGGTCGGCACATGGAAAGCCACGCTTTCAAGCGGCGTATACCCCCACGGCTCATAATAAGAAGCATAGACAGTGAGGTCAAAGCCGATAAGCAAATCATAGTACGGCATATTCACGATACCATCCCTTCCGTCAAGATAACAGGGGACAAAAATCACCTTCACTTTCGTATCGGCCGCATTTGATATGTTCAGATACTTCAGCATGTCCAGCACCTGGTCGTGGCTCATATTGTGAAGCCAATGGGTGATAAACGGCACATGCAGCGGAGTATCAAACTTTTTGTCGCTGGCCAGACGCTCCTTCAAGTCTTCGCGGGCATCTCCCACCCATCCGGGCACATTGATGAATGCAACCACTTCCTTCTTCAGGTTTTTGTCGCGCGTAAGGCGGTTCAGGGCTTCCAGATAGACATTTATACCTTTGTTCTTGAACTCATAGCGTCCGCTGGTTCCCACAATCAGCGCATCCTCACTGATATCAGTACCCAGCAGCTTGTTTGCCAGATTCAGCAGAACCCCGCGTGCCTTCCTGCGCTTTTCGCTGAACGCATCGCCCTTGGGAACGAAATCGTCCTCAAACCCGTTCATCAAAACCACATCAGCAGGCTTGTCAAGCAATTCCTTGCATTCATTATTGGTAATTTCACTTACGGTGGTAAAGCAATCAACATTGTGCGCTGTCTGTTTTTCGATGGAATGTTTCGATTCCATATTCAGTTCGCGCGACATCTGGTCACCGTTGTAAGCAAAAAGATAATCATAGAGAGGCTTGTTGTTGCCGGCGATCGACCTGCCGATGGAAGTGGCATGTGTAGTGAAGATTGTAGCAATCTGCGGCAATGTTTTTCGGATATATAAGGCGCCCAATCCGGTCATCCATTCATGGGCTTGATAAATGACATTGTCTGAAGGCTTCAGGCAGAAACGGTAAAAACTTTCCAGCACTTTTCCTGCGGCATAGGAGAACATCGACGCTTCATCATAGTCACCGTAAGCGTGCAGCGAATCAACATTGAAATCTATCCACGCCTGCGTATAGATATCGTTTTTCTTAGCATAGAAAGGCGTAAAATCAACCAGAATGGCCATCGGTTTGCCGGGAATATTCCAGCGGCCCACTCTCACATTAAGCCCGTCCTTCTCTACCGCATGTTCACGCCATGCCTTCAACAGTTCATCATCAGAAATAAACGAAGGATTATCCTTGCCTTTCCAACAGTCAGGGCCAATAAAAAAAATCCTGTCCGGAAAATCTTCCTGCAAAGTTTTTGCTCGTGTTGACAAGACGGTATAAATACCTCCAACTTTATTACACACTTCCCAACTCGATTCAAAAATGTAATCAGGTTTCAAAAGCTGTTTCATCATCAATTTTTTTTATCCGGCGCAAATGTACAAAAAAAACCTTGAATTTGAGCAATTTTTGCTCAAGAAACTACAAAAACTTAATAAGGAGGACCGTTTTTTTTACAAGCCACACACACAGGGCATATCCACAGCAATCCGGCAAACGCAAATCCCGGAAACGTCAGCGCAACAGCAAAACACAAAAGCCCCGCCTTATGCTTTTTCAGGCACAGGCAGAGCTTTTCATTTATACACCTTTAAACAAAATGAATTTTTACTTATTTGCGTGCTTCGGCGATATAGCCAAGAGCCTCCTTACACTTTTCAGTAACGTAAGCCCAGTCTTCTGCAGCCACCTTGTCTTTCGGGAAGAGTTTGGAGCCCATGCCCACACAGAAAACACCCGCCTTAATCCAAGAGGTCAGATTTTCCTGAGTCGGCTCTACTCCGCCGGTAACCATCAGCTTTGACCACGGCATCGGAGCCAGCATACCTTTCACCAGTTTCGGCCCAAGCACATCACCCGGGAAAACCTTGCAAAGGTCGCACCCAAGTTCCTGAGCAAAACCTACTTCTGAAACGCTGCCACATCCCGGAGTGTATGCCACCAGACGACGGTTGCAGACTTTTGCTATTTCAGGGTTGAACAGCGGACCTACCACAAAGTTGGCACCTAGCTGCAAATAAAGGGCAGCCGTAGCCGGATCAACGACAGAGCCGACACCCATCGCCATTTCAGGACATTCCTTGGCAGCAAACTTAACAACTTCAGCAAACACTTCGTGCGCAAAGTCACCGCGGTTGGTGAATTCAAACGCACGGACACCGCCGTCATAACATGCCTTTACAACTTTCTTCGCAACTTCCGCATCCTTGTGATAGAATACGGGAACCATTCCGGTTGAACCGATCTTGTTCAACACAGCTATCTTATCAAATTTTGCCATTTTATTTCCGATTTACAGGATTCATTTATAAATTATCTCTGAACACGTCCGCTTGCATCACCGCCAGCCAAAGCTTCAACTTCCTCAGCAGAAACCAGATTGAAGTCACCGTTGATGGTATGCTTCAAGGCTGATGCCGCAACAGCAAATTCCAAGGCTTCACCCTGATTCGGTTTGGTGAGCAGTCCGTGAATAATACCTCCGGAGAACGAGTCACCGCCTCCTACACGGTCAATAATCGGATTTATATCATAGTGCTTAGACACGTAGAAGTCCTCACCGTTATAAATCATAGCCTTCCAGCCGTTATGCGTTGCGGAGTAAGATTCGCGCAGCGTAGAAATGACATATTTGAATCCGAATTCCTTTGCCATTGCAGTAAAGATACCTTTGTACCCTTCCGCATCGGTCTTTCCGCCTTCAACGTCAGCATCCGGCTTGAATCCCAGACACAGCTCCGCATCCTCTTCGTTGCCGATACAAACGTCCACATACTGCATCAGCGGCTTCATGATAGACTGCGCCTTTTCTTTTGTCCACAGCTTCTTGCGGAAATTCAAATCAACGGAAACAGTTACTCCATGACGCTTCGCAGCCTCACAAGCCAGCCTGGTAAGTTCAGCAGCCTTGTCAGAAATTGCCGGAGTAATGCCCGACCAGTGGAACCAGTCAGCACCTTCCATGATAGCGTCAAAGTCGAAGTCAGAAGGATCAGCCTCAGCGATTGCAGAATGAGCGCGGTCATAAATCACCTTGCTCGGACGCATGGATGCTCCCGTTTCAAGATAATAGATTCCCACACGGTCGCCGCCACGAGCGATGTAATCGGTTTTCACGCCATACTTGCGCAATGCGTTCACTGCGCTCTGCCCGATTTCGTGTTTCGGCAGCTTAGTTACGAAATAAGCGTCGTGTCCATAGTTGGCACAGCTCACAGCCACATTTGCTTCACCACCGCCATAAACAACATCAAAGTTGTCTGACTGAACAAAACGAGTATTGCCCGGAGTAGACAATCTCAACATGATTTCGCCTAAAGTAACAATTTTTCCCATTGTAATTCTTTTTATGCTTGTTGTAAAATTAATGTGTCTTCCAAACACAGCGGACTTCAATTTTATGACAAATCTCCCGTTCTGTGCACGCACACAAAGGTACGATTAATTTTTTAAATACCAAAAAAAGTAATATATTTGTATCGATAATAATTTTTTTTACAAAAAGCTCTTCATGAAGACAAACATAGACAATCAGCAAGAACGGATTCGGATCAAGGACATCGCACGCCTGGCAGGAGTTTCCGTAGGAACAGTAGACCGGGTGCTTCATTCACGCTCCGGCGTATCAGCAGCCAGCCGGGAAAAGGTAGAAGAAATCTTGCAGCAACTTAACTATCAGCCGAATATGTACGCAAGCGCCTTGGCATCAAATAAAAAATACAGGTTTGCCTGCCTCTTTCCGGCGCACGCCGAAGAAGACTACTGGGTAGATGTAGAAAACGGAATGGGCCAGGCCATAACCGCCTTTTCAGACTTCCACGTATCGCTCCAGTCTTTCTGCTACGACCAGTACGAATCCGGATCATTCACAGAAGAGGGAGAAAAAGTGCTGAACGCGCGCCCCGACGGTGTAGTTCTTTCACCCGCCAGCGAAGAAGAAACCAAAGAACTTGCACACAAACTGCGGGAGGCCAATATACCTTATATATTTATAGACTCAAATATTCCCAATCTTTCTCCACTCGCCTTTTTCGGACAACATGCCCAGAAAAGCGGCTACTTTGCAGCACGTATACTTCACCTGCTCGCCATGGGAGCTAATGAAATAGTCGTATTCCGGCTGATTTATGAAGGACGGCTAGGCTCCAACCAGCAGCTCCACCGCGAAAGAGGCTTTTATGAATACATGAAAACATGTTGCCCGGAGATGAAGATAAGGGAACTGAATCTCTATGCGAAACAACCGGAGCAGAACGAAAAACTGATGAATGAGTTTTTCAGCGCCCACCCGGACATCAAGTGCGGCATTACCTTCAATTCAAAAGCGTATATAATCGGCGAATACATGCAAGCATACGGGAAAAAGGACTTTCATCTCATGGGATATGACCTGCTGCGAAGAAATGTCGCATGCCTTCAAAACGGCTATATCGACTTCATTATAGCCCAGCAGCCCACCGTTCAGGGATACGACAGCATCGAATGTCTTTGCAATCATCTGATCCTCAAGAAAAGGGTAAAGAGCTGCAACTACATGCCTATCCACCTGATTTCTGTAGACAACATCGACTTTTACTTCGACACACATGTCTATGACAGTGCGAACGACTGACATTCAGACGGAAAAGTGTTATATTTGCGCGTTCTTAACTACAGATATGGAAAATGGACTATAACAAACTGACCCCTATTGTCAACAAGCCGAGCGCATGGGCCTTAAGCCCGTTAGCGGTATTCTTGTGCATGTACCTTGTCACATCGTTAATAATCAACGACTTTTATAAAGTGCCCATTACCGTCGCTTTCATGGTGGCTTCCATCTACTCAGTGGCAACAACCAAAGGACTGAGTCTGAACGACCGCCTTATCCAATATTCCAGCGGAGCAGCAAACAAAAACATCATGCTCATGATCTGGATTTTCATCATGGCGGGAGCCTTTGCCGAGTCGGCCAAAGCAATGGGTGCTATTGACGCCACCGTAAATCTCACCATGCAGCTGCTTCCGGGAAACCTGCTTCTTGCAGGAATCTTTCTTGCATCCTGCTTCATCTCCCTGTCAATCGGAACTTCTGTAGGAACGATCGTCGCACTCGTTCCCGTTGCAGCAGGCATTGCTTCCAAAACGGATGTCAGCGTCGTATTCATGACCGCAATCGTAGTTGGGGGAGCGTTTTTCGGCGACAACCTATCGTTCATTTCCGACACAACCATTGCCGCCACGCGCACTCAGGGCTGCGTAATGCGCGACAAGTTCCGCGTTAATTTCATGATTGCAATACCCGCTGCCCTCGTTGTCTTCATATACTATATTATATACGGCAGCCACATAGAAGTCACCCATCCTGCCAGTCCGGTCGAATGGGTCAAAGTGATTCCATACATTATCGTATTAGGCACTGCCATAACCGGACTGAACGTGATGCTTGTGCTGATTCTCGGAATACTCTCGGCAGGCATCATCGGCATGTGCTATGAAAGCTTCGACGTGTACGGCTGGTTCGGAAGCATGGGACAGGGAATCGTAGGCATGGGAGAACTATCATCATTACCTTAATGGCAGGAGGCATGCTCGAACTCATACGCTTCAACGGAGGGATAGACTACATCCTGCATAAGCTTACCCGGCATATCAAAAGCAAACGGGGAGCTGAACTGAGCATTGCCGCCCTTGTGAGCCTGGCCAACGTCTGCACCGCCAACAATACCATTGCCATCATTACTGTCGGGCCTCTCGCCAGTGACATTGCCGACGAGTATCATGTGGACAAACGGAAAAGCGCCAGTATCCTTGACACATTCTCGTGCGTGGTGCAGGGCATCATTCCTTACGGAGCACAAATGCTGATAGCGGCCGGACTGACGCAGCTTTCTCCTCTCAGCATCGTCTGTTACCTGTATTATCCGATGGCTTTAGGCATAGCGGCACTGCTCAGCATCCTGCTGCATTATCCCAAGCGTTACTCCTGAATGCGGCTGCATGATAAAAAAGTCAATCCGTTATTTGTATATCTCGAAAGAAAACTCTACCTTTGCATCCGCAATTGAGGATGGTTCCGTAGCTCAGCTGGATAGAGCAACAGCCTTCTAAGCTGTGGGTCCCGCGTTCGAATCGCGGCGGAATCACTTAAAAGCTTTACAAATATCACACATCACACAAGGATGGTTCCGTAGCTCAGCTGGATAGAGCAACAGCCTTCTAAGCTGTGGGTCCCGCGTTCGAATCGCGGCGGAATCACTTAAAGGATCGGACAATATCTGAAAATAAATCAGATTTGTCCGTTTTTTTGTTGCAATTTCTTATCTTTGGGGCAATGTATAAACATCGCCTTCTATGGACAGGAAACGAAAAAGAATACTTCTATATATCTCTGCGGGAATCCTGCTGGCTGCCGCAATTTATGTCTCACTCCCTTATTACGCACGCCAGGCACTGATTCATCTGATGCCCGTCATCGACGACCTCAACACATTTCATCGTGACACGGTGCATAACACCCCTTCTGCGGTATGGTTCTGGCCCCATACCAACGACTATAACCGTCATCGCCTTTCACCCGAAGATTCCGCTTATCTGGATGAGCTGAAAACTGTAGCCTTTCTCGTTATCCAGCACGACAGTATTGTATTCGAGAGTTACCGGAACGGGTGGAACGACAGCCTTACATCCAACATCTATTCAGCAACAAAGACCATAGTAGGACTTCTTGCCGGAATAGCTCTTGACGAAGGAAAAATCCACAACCTTGACGATCCGGTAAGCACTTACATTCCTCAATACACAAAAGGAAAACAAAAAGAAGTAACAGTCCGCAACCTGCTCACCATGAGTGCCGGGATGGACTGGGACGAATCGTATGCCTCCCTGTTCTCCGTAACGACCCACGGCTATTACGGAAACGACCTGTACAAGCTAGTTACAGAACTGGATGTCAACGAACAACCCGGCATACAATATTCTTACCGGAGCGGCGAAACGCAGTTGCTGGCATTTGTCATCGAAGCCGCCACCGGACAGACGCTCAGCAAATATGCGGAAGAAAAATTATGGAAGCCGATGCAGGCGGAACGCAATGCCTACTGGCTTTTAGACAAGAAAGGCGGTGACGAGAAAGCATTCTGCTGCTTCCATACCACCGCCCGTGACATAGCGCGCCTTGCACGGCTCATGCTCCATCGCGGAAACTGGAACGGTCGGCAGCTTGTTTCGGAAAAGTACTTGAGCGAAGCCATGACTCCCGCATCCTACCTCAAAGACCAATGGGGCAAGGATTCGCTGGACTATTATGGTTTCCAGACATGGATCATGCACTACCGCGGACAGACAAACCCCTATATGCGCGGTATGCTCGGACAATATGCCATAGCTATCCCCTCACACGATGCGATCGTTGTCAGGTTGGGACACAAGCGAAGCGACATATACCGCCGTGAACTTACCACCGACATTATCCGTTACATGGACATCGCGATGAAAATACTCAACCGCTGACAATTACTTGTTATTCTTCACGAAAGCAAGAAAACGGTTCAGACCGTCCGCTACCCTTTCACGCGGACAGGCAAGATTCCAGCGCATGAAGTTATCGCCATCCTTACCATAAATCGCTCCCGCATTCAGCCAGAGCTTTGCTTCCTTCTGAAGCCTTACGCCCAGTTCTTCCGAAGGAATGTGAAGAGCGGAACAGTCCATCCATGCGAGGTAAGTGCCTTCAAGCACCGCCAGCGGAAATTCCGGCAGATTCACTGCACAGAAATCCTTCATGAACTTGTAGTTTTCCCCAATATAGCCTACGAGCTGGTCAAGCCATTCCTCCCCTTCATTGTATGCCGCAATGGTAGCAATTACGCCGAACGGATTCACGTCGCACACTTCGTTGACATTGATGGCACGGTCTATCTTCCGGCGGATTTCATCGTCCGGAGCGATTATATTTGCAATCTGCAGTCCGGCAATGTTGAAAGCCTTGCTTGGAGAAATGCAGGTAACTGAATGCTTCAGGAATTCTTCAGAAATGGAAGCAAACGGCAGATGCTTGTGTCCTGGATAAACCAGCTCGCAATGGATCTCGTCTGAAATGACCAGCACATTGTGACGGATGCAGATTTCGCCCAGCCTTACCAGCTCTTCATGCGTCCACACTCTTCCGGCTGGATTATGAGGATTGCAGAGAACCAGCACTTTGGCGCGCGGGTCTGCCGCCTTGCGCTCCAGATCTTCATAGTCCATACGGTAAGTCTGTCCGGCATAGATAAGCGGATTGCTCAAGATTTCACATCCGTTGTTACGCACCGAAGAAAAGAAACAGTTGTAAACAGGAGTCTGGAGAATCACCTTGTCACCCGGCTCAGTCATAGCCTTGATAATTGCCGAAATAGCCGGAACCACCCCCGAAGTATAAATGAACCAGTCCTTCTTTGTCTTCAAGCCGTGCCGGCGGTCCAACCAGCTGATTACAGCCTGGTAATATTCGTCCGGCACACGGGTATACCCGAAAATGCCGTGAGCCACACGTTTCTGTAATGCTTCCACGATGGCAGGGGCCGTTCGGAAGTCCATATCAGCCACCCACATGGGCAGCATCTCAGAATCGGCAGAAGCATCCCATTTGATACAGTTCGTGTTCCGCCTCGAAATCATTTCATCAAAATTGTATTTCATCTTCTATGCTAAAATATGTTAGGTTTGACTTATCTTGTATCGTTTTTCCATCCATTTGCCGCGCTCCAGACGTATCAGAAAAATCGTTCCGCGGAAACACAGCTCGATGCACATGGCCAGCCATACTCCTCGCAGCCCCATAGTCGGAGCCAGCCAGAAAGCGAGCGTCAGGCGCACCGCCCATATACTGAAGAAATTCATCAGACTGGGCACCAGCGTTCCGCCTGCACCCACAAACACACCGTATGCAACAATAGACGCAGCAAACATCGGTTCGGCAAACGCCTCTATGCGCAACACAGAAGTGCCCAGTGTGCGAATTTCTTCGACAGGCGTCATTATACCTATAATCTGGGGAGCGAACACGTACATCAGCACGCCCATAAACGCCATTACGCCCATTCCCATATAAACCGTCATACGCGAGAATCTCCGTGTCAGCTCCCTTCTTCCGGCACCCAGACTCTGCCCCACCAGGGTTGTAGCCGCATCCGAAATACCGTAGCCCGGCATATAGCAAAGACTTTCGGCAGTGATGGCAAACGAATTGGCTGCAATGGCAATAATGCCGAGCGGGGCCACGATTACAGTTGTCATGATTTGCGCCCCGCAGATCACCACATGCTCCAGTCCCATAGGCAGACTAATATGGGCTGCCTGCTTCAAAACGGCTCTGCGCGGAATAAACCGGCCCTTCTCGCCCGTAAGTTTCAGTTCAGGCGAGCGGGTAACCAGGTAACCCATCATCAACGCAGCCACAACGACCTCGGCAAAAACCGTTCCCAAAGCAGCTCCTTCCACTCCCAAGCCTGCCCCCGGCATCCGGAACGTGCTGCCGAACAGCTCCACATCGCGCGTAGGGAATATCAGGAAGAAATTGAATATGACATCAAGCACACACATCAGTATGTTCAGCATACTCGGAATACGCATATTGCCGCTGCACCTGAGCATGCCTCCGGCCAGAAAGTTCAGTTGCAGCATAGGCAAGAAAAGCGAAAAAATGAGAAAGTACAGAGAAGAATCGCGCCGTATAACCGGATCTCCTCCCAGCCAACGGGGAAGCGAACCGCTGATGGCTACCCCGGCCAGTCCAAGCAGCAGACTGAAGACAAAGACGGAAACGATTGACTGGCGCAGCACAGCCCGCGCCCTTTCCATATCGCCGGCTCCTATCAGATGCGCCACCTGCACGGAGAAACCCGTAGCCGCAGCAGAACATACTCCCCAAAACAGCCACGTTGTTGTAGATACCAGTCCGATGGAAGCCGACGCATTGGCTCCCAGACTTCCCACCATCGACGCATCGATATACTGCATAAGGATGGACGAAAGCTGCGCCACAATTGCGGGCACACTCAGTTGGACGGTCAGCCATAATTGCTGCCTTCCTGTCATGGGCTTTCCCTGACGGATCATCGCCAGCAGGCTGTTGGTTTCGTTCTTTATCTTGCTCACTTTGTTTTTCTCTTTTTGACGCTGCAAAAATACAAGGATTGTCTGATATATGTTGTATATAAATTACGGCTTTCACAGATAATAACAGAAAAAGAAGGCTTGTCCTTTTCTTCGAGAGAAATTGCGAATTGTGTAACGAAGAACTGCCTGGTGCGCGTAGCAGACAAAATCCTGCCGGTGCACCGCTGGATTTCAATTTTTTCAGTTTAACTTTGTAATGGTTTAATCAAAAAAAACACAGAAGCAACATGAAGAAGCAATTCCTTTTCTCCCTGCTCGCCCTCAGCGCGGCGACGGGAGCCAAAGCCGACGGCAACGAAGCACGGCTGCTCCGCTTCCCCGCCACAAACGGCACGGACATCGTATTCTCCTACGCCGGCGACCTCTACACAGCACCCATTGCAGGCGGTGAGGCCCGAAGGCTGACATCGCACGTGGGCTATGAAATCTTTCCGCGTTTCTCGCCCGACGGCAAAACCATTGCTTTCACCGGCGAGTATGACGGCAACCGCGAGGTTTATATTATTCCCGCCGACGGAGGCGAACCCCGGCGTCTGACCTACACCGCTACCAATGCGCGCGACGATGTGGGCGACCGCATGGGGCCTAACAACATCGTGATGACCTGGACACCCAACGGCGAAGGTGTCGTCTACCGCAACCGCATCAGCGACGGCTTCGACGGACGCTTGTGGACAGCGCCTCTGTCTGACGGTATGCCTCAAGCTCTCCCTCTGCCCGAAGGCGGCTTTTGCAGCTATGCACCGGACGGCAAACGAATGGCCTACAACCGCGTCTTCCGCGAATTCCGCAACTGGAAATATTACCGCGGCGGCATGGCAGATGATATATGGCTTTACGATCCCGATGCCAAGAAAGTAGAGAATTTAACAAACAACGTGGCACAAGATATCTGCCCCATGTGGATCGGCGATGACATCTATTTTATCTCCGACCGCGACCGGACAATGAACCTTTTCGTCTACCACACCGCTACCCGACAGACGGAGAAAATAACCGACTATACCGACTACGACATCAAATTCCCCAGCACCGACGGCAAGCAGATTGTGTATGAACATGCCGGTTACCTCTACCGTTTCGATCCGCAGACAGGCAAGAACGAGCAGATCCGCATCACGCTCAACGCTGAAAACATCTATGCCCGCACCGAACAGAAGCATGTAGCCGACTATGTGACCGCAGCCAGACTTTCGGCCGACGGTAAACGCCTGGCCGTAACCGCACGTGGCGAAGTATTCGACGTGCCCGCCACAAAAGGTGTAACGCGCAACATTTCCCGTACCCCCGGCGCCAACGAACGCGAAGCCGACTGGAGTCCTGACGGACGATACATAGCCTACATCTCCGACCGCACGGGTGAAACTGAAATCTACTTGCAACCCGCTGAAGGAGGCGAACCCGTCCAACTGACCACAGGCAACGACACCTACATCCGCAGCCTCAGTTGGAGTCCCGACAGCAAGACTGTACTCTACACTGACCGCAAGAACCGTATTGTCACCGTAGACGTGGCCTCCAAGACAAAAAACATAGTCATGCAGAATCCCGAACAAGAATTCTACGGCGTGAACTTCTCACCGGACAGCCGCTGGATAACCTACACCAAGCCTGCTGCCAACGACTTTTCGGTAGTCTATGTCTACAACCTGGCCACAAAGCAGGAATATCCCGTTACGGAGAAATGGTACAATTCCTCTTCGCCCGTATTCAGCACTGACGGCAAATACCTGATTTTTGAATCCGACCGTGACTTCAACCCCATCTACGGACGTCTGGAATGGAACCATGTCTACACCCGCATGGGCGGCATTTACCTGGCTCTACTGACAAACGACACGCCTTCGCCTTTCCTGCCCGCAGACGAAGCGGTGAACAGCGACAAGGAGGAGGAAGCCGGCAAAGTTCCTGCCAAAGACGCGAAGAAGAAAGATATCAAGACTGAAGACAAGGCTGTGGAGATTGCTCCCGAAGGAATCGCAGGCCGTATCGTCAAGCTGCCCCTATCTGCCGGCAACTACTGGAACCTGTACAGCGACGGACAAACCGTGTGGTACTACGGCGACAATGGCACGCACGCCTTCAGTCTGAAAGACCAGAAGGACGAACTGATAGCCGAAAATGCTGTCATGGTACCCATGGATGGCAGCAAAAAGGTTCTCTACATGCGCGGCAACTCCCTCTATGTGGGCGAACTGTCCACACAAAAGGTTACACTGGACAACAAGGTATGTCTGGATGACATGGTGGCTCCGATAGACTATCAACAGGAATGGGCACAAATCTTCGATGAAGCCTGGCGTGCCTACCGCGACGGCTTCTACGTAGAAAACATGCACGGGGTGGACTGGAAAGCCATCAAGGAGAAATATGCCGTGCTGCTGCCTTATGTCAAGACACGCCTCGACCTGAACTATATCATCGGCGCAATGATTGCCGAACTGGCATGCGGACATGCTTACGTCAACCCCGGTGAATATCCAAAGCCCGAACGTATCGGCATGGGCCTGCTGGGTGCTGAACTGAGCCGCGACGAGCAAACAGGCTTCTACCGTATCGACAGAATACTTCCTGGCGCACCTTATAGCGAAAAGCTCCGCTCGCCTCTCACCGAACCGGGCATGAACATTGAAGAGGGCGACTATATCACAGCCATCGACGGTGTGCCTACCACCTCCGTGCGCAACATCTACCAGCTCCTTATCGGCAAAGCAGGCGTACTGACCGAACTGAGCATCAGCTCCAAGGCCGAAGCCGACGGTGCCCGCAAGGTTGTGGTAAGACCCACGGACAACGAATATCCGCTCTATCACTATAACTGGGTGCAAAAGAACCTGCGCCGTGTGGAAGAAGCCACCGATGGGCGCGTAGGATATATCTATATTCCCGATATGGGGCCTGAGGGCCTGAACGAATTTGCCCGCTACTTCTACCCGCAGCTCGACAAAGAAGCCCTCATCATCGACGACCGGGCCAACGGCGGAGGCAACGTATCGCCCATGATCATCGAGCGCCTGCTCCGCAAGCCCTACCGCATGACCATGTCGCGCACGTCTACCCGGACAGGCACCATTCCCGATGCCACACAGTACGGCCCGAAAATCCTGCTCATCAACAAATATTCGGCTTCTGACGGCGACCTATTCCCCTGGAGTTTCAAAGCCAACAAGCTGGGTACGGTCATCGGTACCCGCACATGGGGAGGCATCGTGGGCATCAGCGGTTCCCTGCCCTATATAGACGGCACAGACATCCGCGTGCCATTCTTCACCAACTACGATGCCAAGACCGGCCAGTGGATTGTGGAGAACCACGGCGTTGATCCGGACATCCTCATCGACAACGATCCCATCCGGGAACAATCCGGTACAGACCAGCAGTTGGAAAAGGCCATCGAAGTAGCTCTCGAGCAGTTGAAAGAGCGCAAGCCTCTGCCAGGCGTTCCTGAGCCTCGGACAATGAAAGATCTGGGAGTGAAATGATTCCGGAAATGCCAGAACCTGTTTTTAACGACAGCATTCATTTCTGACCAACGGGAACATAGCGGCAACGGCATCAAGCGACAGCCGCTATGTTCCCAATTTTTAAGCGTACCCATATCCGGCTCTGCCTCAGTCCGGACATCGCTTTCAAGAATGCTTTTCTGCTTTCGGAACATGCGCCGGCATCCCGCAGTTATCAGCTGCTTTCTTTTCAATTGGCGGCCGGCGAAACATAATTTATATCCTCCAGCCAGTCTGCCAGCATAAAATGACAGGCAGCAGTCTGCGACGAACGTATCCACAAGCTGGGTTCCATGAAATTCCCTTCCGGAATAAGGCGCTCGGCATCTGCTGCCACACCGCTGATGCCGCTGCTTGCACTCGACACGACAAGCCCGATATGCTTGCCAGCCATCCGGTCACCGTACCTGAAGAGAAAGGTCTGCATCGGAGCGGCCATGTTGCTCCACCACAACGGAGCGGCTACAATGATGATGTCATACTCATCCAGATTGTCTGCTGTCGTCCGGATGTCAGGGTAAGATGGAGCATCATCCGGATTGTTCCGTATGGCAGAAATCAGAGCACTCCCTACAGCATAGTTGTTGGCCGCATAGTCAATTCCCTCTTCGGCCGGCTCTACGCGCAGCACATCCGCATCGATCTGGGTCTGCAAATCAGAAACAATGGTATGCACATTGTTCGTGAAACTGTAATATACGATCAACGTATTTCCCGTCACCGGATCATCCGCCGCGCCAGGTTCTCCCCCATTACCACTGTCGACATCTTCCCCGTTGCTTCCGGGCTCTTCCGTCGGAGGTTCCTCCGTTGCCGGTTCGTTATCACTACAGGCTACAAAGCCTAATGTCAGTACTGTCATAAGCAGAAGATAAAAGAACTTTTTCATACGTATTTTATTTTTAGAAGATTTTCCATTCAAGCAATATTCACAAAACAGAAGCACGTCCCCGATAACATCCGAAAAATAAGCCTGAGCAAAATTAAACGACAGGCTCTTAATGAATGAAGATATTGTGCATATTTCTCAGATCACAGGCTTTTATTCCGGAGAAGTCTGTAAAACAGACAAACAGCCCTTAAGGTTCCGCCAGTCCGACCAATTCCGACGGATTGCGGCGTACCAGCAAGTCCACATCCTCCTGAGCCAGTCCGTTCCGTAACAGAGCCTCAATGCAGCGGCGCATTCCCTCAATCGGGTGCGGCATACCTGCCTGCCCCAGGTCTGTCGTAATGAAACTCCGTTCCGGATTGATGCGGGCAAAGGCAGCAAACGCCTCATCACTCAGCCGGATGAAGTCCGGCAACCCGGTTCCCGGTCCCCAAAGGTTGGTAAGGTAACTGTATTCTATCCATGCGCCGAGATCGATGCAACGCTTTATCTGCTCGTGGGTCATCGTCCAGATGCCGGAATTGGCATGAGTGACGACAAATTTCCCTACACCCACCTCGCGTGCCTTGCGTGCCAGCGTGATACATTCTTCGGGCGAAGAATGGCCGGTGGCAAAGATGATGCCGGCCTCCGCACAGATTTCCATGACACGCACCACTTCAGGCAACACCCTGCCACTGTCGTCCAGCACAGGTATACCCTCTTTCTTGCCGCAGCAGCTCAGATTCTGATACACGGCATCCTGCGTAGGCATCCAGATGCACCGGCACAATCCTCCGGTAGTGTTCACCGCTTTCTCGGCAGCAAAGGGATTAACCCGCCCGCCATGCACACGGTTCATGCACATGCTGCCGAACACCTCGAAATCGGGTACTGCCTGACGGATAAGATAAGCGCGGTCGTGACAACTGAAGTCGTTAGATTTGAACATTACAGCACGATAACCCGTCCGCCGGGCATCACGGACAAACGAAAGTTCGTCCGTGATCCGAACTTTGCTGTCGGGGGCACAATGCAAATGAATGTCGCACACACCGTGCAGCATTCCGTCCGCTGTATTTCCCGACTGTTCTTTTGGGCTTTTTCCTGACACGAAAGCACCGGCAGAAAGCATACTGCCTGCCATCACCGCACCGCCTGCCGCCACGCTCCGCTTCAGAAACGTGCGGCGTGAGATAGTTGTTTTCAATTCCTCATACATTTTTATAAAGCAATCCTGATTTCCTACAAACTTGTGCGTATTTTCACCTGTCTGCAACACCAAGAAGAACAATAGCAAAAGCTTTATTTGCAGCATAGACAATCAGCTGCATATCAAATGAGAGCAGGTTTCTGTTTCGGCACACCCACTGTTCAAGCTTCAGAAGCCCACCTGCTTCTGCTGTTCGGCGTTGTAGCGGTCGCCCGTCACCGGAATGGCGGCGACAGCATCTTCCAGCTGCTTCCATTCTTCAGCAGTCAGGGCAAAATCCAGCGTGCGCAGGTTCTCCTCGAGGTGCGAAAGCTTCGTTGTGCCGGGAATAGGAACAATCCACGGCTCTTTCTGCAAAAGCCAGCCGAGTGCAAGCTGCGCCGCAGTCATGCCCCGTTCGCGGCCGAAGCGCTGCAGGACATTCACTATACGGTAATTGGCACGCATGGCCTCGGGAGTGAAACGAGGCAGCGTAGTACGGTTGTCGTTGTGCGGATCGAATTCGGTATACTCATTCAGATCGCCGCCAAGAAAGCCCCGGTTCATCGGACTGTAAGGCACAAAGCCGATCCCTAGCTCACGGCATACGTCCAACACACCGTTCTTTTCCACATCACGGTGCATCAGGTGGTACTCGCTCTGGATAGCAGTCAACGGACAGACAGCATGTGCCTTGCGGATGGTTTCAGCACTGACCTCACACATTCCCCAGTGCAAGACCTTGCCTTCCTTCATCAAATCGGCGATAGTCCCAGCCACGTCCTCCACCGGCGTGTTGCGATCAAAACGGTGTTGGTAGAACATCGGGATGACATCGGTACGCAAACGTTTCAGCGATTCCTCACAGTAACGGCGGATGGTAGCCGGACGGCTGTCCTGACGTCCGGTAGCCTTGCCGTCTATGACTTCGTGTCCGAACTTGGTCGTCACGTTTACCTTCCCATGGAATGCGCCGAGAGCCTCACCAGCCAACTCTTCGTTGTTCAACGGACCGTAGATAATGGCAGTGTCGAACAGCGTCACGCCCCGGTCCATTGCCTCATGAAGCAGGCGGATACACTGCTTCTTGTCGGGATGACAGCTCCGGTTGTAAGTCATGCCCATCACGCCGAAGCCCAACGCTGATACCTCAAACGCCGCCTTTCCCGTGCCCAGCGTGCGGCGAGCGGCAACGGTTGCTGCTTTCGCATCGCCGGCAGACGTTGCCTTGCTTCCGGAAGCCGCACCAGTGGCTGCCTGTATCTTATCCAAAGCCGGAGAAACGGCCAATGCAGCACTCACGACAGCCGCCGTTTTCAGAAACCCCCGACGGCTGAAACCTTCTTTGTTGTTCAAATTTCCCATGTCTACGTGAGTTCGGGATAATCTTAAAACAAAACCAATTGTCTTGTATGTTCAATGGTA
>NZ_JAUDEN010000028.1:0-36315 GCF_030373775.1 Bacteroides gallinaceum | reverse complement strand
ATTTGGTCAATTCCAAGAAACGCGAGACGGCGAATAAGATTTCGTTGAAATAATAAACTTATATCTTATCTAAAAACAGGTTATATTTGATAAAATATCATATATATAACCTGTTTTACCATAGTAAAGAGATGAAATCGTCATTTTATATTTAAACAACTATAGCTCATTGTCTTGCTCACCTTAATCCCCTGTTTTTAATGCATTACAAATACTCTGATCACTTTCCTGATGGTTATTGCCGAAATAATAGATAAATTTGATGTATGTTAGAAACTAAGAAACCGGAAGATTTACTGTGCTCTCGCTAAATGAAATCCTATCCATATTTTCATGCTTCATAAAATATTTTTGAATATCACTAAATTGTTCCGAATATTAGTTTGTTCTTTATATGCATAACTCAACTTTTTCTTATTAGTTTATATTATTGAAAATTATCTTGACCCAATGTTGTATCATTATCAATAATAGTAATACCTATATCCCTTAACTTTTCCTTCCAATTTGATGGAAGGAAAATCCGAGTATCGTAATATCTCTTGCCTTTCCAGACTGTATCTTGACCTATAAAGATTTCCTCTGTAGATTCACTATTATTGTTTTTCCAGAATACTACATTTTCATGTATTTCATCCCAAATTCCACCATCACAAAGAAAGTCATACAGAATCAACAGTTTACGATGACTAAACGGTTTATCATTTCTAACTATAGTTTTGTTTTCTGGATCATTAAAAAAATCATTACGTTTCTTTTGTAAGAACTCCTTACAGTCCATATTAGAACTTAAAAATTCCTTATAAAAATTGATAAAATGCTTACTTCTTACAATTCTCTTCCAAGAGCTTGTCTCATAATTAGTATAGTACCAAGGAGATTGTTGAACAGCAAATGACTTATTATCATAGACATAGAACAAAAGAATCTGTTTGATAGTTATAAGAGAACTTTTATCAAGCAACTTAGTAATGTTACCATATAAGGACTTGATACTTAATAGAAGATTTGACTTATCGATAATTTTTTCATCAGAAAAGAAATCATATATTGTATTTCCTCCAACACCTTTACCGTCAATAAAATAAGGTAAATCTTGCATTTTCCAGATTTCAGATTCAATTTCTTTCATTGCACTTGAATCTGATGAGTAAAGAGAAGATAGCAAAACTTCCTCTTCACTAAAGATTTTATTGTTTTTATTATCTTCTTCATTGTCGTCATTAAGCGAAATTGATTGCTTGTCAATTTCACCATTTGTTTCTATGAAACATTTTATAATGGTTTCAATAGATGTTGAGGAACGTTTATAGCATTGATATCTGATATAGTAGAAATGGAGAATCCTTATGAGTAATTCATCACTTATATTATTACGGCATAACCTAAAATATGTCATCCAAGACCAGAATATCATGGACTTATTCCTTGCTATAGAATTATTCTCATATTCTTTTCTTACTTTCAAATCTCCTCCTCGTGGATCTATAATATCCCACTTACCATCGTATTTATTTATCTCACTCCATAAAATACTAATAAATGAATCAAACCAATCGGTGTATAGTCCTTCGTAAATGGTTGACACTTTATTTTTAAATTCAGTACTGCATATATACATTAGCCCTTCAATGTATATTTTAATGGATTCTACACTGATTGTTATTCCTTTTAATGATGGGTTATTAAAATATTCCAAACCTTCAATACATGCGAGAAAATTATTAAATCCTTTATCTGCATTTGGGTTGTTGGCTTTACCCTGCTTCCTATTTCTCCAAAAGAATGTCTGCCACCTTTCCCACTCACGTCCATAATTGAAAAGTTCTGGTACTGGTAAAACCCTAGCTTTTTGCATTTCATTATCAGACAATTGCTCACCTCTTGAATTCATGGTTATGTATAATTCTTCTCCTTGTGATGTTGCCTCTGTCTTAAAATGCCAAAAATGAATATTGATTAGAAGATAATCAAAATAGAAATTGGAGGTATCTCCAAATATTTTTTTTATTGATTGCAAGGCGGTTATCATGGACATAACTGTAGGGTCATTTCTAAAATCATCCAAGAACCAATACGGAGTATTCTGCATGTCAGAAATAAAATCAAACGCCTTTTCCTTTTCATTTATAGTGTGTTGAATTAATTGCATTATAAACTTCTGTGTCAGACTACGAACTTTATAGTTAAAGCCCATTTCTGTTTCACTTTCATCAGCACGACATATCGAGATGAAATCATCTATACGGTTTTCAATTGATGCTCTGTATAGAAGCAGAAGAAATAATGTTGTTATTCTTTGTTGTCCGTCTATGAGGAATTCATCCATAATTCTTTCGCTTTCATATTTTACATACAATGGCTTATAAGAATATAAGAATCCTACGTTTATGTTTTTGTTTATATGGACATGGTGACATGACGCACACGGAGAAGCCTTCTTCTCTAAATCAATAAGGAAATTCTCAAGAACATCAGAATTATTCCCCCATACATATTCTCTTTGAATTTCTGGCACAATCAAATTATTAAGAGAAAAGAGAGTTAACAGATTCTCGTCTTTTAAATATGCATTATGTTTATTCATAAGATTGATTCAAAAAAATATTTATTTGATTAATTATATATTTTCTTCGGGCCAGTATATCTGACTTATCCCAATTAATCATCATTTTCGTATTAATACATCCTGTTTGTCTTTCAAGATAAATCTTATTGAATGCATCATATACATGAGGTCTGATAAAATATCCTTCTCTTGACTTTCTCATTATATCTATTCTTTTTTCTAAAAAGAAATCATTACCATAGCCTCTGTTGACTGATTCATGTAGTACACACATATTTCCCAATGAATTAATAGGAATAATCTTATTAATCTTATCGTTTATTCTTGATTTGATACTTTCCTTCCATTCCAGGTTGTCCCAATCGATTTCATCTTCTTTGATATTTATTTGTTCTGTATTATCTGATTTATTTATAATATCAAGATATTGATACAGAATGTCAGTTTGTTTTCGCTTGTCTTTAATTCTGTCACCTATAGGCGTTTGTGGAAAGATATGTTCAAGATCTTCCTTGTTTGCTCTAAAATACACAGCTGGAAGTTTTACATTGCTATTTGTTGAAAGAATACTGATAATGTCCAATAAAGTGGATACACTCACCAATTTATTGTCAAACCATGATTCCTTAAATGCAATTTTTTGCATCTCATCATCACTATAACTAACTTGCTTAAGTAAATCCTCAAATACATCATTTTGGGCTATTCTATTTTTTAGTTGCTGTATAAAATCCTTGCGAAGCGTCCCTTTCCATAATATGTATAAATCCCTAAATGTTAGCCTTGATGTTTCCTTTTCCTTGAAGGATTCTCCTGCAAATATAGATGTAAACAAAATCAAATGATATAATTCTCTATCGTTATACCAGTTTTCCAAAGTCCTTTGAAGTAGTTGCAATTCCTGAAGAAAGTTATCTCCTGTTGACTTCTTTTCGTAAAAATCCATACTTAACTTACCTTCACCGAATGCAAGAGCATAGAGTTTATAAAGGCTATTTATAGGATATAATACTTCATTAAAAGAGATTGACCCGGTATCTGACACTTTAGCTTCCTTTGTGAATTGTCTAAAATATATCTGTCTGTTTTTATCGGACCACCAAAGATTCATAGCATCTAAACTAAGTCCAATTTTGATACGCTTTTCATTGATCAGTACATTTTGTTTGGTTGTGTCATCTATTTCACCTACTTCTTTTTTCGCAACTCGGGTTATAATGAGAGCTCTAATTAAATCCGCCCCATCTAATGGTACTCTTTTGCCATTTAGATTCTCAAAAAGTTCTTTCTCTTCAATATTCTTGGGCAAATTTATTATCACTTTTACATGGTTTAGTATCTTATCCTTCATACTGGATAAAGCACAACTATTCAAATCAAACCAAGCCTGAACCGTTTTATAAGCATTGAATATGTAATAAATATCCTGATAGTCGTAATCTTTCCCATTTACTTGCGCTTTAACTAGTAATTCACCCCAAGTATTAATTTCTTTTATACCACTTGCTCTGAAGATAAATTCCTTTAAAAAATCTTCCGTTTCCTGCCTTACATTGTACTGTAGTTTTTCGTTTATCAGTTGAAACTCTTCAAGATAAGAAAGAATAATAGTAAGTGTTGTTAACCTTTGTTGTCCATCAACCACATTAAATGAAAAAGGATTCTCTACAAGAGTTATGTTTTGAAGGCAATAGAATAGGTCTAAATCTTCGTTCAAGTTGAAATTGTGAATGTCATATAATAATTTGTCTATATCTTCCTTTTCCCATTTATATCCTCTTTGATAAGGTGGTATGGCATATTTTTTACCATGGAGATAAGAATCAAATACTTCCTTTGTTGTATACAATAGTTGACCATTCATTATTTAAAGTTTTTATATATTGTAATATTTTTATATTTCACAAAAAACCGTAGATTTTTTATTATTCTATCTAAGACAGACTCTTTGGAACTGCATTACAACCATATTACTAACAACCATACAAAATATTTTATCTAATGATAAAAATAAGAAGAATAGATGAATTTGTTTATCAGAATTCCTATAGTAATTCATAAAAATTCACTTTTTAAAACCTTTTATTATCATATCTTAAAAGGGCCTTCAACGAAATCGTTGATATACCGAGTATTTTAGATTTCAACTGTAAACCATTGTCAGACGTAAGCATAATTGGATTCTGTTCTTTATACTTTAATGCGGTTGATAATATCATATTGTCAGGTGAACGTTTATCAAAGTCATCTGGCAATAAAGAAGCATCTGCGAACTCGTATAAAATCTCATGCTGTGACTCATTATTAAGATTGCGTAAAGCCTTCTCCGCGTTTTGTCTTCGTTCTTCAGTTAATTTGATTTTCATCTTATCGAGTTCATCCGTCACCTTTGCAGACAAGATGATAGGATACTTTCTGTCAATCTTAGAAATAATATCTGGACAGTCTATAAAAACATTAGTATCAATGATATAATAGTTTTTCTTGGTTATACTTAATTCCTTCTTTTTCCGTTCAAATTGAGAGAGGTCAATTTTACCTACAACTTTCAACCCTATTGTGGAGGAGACCGTTGATGCTGTTTTTTCTTCATATATAGGTTGGACTATAGGGCTTGATGATTTTGAATCTTGCAAATTAGTTCTCCATACATTTGTTTTACCATCAAACTTATCACAATTATCTATAAACTGTAATACTGTAGGCGAGACAGAGTGAAATTCGTTAAGAGGCATATCTGAAATAATGAGAGTCGTACTAAGCGAACGGCTTGTTGCTACATTAAAACGTCGATCTTCTAGTGCGAAACCCGGATTCCTTCCAGGAATGTATAGAATAGCATAATCAACAGTCATACCTTGGATTCTATCTATCGTTTCGATAGTTATATCCAGCTCAAGGTCAGACGTACAGAAACGTTTCTGCAGTTCCTTTACAGAATCTCTAAAAGGTGTTATGATAGCTAAAGAACGATCAGGATAAAATTTTTCCAGTTTTTCAATCACATCTCGTATAATAGCATCTGCTTTATCTGAATAAACTCCATTGCGGACATCTAGTGTACAATGGTAAAGTACACCGCCATCTTGTGGAAATAAGACACTATTCGCTTTGGTAAAATCTAAATAGTCTTTCTTCACAGAAACAAAACGATTCCCGTAAAAGCATTTTGTAAGGGAGGCAGATCGACTCGTGAGACGGAAAGTGGTTACTATACGATAAGATTTTATCGATGTCCCCAGTGCCATAGACTTCAATCCTTCAACTTGTGTTGCCACATTCCACGAATTATATTGTGGATTGTTAAGTTTCACGATAGGTGGCAACTGCATAGGATCACCTACAATTAGGCAATCAATCCCCAACTGCTTAAACGCAACTATAGCCGTGAGAAAAGCCTGAGAAGCTTCTTCTATTACGACCAAATCGTATTTAGGCAGGCCATATAGTGCCATTTTCTTCTCACTATATACGCTTGATAGCTGGTAGTTTGTAGCACACAACAATTCTCCATTCGGCACTTGCAAATCTGAAGTAGCATTCTTAACTCCATTCACCAGTTTTCGTTCATCAACAGACAGACTCGTCTTACTAATACGCCCATCTTTAATATACTTTTGTAAAGGTTTTTGTTTGATCAACTCGATTAGTCCTTTATTGGCCATCGTAGTTACACATACAGTCTTACCCCAATCTAAATATTGGGAAATGATTGTGGCAATAGTATAACTTTTACCTGTTCCTGGAGGACCCTGTACAATACAAGAATGCTCATCCGTCAATGTCTGAATGATAGTATCCGATATTTTTGTGGGAGCTTGCTCGTCAAACGCTAATTCTTCAGGAAACCAAGATTCATAATCTATAGTTGGCTCAACATTTAACTCATCATTTGAAGAGAACATATCCATATAACTTGCAAGATTGCGGAAATAGTCAACTGGTGGAAATGGATTATGTATAATAACAGTAAGCGATTTCCCGGCTGCTACAGTTTTAGAAAATATATCGTACAACTTAAGGCTTATACCAGAACACGCCACATAGTCGTATGACGAATTATCAGAATTCATATAATACATTGGAATCATGTCGGATCCTGGTGAATGATAAGTAGGATTAGCACAAAACTCCTCCCAACGACATGACCATTCAGTTATATGATCGCCCAAAGCAGCCTTTGCTCCTTTGGCTATAATTACAATGCTTTTTTGTACTTTTAGCCGTGGCGCCATATCGCGTGGGCATTTGAGTATCACCATACCTGTTTCATGTTGGATGGAGTCAACATATGCAATTGACAATTCGCCAGTTCTAAACAGATTGCACATCTGGGACTTATTTATTTTTTGCTGTTCATTTATAGCTTCTTTTACCTGATCCGCAAAGAATGATTTATAGTTGGATAGTTTTATTCTGTCAATCATGATTAATCTCCATATTCGTTAGTATCTATATTCCCGTCTTTAGCCTCGGCCATTGCACCTACATAATGAGCAAACACAGCATCCATATTAGTATGAGACGCGACTCGGATTAGCGTATAGGCTGTGCCTTTTACATTTTCCAGTAAACCTGTATATAGAGCATTTACAACCTTTACTTTTTCCTTTCCTGTAATTTTTAATACAATATCATCCTTCTCTACTAATTGCAAGAATTTTTCAGTTGTATCTATCCACTCAAAGTTTTTACCTTTCCCATCAAGATATACGCATATTCGGTATGTTCCGTTGAGCATTTTATTCCAGACTGTAGGTCCGATATACATAACACCACGTGCGGCACTGCAGGCATGTACACAGCGACCATCCTTTAACTGATGTTCTGTTACATCTTTTGCATTTTTCACAAACTCCTCCATAGTCTCTACCGGTTCTTCATGTTGCTCATTTTTTAAATTTAGATATAGACGTAGTTGAGCAAGATAGTTAGTATCTGCAATTTGTTCCGGCTTAATATTGCATTTAGCTAACAAGTCAATTTCCTCTTGAGTTTCAGGTAAAGACTCTAATTCTAGTGGAATGCCATGGGAGCGCATACGTTCCGTCTCTTCTTTGGTAGAGTTTTGGGGATATCTGCGAGTAAAAGACTTATATGGTCTATCACCAAGATATTGAAAATCTTTATCTTCATCGTTAGAATCCATGTATTCATTACGATCCGGGTCATAATCTGATTTATTTGTATTCCTTATGTAAGAGGTTGCCTCAGAAGACTTATGATTAAAAGTAACAGGAACAAAATTCTTAGGCTCTACGTTATTAGGATGTATATCATAATTCGCAGAACCATCAAGGCTTTTGTCTTCTTCTACTTGCTCATAATCATTATGTCTATTTGCGTGTAGATTTTCTTCACCTCTTGCGGTATCACGTTCTGTATTAACAATATCTGTCTTAAGTATAATACCCGTTGGCTCACCTAAATTAGGCGTTATTAATTCATGATTTGAATCATTACTTGTTTCTATTTGTATGTCTGAAGATGGGGCAGAGCTATCATCGGTTTCAAAATCTTCATCAGTATTATCATTTTGCATCTCTGTTTCAGACTTATCCACAACATAGGAGTCTAAGTTTGAAATTATCGGTTTCAAAAGTTCTGGCTCTTCATCATTTTCTTCATACTCAGACTTTGCAATTCTAACGCCTAACTGTTTCTGTATTATATTTCTAAAGTTCTCATCTCCAGCTAAATCTTTACAATTTTCATTAGCAAAGTTTTCAAATTCATTTATGCTCTGCTTAGGGACGAATACCTGCATGAATAAATCTCTGTCCATCTCACTGCCGACTACATTCCGCAATTCATCTATAAAATCGGTAAAAACGAGCAAATCATTCCATTTTCCAACATAATAGAATATATTCTTATCGGAATCATGATAAAATTTCTTAGCTGTTTGTGAGATTTCCTTGTTATACTTATAAGTAAGGGAAATTCTAATACATCTTTGAAAAGATAACTTATCAAACTGTTCGCATAATGAGTTATAATATTCTAACCAATTATCGGGCTTTTCAATAGCTGCAACAAATAATAAGTAATTTCTAAGCTTGTTTTTAAGTTGATTATCATTTATATCAGATAGTTCCGGCGCAAAAATCATATCCTCCCACTTTATACAAGGGAGTTGCAGCATCTTACATTCCTTATAAAAATTTTCCGTAGCTTTTGAGAAATAATCATCAAGAATTATTTTAGGATGAGTTTTAAAATACTGTTCCAAATATTTTGCATCTGCTTTCTCATCTATATCCAAAGCATACAGATCACGAAGGAAACACTTTTTCAGGCTTCTATTTCTCCACCTGGATTTCTCATCCTCTCTATATTCAGTTATACGTTTATTTTTTTCAATGTCATGTTCATCGTAATCATCTGCCATCCACTTCAAAAGGAAATAACGCTTGGTTTGATCTTCTGTGAACATAAGCGCATTCATTCCATCTTCAAACGAAAGTGTCTCTTTGAATGGAAGCATATCAAGGACTTCGTATGAAATATTTGGATAGTCATCAAAAGGATAACATTTACTCCAGTCAGATACCAATTTCATGTATTCCCTAAGTTCCTTTCTGCTATAAAGATTTTCTGGATAATCCACAATTCCGCACGGAATAGGTACACACTTTTTACCATTAAATTTTCCTTCTTCAATCATCGTCTTTATTGTTCCAACAGGTGCATTCTTGTGTGGAATAAACCTTCTCCAAAAGAAATCAGCAAAAGTAAAATTGGATAGTAGATTTATATCATTATCCTCAAATCGATAATGGATATCAAATGTATCTCTAATCTTTCTTCCAAGATTTTCACAATCAAATTTCGAATAATCTGTTGCAAGATATGTAAGTTCTTTGTCTGTAATGCCATTACTCTCAAAGTCGCATAGAGGATGATACTCTTTACCTAGAGTTAGTTGTTTCTGGTCATAATACTTATTGTCTTTAGCAAGCAACTTGATTTTACGAATACTATCGATATATACTTTTCTCTCCTTGTCATCAATTTCTAAGATATCCTTAACAAATCTTAGATGAATATCATTTGAAATTTTGCCGTTATCTTGCATACTAAGATACTTCGCAATCTTTTCAAAACGCCAGTCTTCAACATTCTCCACTATGGTAGCACCTACTTCTTTTGCAATATCAAGTATCAAAGCTCTGGTTTCCGCACTATATTGCGAAATGTCACACTCGTTATCAAGTAATAAATATTTAAATGGCTCGTTTATCTTTTTCGTGCTGATAAAAAGGCAATTGCAAATTTGCTCATACTCTCCATCCCGCTTCTGTAGACGTAAAGACAATAAATCAGAAATGGAAACATTTCGTTCCTTAAAGTAATCCTTAGCTTGTGCAATCATGCTGGGAACACCTGGATCTTCTATTTCAGACAAATTAGGGATTATCTGGTCAAATACAAGTTCGGTCTGTTCTGACATAACTCCAAGATTCTCAAAGAATTTTCTCCATTCTTTTTTTGAAGCAGCAGTTAAACTTTCACTATATTTAGGAATAACGAATAATGGCGAATCGTAATACTTCTTTACAATTGATTCAATATACTGTCCATCAGGCAATAAGTCATCAGACATATAAATTGAGTTTTCTGAGATTATATAATAATGTTCTTTACCTTCCGTATCAGACGCAATTATCGGTAAATCTTTCAATACGGAAATATTTCCCTGGCAATTTATCTTAATCCAACGCCAGAAATCTATATTGGACTCGACATCAAACAAGTTATTCACAAGATCGCCCAAGTTATCTGGTATAATTTCATTGAAAAAAATGCTATTCTCGAATTTTCTTACACCAAATAACCTACGAAAGACTGATACCAATTCTTCTTTTTCTCCTTCACTTTTACCAACAAAATAACTATCTGACAATGAATAAATCCAATTATCCGACAACCACTTTTTTTGTATAATCTCCTCATACTTATCTGAATAGATAAAAGAATTCTTGTCTGCTGGTCCGACCAAAGAATTGCCATTTCTATCAATAACAATTACATCGAATGCAGTGAGTTCTCCATCCTTAAATTCATTAGCATTAATTCTAACGAAGTCAATAAATGGCGCAGCCGTCTTAATGTCATCAAGAGACTCGTTAATTTTGGACAAATTATCATTTTCTTTTATAATGGAATTTATGATTTCTTTATCAGAATACTCAAGCACGTGAAATCTATTCTTTAGATATTCCAAACACTTTTCCTTGTTTTTGTCATAGTAATCCTTTGAGATAAAATCCATCCATGCATCATCAATCCATTCCTCTTTCTTAACTTCATAACCACGATTAGATTCAAAAAATACTAGACGATTAAAATCACTCACAATTTCATCATTTACATTGTAAAATGGAAGATCTAACATCCCTTTGCAATCTATCTGGTTAGTAGCAAGGAATTGGATAAAAGATACTGAATTGTCCTTATTCCTCAATAATGACTTCATATCATTGTTTGCAAGAATATCTGACACAAATTTATCTGCATCAAAAACCAAGAACTCGTTTTTTATTGTTTCATTCCAGTTCGCATTCTCCTTAAAGTATTCTCTTGTAGCATATGATAAATGAGGAAGGTAGTCATCTGCGAAGCATGAGAGATTTTCCAACTGCTCATCGATGTTATAATACATTGAGGATGCTGAATACAAATATCCATTTTCGCCAATGAATATTTCTTTCTTTTGTTTGATAAAGTCAGACAAATACTTATGATCTAACAAAAAAGTCAAGAATCGATTGTTGTTTTCTTGAATTTGAAGCCATTCAATAAAATCTGACTTTGAGCACATTTCAAGTAATTGTTCCTCGCCAAAGACCATGTCACTTGCGTGATATTTTTCTATGAAAACAGAGAAAAATGGCTTATCCCTAAGATCAGGATGAGGGAAATATTCATCATTATTAGTAGTCCAATTAGCACCATTGGCAAATGTCAATAGTTCTTCATCAGACATAATGTCTGATGAAGATATGCCCGTGGTATCATATATAATTTTTGCTGTCAAAGAGTACGGTTCATCATTCCCTTTGATTGGAACAAACTTTTTTTGTAGAATATGTTTCTCAAATTCTTGTTGAAACTCATCAATAAAAGAGTCATAGGCGGAGTGCCTCTTTTTGCATTCATCAAAATCCGGAATAAGAGAAAAAACAGAATCAAGTTCGTATTCATTACTTTCCATTAGCAGCTGTAACCAAAAGAAGAATTTTTCACCTGCAATTTTTGCAAATAAAAGATTAAACTTAACGTCAGTCTTTAATTGGTTTCGATCACCCGATGGCACCATATCAGTATTCATCAAAAATGGAAATCCAAACTCAGCCTTGGTTGGCAAATAGCAATATACTGTTGCTTTTTCAACTGGTTCTATAATATTACCTCTCTTTTTTGCCGCAAAAGAAACATAAGTATCTGTGAATGTTTTATATTTTGGCGGTATCCTCCTTTCTGGATGTTCATTGCACTCTTTTATAATGATGAATCTTTCTGTTTCTTCATCTAGTTCATGTTTAAAAGCATCTGAAACTATCCAATTAGCTAATTCTCCTTTAGTGCAAATTATTGGCTCTTCTCCTGGAAAGAAGACCTTTACGGATTTAATGTTGGGTATAAAAACGATATCACGGATGTCCTTAAATATATCTCTTAGCACATATTCATGACTCTTTTCAGATTCTTGATTTTTATCCATTCCATACAAATAGTCCAATTTCCTTGGTTGCATGACTATCTGTACATTAAATTTGCTCAAACCTTCTTCAATTAGATTTGGAATTGTACTGTCAAATTTCTCTAACTCAGATACAGTTGTCCATATAGGCATAATTTGAAAGGGCCGTCCATCCTTCTCTTGGTTCTTATCAAAGCGGAACGTAAAATCTCCAGTTTTAATATAAACCCAGTCATGAGCATGAAATACAGTCTTGAATCCAATTCCTTTATAGCCTATTGCATTTTTGTTTTTTATTTTGCTACCACTGCCGATACTGCATATTCCGGCTACATCACGTGGGGTAAATTGTGCTCCTGAATGCCTACAAATTAAATATTTATCAGTTAATCGGAACTCTACTTCCACAGGGACAACTTTATCATTTTTGTCTTTTATAGGATAATCATTTGCATTTTGCAACAACTCATAGATAAATGTTCCATCACTACTTGCCATTAACTCTGAGCTAATTGTTTCCATTGCACTATTCATGGCAGTACCATGAGCTCTGTCATCCCATAACTTGTGTAGATTATTTATCAAATCCATGGGATCTATTCGCTTAGCTGGTTTTGATCTATCTACATCTATAACATAACCCCTTTCATTATTTGCAAGTGAAACTTTCCAATTAAAACGATAATATCGGTTGGTTTTTAGAGTATATAATGGCCCATTGAGTGAAATTACAATTTCTCGTTCAGTGTCATTTTCACTTATAGCAGGATATTTATGTTCATGGAATAAATTATCTCGAACATCAGATATTTTGTATTGTCCTTCTTTGTTGATTTCATAAAAACCAACAATCTCCGGCCATCCAATCTCTGCATCTTTAATTAGCTTCTTATAGTAAGTTCCTACCTCTGGCAAAGAATACAATGCCTCAATCGAGTTCAACTTAGAATTTGAGAATGAATGCCTCGTTAATGATTTCTGTCGATTATTAAATGTTATTACATTATCGTTATTTAATCGTCTAATGTATACAACAGGTAAGGTTCCAGACTTATCCACCTCAATTTCAAATATATGTAAATCAGCAATAAACTTTGCTAGTTTTTCATAGCCATATTTTTTATAGCTTATATTTGCTTTCTTTAGCGGCGAGCCCATATTAGCCAAATTGACCCACCCATCTCCTTTATCTTGCAAAGTTTCTTGTGGCAATGACTTATAAATTGCCAGGATTTCTTCTATTATAGATTTTTCAATCATAAAATTATACTTGAATAAGTTACAAGATAGTCATCATAATTTTCTGATTGTCTGTAGGGACAAGTAGCTCACGAATATCAACTTCAAGTATCTTTGCAATTTCTACTAAAGTTTCAAGAGTGGGCTGTGTTGTATTAGTACACCATTTGCTTACTGTAGCCTGATCTTTACCAATTTGGTCAGCAAGCCACTTATTCGTTTTCTTCTTCTCTACAAGAACTACCTTAATACGATTTATGTCTGCCATAGTTATTTCTTTTTGTATTACAAAAATAGCCAATTCATCTCAAAAGACTTTCATATTACATAATTATATTTCTATATAGACATATACTTTTGCGATATATGCAATATTTTAAACCCAAAAACTCACCAATTACTTCAAGAGTTATCAATAACAGCAGAAATTCTCTCTACCTATACTATTATCCGGCAATTTATAATCCGGATAGAATAAAAATGAATCTCCGGGAATATCTTGGTATTGATTCTATACCCGTCCCCAAAATGAAATTGAACGTGATTTCAATAATGGGGATATAGAGTAAGGCTGAAGCCGTATGTTGTATCAGAGTACAAGCAATCGTTAACGAAGAATTCGGGGTTCTTGACAAGCACAAAATGAAAGCTGATTTTCTTGCCTATTTTCGTGAGAAAGCAAAACTTAAGTATCGTATCACAAATGGGACTGCGTTTACTTGCATTTTGAGACGTTTGTATCTGCTATTACACTTTCGGCGTTGTAACAGCAGAGCTTTGCCAGAAGTTTAGACATTATCGACTGAATTGTAAACAGATCCGTTACTCTAACATTAACATTTCGAGGAATTCTGTAGTTGGTTATTTTTCGATTTTCCGTACATTGCTGAAAATAGCTTATCAAGAGAAGATGTTATGCGAGAATCTTAATGACTTATAGACAAGATTGAATGGGAAAAGTCAAAAAGCAGTATCTTATATTATCGGAAGACAAGACACTAGTTACACTATGTAAGATTACTGTATTGAAACAAACTCATTATTTTCCTGTATGACAAATCTCCGCATCAGTAATATTTTACAGCTTACATGGGATAATATTGAAGTTGATCTACATTAGAATTTGTTGCAAGAAAACAGAAACGTAAGCTACCCACCCCTATCAGTAAACGAGGCTTTGGAAATACGTTTGGCTCCCAGCTGCGTGTTTAAATGACTGACTAGAGCTATGATTAATCAACCTCACAAGCAATAGATTTCGAAAGCTGGAATCAGAAAATACATAAGCTTCCATTCGTATAGACACTCGTATGTGGTCATCCAAATCTCTTTAAGTACATACATTTACACAGTATCGAAGATACTAACGCATAAGAATGTCACCACCACTCAAATCAATGCTGATTTGGTCAATTCCAAGAAGCGAGAGACAGCGAATAAAATTTCTCTGAAATAGCATTGAGTTCTGTAACGTAAGAAGAGTCGGACTAGGTTTTAACCCCATGTCGGACTCTTCTTTTTTATTCTATTGTGACATAGATAGTATAGAAATAAGTACCATATCGAGGACAAATGCTGCCACTTTCTTGGATTTATAACATGATATCTATGAAATGACATATATTTGCGCACAAACAATTAGCAAATATCACTATGAATCAGAAAAGTATAGAACATATAGCACTTTATTCCCTTGTATTGGTAGGTACTCTTGTTGTTGGTGTTTTAGCTCGGCAGTTTGTTTTATCCAAAGGCGTTGACGATTTCAGTAGTAGTGTTGCATTTTTTGCGACAGTAATTGTCTTGATGGCGGTCTATGCCAGTTTACAGACAACTTTCAATCAGTTTCTGTTGCCACGCATAGAAGCTTTTCTATTGCGTTTCCCTGCTTTTCAAAAGATGAAAAATCACAATGATACCGTTTCTGTTCCGGAAGCCTCTACAATCAAAGATTCAAACCAAGCTACGCCTGATGTCATTGAGTCTGCTCCTACCACTGAAGAAACAATCTCTGAACCCTCAGAATATGAAGTTATGCGAACCAACGCTATAGCAAAAAAGAATCGTGCTACTCAAACCAGATTGGAAAAGGTCCTCAGCTATACGAAGCAAACAATGGTTGCTTATATGAGTGAAGAAGATCTCAATCGTCTATGCACATACGTTGCAGAATATAGTACGGAAGATACCTTACAAAAGATATCGCCTATAAAGGTTGATTCACAACTCAAAAGTATTGATATTATGCACTTTGGTTGGAATATCGGCAAGGCTTTTGGTAGAAAGCGTATTCATACAGCTACATTTATTAAAAATGTCTTTGCCCACACTCTTTGCGACGTGGAAATCTCAACTATTGAGCGTAAAATGTCACACACAGAATCTAAAACTAAGATTCATTTAAATAATCAATTAGTGTAATTTACCGTCTATTTTTTCTAACTATATCTTTTAGAGTGTCTATTGATATGTTGCTCCTATGCAATATTGCATGACAATTGGGGCAAACTGGTATGAGGTCATTCTCATAATCCACCTTATAACTTTTTCCTTTATTTTCAGAGATGGGAGTTATATGATGAACATGAATAAAATCCTTACCTAATTCTCCATATTCCTTTTCAAAATCAAACTGACAAATATTACAGATACATCCATATTTTTGTATACACATTTTTCTAGCTATCGGATTTCGTTCATATTTATTCACCAAAACTTGTTGTTTTGCGCCTTCATAATATTCATTCTCATATCTTGTGTTACTATCATTATCAAGAATCCAAAATTTTCTTTTTCTCTTTATCATTTTCCGAGGTATAATACCATTTTTTTTGCAGAAAACGAGATATTCTTTATCTATGCTTTTATCATATTCACAAGTATAACCGAGTATTTTATTTATAGCCTGAGTCGTTTTACTACCATGTTTACCATTATTCTTTATAAAATGAGTTATTATATCATTCTGTAAATACCCAATAAATCGACTAGGAGCAAAATGATTATCTCCCCTAGACTTATATACGACAAAATCAATTCCATTACCGATTAATTTTCGGACATTATTATAATGTTCCTCATTGTCGTCTGATAAATAAGCATCAATCTGACTCAGATTCTCCATTAATTCAGAGACACTGATAATAATTCGCCCTAATTTTTTCATATCAATTTCCTATTAACTGGTACAAAAGTACGGATTTATCTAAATAAATCACCATCCAAAAGTTATCTCACAGTTATATTCCGGTGATGTTTCCCACCATCAAAACACCAATTTCCTTTGTCAGCGAACAATTAAAAACGAGTACGTATGGCAAACGAACAAATCACTTTTGATAAGCTGCCGCAGGCGGTAGGTTATCTCACAGAACAGATGGAACAAATCCGGCAAATGTTGGCGGCACTGCAACCGCAGACTTCTTCTGACAAACATCGTCTTGTCGAAATTGACGAAGCCTGTAAAATCACACGAAAGGCAAAACCTACCATTTACACGCTTGCACGTAAAGGACTGATTCCAGCCTATAAAAAAGGTAAGAAACTCTACTTCTATGAAGATGAGCTGCTGCAATGGATTGAATCCGGACGCAAGCAAATGCGGGCCATGTCACTTCAGGAACAGGCAGCGGAGATAGTACATGGAGCGAAACGCAAACCAAAGGGAGGTTATAACTTTTGATCTGCACGGCTATGGAAACCTCCAAATTAACAGCAGAAGGTATCATCGGCGAGGCTGTGCGCATCGGAGCCAAGATGTCCGGCGGTGAGTTCCCGATAGAGGTCTTTCCTATCAGGATTCAACGTATCATCAGCAGTTTGCACGATTGTCAGGGCTATCCCGTGGATTATGTTGCTGCGGCTACCCTTGCGGCCATTGCCGTGGGGATAGGCAACTCCCATTTGGTGCAGGTGAAGCGCAACTGGCTGGAAAGCCCTATCCTGTACATGGCACTGATTGGACGCCCCGGAGCCAATAAGAGTCATCCGCTGAGTTTCGCTTTCCAGCCGTTTATTGAACATGACTATTGTCAGAATCAGGAGTATCAGAAGTTGTATGCCGAGTATGAACGCACTATGTCCATGAGTAAGAAGGAACGCATGGAAGCCGGTTTGGATGAGTTTCCGCAGGCTCCCGTGCGCAGACGCTTTCTTGTTTCGGATATCACTCCCGAAGGATTGAGCCTGATACACGCCCAGAATCCTAGAGGACTCTGCCTTTGGTCGGACGAGCTATCTGCCTGGTTCAAGAATTTCAACCGTTACAACAACGGTTCGGAAGAACAGTTCTGGCTTTCAGTGTTCAATGCCAAGCCTACGATTTCCGATCGCAAGAGTACGCAAAGTTCCATTTTTATCAGACGTCCCTATATCTCCGTTATCGGTACCATCCAAAAGAAAATTCTGGGCGAACTGGTCAAGGGCGAGCGTTCGAGTAACGGTTTTATTGATCGTATTCTTTTCGTGATGCCTGAATCTGTCTTGAAAAGCAGATGGAATGACCGGGAAACTCCTGAAGAACTGGAAATCCAGTGGCAACAGATTATCGATAAGCTGATCGCACAAGATTGTCCGCATGACGAGAATAATGAGTTGCAGTCTCAATGCCTGCCATTTGATGAAGACGCCAAGCAACGGCTTTACGGTTGGCAGCATGAAAATGCCCGCCAATGTGATATGGAAACCAATGATGCTTTGGTAGGTATTTACTGCAAACTGGAAATCTACATTATCCGGTTTTGTCTGATTATACAGCTTGCCCGATGGACTTGCGGAGAGTGCGATAAGACTACGATTGACCTTGAAAGCGTGAACCGTGCCATCCTGCTGACTGAATATTTTCGGACAACAGCTGTAAAAGTGCAGACTGCCGTCAGTCAGGAACAGTTGAGCGAATTGCACCGCAACATCTACCTGAACCTGCCTCAGAGATTTACAACGGCAGAAGGTATCGGCATTGCTGAAAGTTACGGGATGAAGGAGCATGCTTTCAAAATGTTTCTAAAACGCCACATCGGAACATTATTCAGAAAAGAGAATCACGGAGAATACAGTAAATAAACCTGTTACTATGCACATTTTCGCAACCGAAGGGTTTGTGAAGTTGCGAAAATGTGCATAGTAACATCCAAACAGAAAGAAAAATGAACTACAGATTCACATTAGAACCATACAAAGGTGTCAGCACCCGGCACACATGCCCGAACTGCCATCGCAAAAGTTGTTTCGCCAAATACATCGATACGGAAAAGCAAATCAGCTTTCCCGATTATGTAGGACGATGCAACCATGAACAGAAGTGCGGCTACAACTATACGCCCAAAATGTACTTTGACGAGAACCCGATGGCCAAGGAACGATTGAGCGAAGAGTTTGTACCGGTGTCAAAGCCACGCATCAGTCTGCCTCCTGCACCATCCTTCATTGAGCCGGAAATCATGAGGCAGTCCCTGAAGCTGTATCACACGAACAAGCTGTTTCAGTTCCTGAGTCTTCATTTCGGACAGGAGGCTACCGAAGAACTGATGTTGCGCTACCATGTAGGAACCTCGAAGCACTGGCCGGGTGCTACGGTCTTCTGGCAGGTGGATATTTCCGGACAGGTACGCACCGGAAAAGTGATGCTCTACAATCCCGAAAACGGAAGACGGATTAAAGAGCCACACAACTACATCACGTGGGTACATTCCCTTTTGAAGAAAGAGAATTTCAACCTCCGGCAATGCCTATTTGGTGAGCACCTTTTGTCCTCTGATCAGCAACGTCCGGTTGCCCTTGTGGAGAGTGAGAAAAGCGCTTTGATTTCCAGCTTCTATCTGCCGCAATATCTATGGATTGCTTCGGGCGGAAAGAACGGAGCATTTAATCGGGATGCCATGAGCGTATTGAGAAACCGACGTGTCCTGCTCTTCCCTGACCTGGGTGCAACCGACTATTGGAACAGTAAAATGGAGATGATCCGGAGCCTGGGAATAGAGGTCTCTCTTTTCGATTTTATGGAAAGAAACGCAACAAAAGAAGAACGGGATGCAGGTCATGACATCGCCGATTTTCTGCTGAGAGAAGAGACAAAGGAAGCTATTCTTAATCGTCTTATCACGTTGAATCCGGCCTTGAAAACGCTGGTTGAAACTTTCGATCTACAGCTTGTCAATGTGGAAAAAGCACCGCTTTCAGCAATGGCTCAACGTACCTAAAAAGGAATTTTCAAACGATGACTTTCTGATGTCTGATTCACTTCTTTTTCACTGGAGCAAGTTTATGCCGGTGTATTACATTTCCCGGCCACTTGCTCACCTCAAAAGACGGTGAGACGGCTCCCGATGGTCACAATTATTAATCTCAAAAGCAAATATTATGGACAAGAAAAATACAGTTACAATCCGTCTTACAGACGAACAATTCGGCTGGCTCAGAGCACTCAGCCGACGCAGCAAACGCAGTCAAAGCGAGGTAGTACGTTCACTCATCGAACACGGTACGGTGCGCGAACGAATTACGAGAGAAAATCTTGACATCATCCGAAAACTGATTGGCGAAAGCACGAACCTGAACCAGCTTGCCAGACGAGCCAATGCTTACGGTTTTTATCGTGTGGCTGATGAGTGCAGTACCGCCGTTCAACAGATTTCACAACTCATAAAACAGCTCAAAGATGATAGGTAAAATTGTCAAGGGCACATCGTTTTCCGGGTGCGTAAACTATGTGCTGAAAGAAGATAAATCGCGACTGCTAAAAGCAGTTGGTGTCTACGGTTCACCTGAAGAAATAGCGGAACAATTCGAGTTGCAGACTTTACTGAACGACAAGGTCAAGAACACGGTCGGTCATATATCATTGAGCTTCTCCGCAGAAGACGGAGACCGCATCCGTGACGATGATGGACTGATGTTGAGGATCGCCCACGACTATATGAAACTGATGGGAATTGAGAACACGCAGTTCATCATCGCTCGGCATACCGACCGTGATCATCCGCATTGTCACATCGTTTACAACCGGGTGGATAATGACGGCCGCACCATCAGCGACAAGAACGACCGTTACCGGAACGAAAAGGTCTGCAAGATGCTGACAGCCCGTTACCGTTTGCATTTTGCCGAAGGAAAAGAGAATGTCAATTTCATGCGGTTACGTCGTCATGACAAGGTAAAGTATTTTATCTATCATGCCTTGAAACGAGAAGTTCCGAACGCCAGAAGCTGGAGTGAGCTGCGACTGGCCTTACGGAAGTACGGAATTGATACGCAATGGAAGCTAAGTCGCACGACCGGAGAGATGCAAGGTGTCAAGTTCACATGTGACCAACTGACCTTTAGCGGTTCCAAGATTGACCGCCAGTTCAGTTTCCTGAACATCGACCAGGAGCTGAGATATAACGCTCTTTCTGCTACCATGAACCAGCGTCAGGCACAGGCAGAAACCATACGCGAGGAACCTCGTCATGAATACCAGCAGGAGAATCATTCCAGCATCAGTGTGGGATTGTTCACGCCCTCTCCTACGGATTATGATACGGAGGAAGCGATACAGGCTAACCGGCTTAAAAAGAAGAAAAAGAAACCGAAACGCAAGCGAGGTTTCAGTCTATAATCAATTTTTTATTAACCATCAAAATTCAAATTATTATGAACTATTCCGATTTTATTTATGATTTCAATCTCTATTTGTGTGAGAGATTTGGTTACAGAAACTGCTGTTCCGTTATGCACAACGCCAACGGCATTTGTGTTTCTGTCCATGTAGGCGAAATGGATTTATATATCCGTTTCTGGGAATACAGTTGCGGCGTTGGCAGTATCCCCGACTGGAGCATTATCATTGTGCGCAGCAACTTCAAACGAAACCAACAGGAAAATCTGAAAGACCTTGCCCGTTTCTTCAAGGAGTACGCCCCACGCTATGGTTATAAATACCTCTGCACCGAAGATGATGACTACAAGTATTATCAGACCCTTGGTCTGAAACTTATCCACAGAGGATTTTTCAGACAATATAATTATGGGTTGCCGTTAAAGGAGCTAAAAATATAACTATTAAAAAATATTATTAGGAGATTCAAAAACTCTCCTAATAATATTTTTTATGCAACAAATAGTATCTAAGCTAGACTATTTATTTCTCTGTAAATCATATAAAAAATCATATAGCGAGTTTGCTACGACCTTCGCTAAAGGAGTAGGAACGCCATTGCTAATAATTTTGAACTTTGCTGAAAGTCGTCCAGGACCAAAACAATATTTATCATCTACACCTTGTATTCTTAATGCTTCACGAACAGATAATCTCCTATTATTATATGGATGAAGAAAGATTTCATTATTACCAAAACATGTTGTTGGACTATAACGATAACGATGTAATCTTTTAAATGATCTGCGTTTTGTATCCCCTTCGTAAATTTCCTTTCTCTTTTCTGAATTTTTAATAAGTTCAAAATATTCTATTCCATTAGGCATATTTACCGCATTATCTAAACAGCTTTGGACACAGAGTTCGTATGGTATGCTTTCTGGCTTTATCACATTTATTGTGCCATAAGGAATCATTGAAGGCCAGTCATATTCTTTTTCTGCATTTGGAAATTTAGCTTTTGGCCAAGGAAAATCTATTGATGTTACATTATCAATAGATGGTGTACGTGTAACCAATGGAGTGAAGCAGTCTTTACGAATTCCAATTATGAACACCCTTTTTCTATATTGAGGTACTCCGTAATAAAGCGCATTCAATATTTGTCTATCAATATAATAATCATCACAAATACTATTTAACAATAAAGTATCTAGTATTCTTTTCTGCTCTTTGCGCATAAGTAATCCTACCACATTTTCCATAACAAAGAACGAAGGTTTCATCTTACGTATTCTATTATAGAAAACTTGCGTCATTTTCCCACGTTCACCATTAAAGCCTTTTCCATTTCCATTCATTGTAAAATCTTGACAAGGAGGTCCTCCAATTATACCCCATAAATTTGGAACACCATTGGGAAAAGCCATATCAATTATAGCTTTAGGAGATAAATCTGTTAAAGATTCAGTTGTACTAATTGGACAGAATCTTTCCTTATGAGCTTTTGCCCATGAAAATAAGCCTTCATCATGCAGTTGTGCAAACACTTTATCATATTCATTTGCAAATACGACATCAAACCCAGCACTTATAAAACCCATATCCATAAATCCCCCACCTGAAAAAAAAGAAATAATAGGTATTCTTTCTTTTTTTATATTTATTGTGTTATAATTCATAAACTAATGTATTTTCAGTTACTTTATAGGTGTAATTATTTGCTAATGAAGAAGTACGGATCACATTAATAAATACCAATTTTTTCCCAATATAACCATAATAATCATCAATTGGATACACACCAATTCCAGAAATATAATATGTGATATCCCCATTTTGTAAAATATACATATTTGAACTAGAGATCCTCTTAACATAACCACATATTGTTCTGTATATCAATTCGTCCGATTGAATCATATAATTACAAATATGCCTGCAAGAGCAATAGCCACACCTATCTTTATCCGGTTTTATTAAATCTTCAAATTGACGTGCATTTATTGCATTGTTTAATTTAACAATTCTTTCTGCAACGTCTTTTACAAGAGCTTTGCTTAATTCCTCATCATAAACTATATCAAAAAGCTGTCCTTCAATATCTATTAGTTTCAATGACCGTATATTTCCTAAGGACAGATGAACACACATAGCAGCATAAAGATGCAATTGAACAATATATTCCAACTTCAGATTACCATCTTCATCTACCACCCGACCAGACTTGTAATCGATAATATCGATATTTCCAGAATCAATTATCATCTTGTCTACAACTCCTGAGAGTCCTATATCCTCACAAACAATTGGCTTTTCCGAAACTATCTTGATATTTGTAGATTCTAATAAAAAATCTGTTTTTTTCTCGTGTATAGTAATTGCATATCTTATAGCTTTATTTCTTTTATCGTAATCATTAATTTTAGGATTTAATAAAGTAGGATAACTTTCAATTAGTTTTTTTTTCTGCTCATTAACAAGTTGCTCCCATATTTCCATCATTTCTCTTGGAGTAGATAATGTGCCTTTTGAGGCTAATTCATAAATTTTATGTATGATTGTTCCAAGAATCGTATTTTTGTGAGGAGGCAAAAAATAAGTATTATCACCTAATGTATATAATACCTTTTGAAGAAGAACCTGATATGCACATCCATTACAAATCCATGAGAAAGAGCTTGGAGACAAAGTCTTAATATGAACTTTGTCCCAAGTATCATCAATATGTGGTATCTTGATAAATCTCATATCAGATATTTTGTTGTATTTGAATATACTCGTAACAATTACTTATTCTCCGAAGCAAATTAAATGTGTCAATTGTTATAACATTTGAACTATCCCATTTTGCATTACAAATAAGAGATGCTTCAAAAACTGCATCAGCAAGTATTTGGGTCTCTGCAACACCCTCCCATAGCGGATGCGAAGCAAAAACTGGCTTCCTTTTCCCTTCTGTATCATACATATATGGTATCCCATTATTTGTTTTAGCTATTTGATATGGATTAGTACTATAAAATCCTTCATTTAGCGACTTCAATAATGTCTCTGCCAACTCAGACCAGCCCTTTAATTCTGGTGTATTGAATTTACCATCTGCACCTGCCTTATAATTATTATCACACATTACACGAAACAGAGCAATACCCAAACGCCAATCAAGTAAACCATGATAAGGCATGTTTTTATAAGATTTCAAACATTTATAACATGAAGAATCACATTCTTTAATATGTTCATCGCTTAACATCTGCTTAAAATACAAATCCATTCCATTCAGTATTCTGTCTCTATAATCAAGGAAATTCAAACAGAAATCAGCGACAAAACCTGAACCGTTTATCTTTTCATCAGCAAGACACACTTCACCCAAATTTCCTGTCTTTGAAAGAACCTCAACAACGTCTATTTCGGTTGGGTCTATATCAAGTTTTGATGCTATTGCTCTCTGGATGAGGAATGATAAAGTATAATATGCAGCTCTTACCCCTTGTGTTCTAAAATCCAATCTATTATTAACACAATGGAAAGGTTCAAGAATCAATCCTTCCACCCTATTTGCAGGAGACAATGTTATCACATTCGTTATTTTTTGTGCTGCCAAATGAATCGTTTCCAACCTATTACCCAATGGTGTAATATATGTTTTAACATCTTTGTCATCAGGAGGTAATAGCGTTACATTGCCATTTAATATATTGGGACTATCCGTACCATTATAAATGGGATTTGCAATCCATTGTTTTGCCAAAGACCGAATCCTAGTTCCGTTCAAATTATAGCTTACACTACATTCACGACCTTCAATTTCCTTATCACTTATTCGCCACGTTTTACCGTTTCTAAATAACGAAAGAGAGACATTCATATCATCAAAGACTTTAACTATAGGACGTTCTGAATTCTCCATGCAAATACCATTACGCTTTACTATAATTTCAGAATCATCTTTTTGATCAAAACCTTTCGAAAGACTTGTAATAAATGATGCAGGTGTACAAATCGTTTTGGAAGTCATTGGTGACATGCAGTAATCGCAGACTACACCTTGAGTATTTGGATTACGATTGTCTGTTACAATACACTTGCAGCTAGGATTGCTACATTCCCATAATGTCATCCTTAAAGGAAATATAGGAGCATTTGCATTACCTTTTGTCTTGATACACCCTTGACCATTGATTCCTATTCCATACACTATTGATGATTGAGAAAAACCAATAGATGTAAGAATATGTTTATCCTTTGTGATAGAAGCGCCAGGGGCAAAAGCTGTAATAGCTTGATCTATTGGACGTGAAACTGAAGCAATTTCTTCTTTTACCACATTTCCTTCAGTATATTGCAAACTATGATATAAGAGTCGATCTCGTGTCGGCATTCCATACATTGGCAATACACCACCTTCAGCCAAACATTCCGCAAGCATATCAGCAACAATAGATTGGTCTGTTACAGTTCGATCCATTTGCATTATCAAGCAATTTTTATTAGTAATATCAGATACATATTGAACTAACTTTGAAACAAGATTCTTGTCATTGGTTAACAAAGTGGCTATATGGTACAGCTTATCTAAATTTGTTGTATTACATAACCAACTTTGCACATAATCTTTTATGGCCCCTACATTATCTATCCATCCTTGCCGTGTACCAAATTCGCCATGAGTGTTGCCATCTAAGCGGACATTAGACTCATCGGAATAAGACTTGAACGCATAATACAACACTTCCTTTGCATATAACCTTTGCAGAATCTCTAACTGATTCATCGACAAAAAAGGAGTAGGAGGTTGATCACCAGTTATCTGATGAGGGTTTAGAAAATAATGTTCATCATGACTGCGACCTCGACATAGGGTCAAAATCATAGAGTAAGCCTGTCCTCGACGACCTCCTCGTCCTACTCTTTGTTGATAATTAAATCGCTGAGGAGGCATATTTGTTAACATAACACCCTGTAATGGACCGATATCAACCCCAACCTCCATGGTAGTGGTTACACTCAAGACATCAATAGAACGAACTTTTTCTATGTATTCTGCATGAGCAGAATTTTGATCGATTCTTACAATATCGCGAAATTCCATCTGACGTTCACTTTGATTATCGGTCTGCCCTGAAAGTTCCTCACTATGTAATCTACAAGCAGGACGATGTTTAACAATATTAATCATTAAGTCCGTTTGCCTGCGCAGTTCATCAATAGTAATGGTATGTATTTCATCCAAATGTTGAAAACAACCGGTACAAATTCCTGCCGATTTATTTAGATGTGCACGACCACACTTAGGGCAAATATAACCAATTTCATTTGGCAAAACTCCACGAATCAATAATGCATGAGGTTGCAAAAACATTTGTTGATTGCCTGTTAAGGCAAGATAATCCAGAACAGCTTGCCCCAGTATGTTGGGAACCTTTGTTTGCCTTCCATTCTGTCTTACATATGGTATTCGATACTTATCACAACACGAATAAATATACCTTCTAATAGGAGATTTCGCTTTCAAATTTTGAAAATTCGCATCACTGTCTGTAGGAAATATATCATAAGGGTTATTTGTATATCGGTATGAATTACCAATTAATCGAATAACAGAATTGACTATTTCCATAAATACATCCGATGAAATATCAGCTAAACCTGAATTAGTAAGTATAACATGAATCCTATTTTCATCCCTTGGTACAGTAACCCATCCAATACCAGCACTTTCAGCATTATAATGCAAACGTCCGAATAGCACATGCATAACATTTTGAATAATGGCACTTCCAACTTTTCTATTAACATCTTGTTTCAACAATGGAGATGCATTGTTATCTATCTCATACCACATTACCGGACTAGCGGTCGGTGTTTCCTCAAAATGCTGATTCGCAGAGTTGCAACCAGCAGGATTTGTATATAATTCTCTAAAAGCTTTATAAATAGGCGAATCAATGCAATTATTCGTATTTATTAATTGTTCTACAGGAATAGTTTTTTCCAAAATGTTTTTTACCTCGGCAATCTCGTCGTCTATGGTATTAAGTGTACGTTGAGCACTACGTATCTCGCGTGATGTTGCATTAGGATTATCAAGTGTTGTTTTAGCCTCATTCTTATCAGTCAAAAGTTCATCAAGATAATTTCGTTTTGCTTCATAATCTATACTTGGATCAAGTGTACATTCTTCTACAATGATATCGCGCATTAAATCTGTATATTGATTACGCTCAATGCTATTAGCTACAACAGCAGCATCTTGACGACTATCAGCAAATGTCACAAGCTTACGATTATGTGCAGTAGGCAACTGGTAGAACAATTCGCGAGCATATAACTGAGTGACTTTATTGAAACCAGTTCGGAATCCTCTAAGAGGTGAGCGGAATGACCTTCCAAATCTGTCTGTAGCGCAATGTGGACAATGGCAAGGTAATGCAGGAGCTTTGATAGCTGCATCAATATTTTGTTCTCCATCCAAAGCTTCCACAGTATATAAAAAGCCTCTGATGCCGGAATATTGTTCTCCATCTTGAGCGATAGTAACGTGTCCCGTTTTTTCATCCAAGAAAGCAAGTTGCCAGTGACAACTTAAGTTTTCTCGATTTTCATTAAAACTTATTTTATGTTGTAAACCGACACCGACTTCTTGTAACATTCTATCAACATCACGAATACTTGACGGTACTGGATAGAAAATTGCAAATTCGTGATAATTTCGTTTCTCTACCATAACCTGGCTCTGTCGCTCAGGTAAATCTTCTAGATTAGAACTAGTCGGCAATATATCTGTCTTCCACATACCTTGTTCTCTATAAGCATGTCGTTTGCCTCCATAAAACAATGTACCACATTGTTCGCAGTAAAGCAACTCCAACACACGCTTGTCTCCATCTATCTCATAAGAATGGGCATGAAGCTTACCTACCGGCCTCCCTTTCTCCTCATCATACTTCTCAAGCGTAGCCCATAATCCATCTATGTTTCGATAGAATAAATGGAAACGAAAACGCTGCATAGGTCCACAATCTACCTTATCAAATATATCATATAACCCCCGAATTATTACTAAACCTTCGGCGGCCTTCACAGATTCATCCTTCATATTACCAAAAAGATAGTCTACAAAATACCGTCCTAACGCATTTGCAGATTCTGGTTCACCTTTCCCTTTAGAAAATGGAATGGCCCTGTTATGCCCCAGTTCTTTTAAATCAAAGGTGTCTGACAAACGTTTAGCTATGGACAATTCATCGGATGCAAAGACATGGAGCAACTGTGCCAATCCATCAGTATCAGGCAATTCACAATGTGCATAGGTTGCTAATGATAAAGCTACGTTAGAACAAACCTCATCTACACGATTTTTAATTTCAGCCTTAGTCTGATACTCTTCAAAACACGAGGGGTTCTCGTAAAACAAATCATAAATTCTAACAAATGGCTCTGTTGGAAGAACACTGTTATAACTTTGTACAGTTTGCATATAATGCCCTTCAACAACATTATCTGCAGTAAACTCGGTTCCAAAGAAGTCCTTTAAAAATTTCAAACTTTCATTTCTCTTTGTGCCAGTGACTTCAAGAGATGCTGAAGACGCAAGAATTCTTAACTGAGGGCTATTTGGTGATAGACCGAGTCGATTAAGCAACAAGCGAATAAGATAGGCGGTTTCTGTACCTGAAGTACCACGATTTAAATGCAACTCATCAATAACAAGATGAAAAATATGTGATGAACTTTTTGCCAACCACTGTCGAGTCTTTTCTATAATTGGATTGTCCACCTCTCGCATCAACATCATTGCCAACATAGAATAATTGGTAATCAGAATATCGGGAGGTGTCTGTTGCATGTCGAATCGTGAACGCATTTCTGATGAAGCAATGCCATCCTTGCCACATATCATTTGTGAAATGGTGCGTCTTACCTCATATTTCTTTTTATTTTTTCTTTGTTGTTCTTCAGATAAATTAGAATCAAGAAGTTTTAATGTATCGTCTGTCATTTTGTCTAATGCATTCATAGAAGACAACAAACTTTGATAGATTCGACGATTCCTATCTGTTTCTCCAAACTTTGGATAACCAGGCGTTGGCGTAGCACCATTATAACGTCCAAAAAAGATGCGATTTCCGTGCAAACGCTCTGTCATCCACTTTTGTACTTCATCATTATCCAAAGCATCACGCAGACGAGTCATTTGATCTTCTACCAATGCATTCATAGGATATATTATAAGGGCTCTGACAGCCGCATCTCGTTTTTCATTAGGACGCTGCATAGCAGAAGATGCTAAATATCCGGGAGTTCCTTGTTCTGCTCCTTGCGGGAATTCAAATATATCCTGCATAAGCAACGGATTGCCATCATTCGCATTCCACCATCGGTTTGGAGTATATGCAACAGGCTGTTTCCATTCATTCTCCGCTTCTTGAATAATGCTCGCAAGCATAGGTAGTAAGAACGATTCTGTTTTACCGGAACCGGTACCAGAGGTGATAACACAATTTTTTCCTTCCAATGCTTTACGCAACATTTCTGCTTGATGCTGATATATCGGGTAATCCCCTTTTATTAATCCTTTAAGAATAAATTCCTTAAATATAGAAGATGACTCTTGATTCATCGTTGGGAGATCCTGCTTTCTTAACGATGAAATACGCAGCTTTTCACCATTATCCAATTCAACATTCTTATAAGCAGGTAATGGTTCTATCCAAGGCTCACGAGCCGCAACTTGATCTGTTCGTAATAACTCTTCACGTTCTTCTTCAATACTTTTATATCGTGTTCCAAATGCGGTCTTTACATAAAGGATAAAATTATCCTTTATCTCCTTATACGCATATATTGGATCAATAAGATATTTTGCCATAATACATCATAATTTAAATTTGTCCTAATTTTTTTAAGATTGTATCCGGACTACTTGCACTTGCATCTGTACAAGGATTTACGCAAATATTATAAGCCCGACTACCCAAAGTTGACTCAGGAGTTTGTCCTGTCAACATTGTCAATGCTCTAGCATAAAGTAAAGGTAATCTTAACTGTTGAGGCATACTAATTTGTGCCCGTTCTTTATCATAAATAAGAACTTTCGCATCTGCATACCTCATTCCGATAAAATGTCCCCAGTATTTATCAACTTCTTTCATTTGCCCATCATGAATCAATACAGAAACTTCATCTTTAGTACCCGGAAAGAAAATTACAAAATCCTTATTTTTGTCAAAGTTTCTTTTATCTATCTCCGCATTAGACAGATACCTACCCAATTTCAATTTTTCAGGATACAATTCAGCCATTCTTTTATAATCTATTGCACGAAAGCTTTTAACCATAAACAAATCTCTTTCTACACCATTAGAAGTTATTTCTTCAATATACTCTTCAACTGAGGGCAATGTTTCAAGCAATGCATTAGAATAGATATTATCTTGATACTTAAGATTTAACTTCTCTGCTAACTTTTTAAACGAATCTCTTTCCTCCGCATAAAGATAAATGGTTTGAGGCATCAAACTATTGTCCTCACATTTTATTTCTAATTCATATTGATATTGTAATTGATACCTTTCTATCTCTTTAATAAGGGATATGGTTCTACCACCAGACAACAGGCATTTATATTTCCTTTCAATACATTTGCGACGTACAATATTCCTTCCATCTGCGCCTGGCAAAATCTCTCTCTTATATTCTGGGACAAGTAATATTAAAGTAGGGTGATTTGCCGTTATACACAATCCATTTTCTGTATATGCATAATTTATATATCCCATTCGGAAATAATCTGCAAGCAAATTTTTTAGTGCAAATCTATCAGGTTGAGATTCTTTCCCTTTATCTTCCAATTCTGAAACAATACGGTCCCGAATGGATTTAATCCATTTCATATTCATCAGCCAACTATCTGTTTGATAAGAAGCCGATGTAATTGCATAGAGAAGATAATCTGTTTCTTTATATGTATTATTTACAATAGTCTTTATCGGAGCATCTTCCATTTGCTCCTTTAACAAAGACCAGTTAATCAAATTCTTATTAGCAACTTCATCAGGGAGTGTTAGTCCCAATGAAAATAGTTTTCCATTTGTTTTGCCCCATTTATCCAATTTTACTTCTTTAAAACTTTTCGGAAGAATAAAATCTGAAAATTTATATGTATGTCCATAAGGTATACGACTTTCATTACAATATAGTACAAACTCTGTATTTATACTTACAGATAATATCCAGACACTTTTCTTCTGATCATAAATCAACTCTTGTGAGTACCTATTTTCACTATTCACAGAAACTGCATATATTTTATCTTTTGCTACATCAACACCTGAAATTTCAAAATGTGCAGGGAATAAATTAGATAATAATATAACCTCTTGATTTTCTGCCGTCTTTACTTCGATATTATTCACGGATTTGCATTTCAAATCTGAATTAAAACGCAAATTATTACGCTGTGGCATTTCCATAATAGCGCAATTTATCCTATACAGACAATAGTTACCGCCTAATATACAATCAGAAACAAATTCAGCGGAATTTCCTTTGAGCCATTCCGTAAATAATTCTATTACATCTTTTCTTACAACAATAAAGTAAAACTTACCCTTGATAAATTCATTCGTTGCAATATATTTATTTTGATAGACTCTGAGAAGATAGTAATCAGAAACAACGAATCGACCTTTAATTGTTTCTAAATTCTCTTCATGTATCTCATATACACCATTTCTATCCTTAAAAATTCTATTGACTATATTATTTTCAATATAAAATGGACGATTAGCATATCCATCACTTTTGATATAAATTAAAGGTAAATCTACTTCTGAATTATCCGCAATAAAATGCATATCATCCATATCATCAATATCAGGACAATATAGATGGAATCCAAATTTTACTACTCGAGAATTTACATCAAAATCCATCATTAATAATAGAGGATAATACGTGTTATCTGATTTAATCTTTATTCTTCCCGTATTGGGATCCCTCTCTTTTATTTTCGTTGTACCATCCCAATGATCGTATTCTTTACGTAGAACAGATATAAGATACTCTTTGAACTCTTTACCTACTAGCTGATTATATCTTCCAATTGATAATCCAATGTATTGATAATTCGTACGAAAGGCTGATAACAATCTATCATTTTCAATGTTAACTTTAGGGGCAAGACCTCCTTTTTCAAATATGATACAAAATTTTTGAAGGTGAGACGGTGATAGCAGACTCTCTTTCATCAGGGACCGTACATAATGTCTCCTTCCATTACCCGAAACAACTTGGCTTGATTTAAAAGCTAGAGATTCTGACTCAGCCCACTTATTAATGCAATTCCAAATTTCATCTAAAGCAATATCTTGCAAAAGATTCCCATCATTATTTGCTTTTTTATTTATGAACCCATTACTAAATAGAAATGGTAAAAGATGGCCATAATAATCATTCCCATGCAATTCAAGCGCATCGTTTTCACAAATTGGCATAATTAAAATAGCAATAATAGGAAGAAGATATTTATAATTATGTTCTTCCTTTGCCATATGTTTAAGAGCTAATAGTTTTTCTTTAAAATCCTCTATACTAGGGCACCTATCTTTTATATTAATCCAAAATTTACAAACAAAATCCCTTTTGATAAAATCGTCCTTAAATTCAGAGGCATATCGACCTTTTGCAATCTCCACATTTTCTTCTTTTGCAAAATCAACAAGATCTTGCAAAGTAATATGAAGTACAACTCTAGCATCTGAGTGTCTTTCAAAATAATATTTGTATATAAGTTCACTCCAAGCTGTATAATTCATACTCTCGATATTATTAATACCCTAAATAAAATTTTGAATACTCTTAAAAATATTTTATTTCATTTTTACCTAATTCAACTTTTGCAGCACCAGCTAGCAAAGCCACGAAAGGATTCGTAACTCATCTCTCCAATCAACCTTGGTGCTTTCAGCCAATCAAAATCTGCAAATACATAAACTCTTTTCATACCTTATTCTTTTTTGGATGCTCTTTCTCGTTTCTTAAGACTCAAATCCTGCAAGGCCTTCCCCATTGTATCTTCTTTTGCAAGCAGAAGGATATCATCATCTAGTTGAAGCGCATAAAGCACCCTGAGATAAATACCTATTGCCACTGTCGGTACACCTTTCTCTATACGTGAAACCGTAAGAGGTGAACAGGTGGCACGTTCGGCAACTTGGGCAATACTGAGATTTCTGCGTAATCTGGCCAGCCTGATCTGTTCTCCTACTATCTGCATCTTCTGCTCCAGCTTTCTTGGCAACTTGGTACCCATTGTACTTTTTGTCATAGCTCAATATATCATATAATATGCAAATCTAGTAGTTTTACTTTATTTTATGATGTGTTACGGAGATAAATTTTTGAATTTATTCCTGTTGAAATCTGCTTTGGTCATATTATTGGGCGTTGGAGATATTAAATGCTATTATATTATTCATAAGGCTGATATTTTACAGATAACAAACAATATATTATTTATAGAAAGAAAGCAATAATTTGAACAGAAAAAGAAATAATACTTCCTTTTCTGTACAGAATATTACTACTTAGGTAATCTTGAAAAATAGCGACCGCTGTCACATAGGTCTGTTGTTTGTAACAATCACCGAAACACTGACCACACAGCAACTGAACTATCTCAAGGCTCTTATTGCCGGCGAAAAAGCCATCAGTTCGACTGAAGTGATGCATCGCTATCAAATCTCTTCAACGACCTCAATATCCCGTTCAAAGGCAGCCCTTATCAAGAATGATATATTGGATAATAAAGCCGGTGAAATCTCGTTTCAGGACCCGATTTATGCCTATTGGTTGAAGACTGAATATTTCGCAAAATAATAAGGCTATGAATAAGTGTAACCGTACTTGGATTGCTTTCGCCAATAAGAAAAGATGTAGGCATGCTGATGCTATAAATACCTTAGGATTTATTTCTTGGAGAAAGCTTAAGGTTGTATTATTCTATTCTTACCATCCCTGCCAACTGCACGAAATAATCATTTGACCAAATATCAAGTTCTTTTGGATTGCGCACGAAAGGCAATACATCTTCTTTCACTTGTTTTATATCAGCTGAAGAGAGACGCTCAATGAGTTTCTCCTTGAATAACTCTGGAGTGATATTCTCATTGTTGAACTGCTTGCATCGTTCTGCCAAATGAGCAAAATCAAGTGGAATATTATGGCGTACATACCATTCAAAGTCGTACCAATCACGACCTTTTACTCTGTTCTTCCACGCACGATATACTAAGGCGTGCATCTTGCCTGCAAACAAGTCGGGAAGTGTAAAACAACGGGTCATAAATGAATATGGCTGAAGCAATAGCTTCTGTTCCGTCTTGAAGTTCAACGGTGGGCAAGTATCTACTTCTATCTTTATCTTTATAGATTTCTCTGTTTGGAAAGTCACATCATACACATCGGTATTATCTTTAAGAAATGCCGATTCGACCTTTCCGAAATTCCTCTTGTCTTTTTTCTTTATTTCAACCTCACGGCCTACCATTGTAAAAGCATCAACGATAGCAGGAAAGTATTTCGTAAAATCGAACTTATCATCTTGCGTAAGCAATGAAAAATCCATATCCTCACTGAAACGCTGTAAGCCATGAAAGATTCTCAAGCAAGTTCCACCATAGAAAGCCGCCGACTCAAAAAAGCCTCCGGCATACAAGCCAGCAAGTATCACTTGTTGGTTCACTTCAAATATAGCGTTTCTCTTCTGTTGCTCTGTTGTTAAATCATAACGGGAGAGCATATTGTCGAATATTTCATTTTTCATCGTCTTAAGAATTTTAAAAGTGTCGAAATTGAATCGGCCTTTTTGCCAACTTTTATGTAGTCTTCGAATATGGTTTTATCCATCTTATTGAACTCATCCATATCCATACGAATATCCTGTTCAAGATATGTTTCCACATCTTTCATATAGCGAAGATTGACCTGCGAGGAATTGGCAATCAAATCACACAAAGCCTTTTCCGGTGATGCAATAAGAAAAGCATAATTATCCTTATACATACTCCTTACTCCTATTGGAAATGCCATTTTTGAGATATGTTTGTAGTCATAACAGCCGACCGGAGTTTGAAAGCTACGCGAGTGCTTTACCGTCATTGATTGATGAACATATACAGCCTCGGGGATAAGTCCATAATATCGTAGTGCAGTAGACATTGAAATATACGAAGGTGCATAGAGATGATTGGCTATCAACTCACTCGATAGGGTCTTTCCTGAATGTTTGGGGTTAGCCACATAAAGTCCCCGCTTCAGTCTGATGATAAATCCTTGCTTCTCAAGCCAGGTCACTTTTTTATTCGCAGACTTAAGTTCCGGGTATAACGATTCAATGATTGAAGTCGTTACTGGAATGGTTCCTATTTCAGTTAATTTTCTATCCATACTGCAAATATAGCAATAAATTGAACAGAAAAAGAAATAATACTTCCTTTTCTATTCAGAATATTACTACTAAGGCAATCTTAAAAATAGCGACCGCTGCCACATAAGGCTGTTGTTTGTAACAATCACCGAAACACTGACCACACAGCAATTGAACTGTCCCAAAGCTCTTATTGCCTGCGAAAAGGCCATCAGTTCGACTGAAGTGATGCATCGCTATCAAATCTCTTCAACGACCTCAATATCCCGTTCAAAGGCTGCCCTTATCAAGAATGATATATTGGATAATAAGGCTGCTAAAATCTCGTTCCAGGACCCGATTTATGCCTATTGGTTGAAGACGGAGTACTTCGCAAAATAATCATAATGTGGCTCTCGGTTTCAGGGCTATTTTTGTACCTTTTCCCATCAAAAAACGGCATTTTTCACAAGTTTTTGTACCGCACATTTTGATATTCAAGAAATTACACTTACTTTTACTTTCCAAAATGGAGGTACAAGCCGAGAATGGTGCTAAAAATCACTAACTTACACATTCTCAGATACTTGCCAATCTACTGGTTGTACCTTTTAGAGCGCTATACTATTGATAATCAAAGATGTACACATACTGCATCGAAATTTATGCGTAATTTGAGAATCCCTCAAGTTTTTACGTTGATCCATTATCGTATATAGGGACATTCAGTAAATGTTCAAAAAATATAAGGCGGCATGTGTAAATGAGCTTGGTTTTTCATTTCACATGCCATCTTTATTGTTGTTCGCTTT
>NZ_JAUDEN010000027.1:0-37489 GCF_030373775.1 Bacteroides gallinaceum | reverse complement strand
GACTCACGTAGCATATTGTTTTGCTTTCCAAAAATTACTGAAATGACACTGACTGTTTAACCCATCCCGAGTAATTCCTTGACCATGTCCTCGACCTCTTGGTTCACCCGTTTGAAGTTGCGGTTGAGCATTATCTCCTTTTCCCTGTCATTCTTGAACTCGTAGATTTTCGGAAGCGGCACGTAATGTTCCTCCTCCCGCTTTATCTTCTTCATGTCGAAATGCGTCTTGCAGAAATACTTGGTGGTCTTGAACTCCTCCGACTGTTCGATGTCGAACTTGTCCAGCATCCTCTCGTCCGTGGCGGTGAAGTCGCGCGCCGCCTGTCCTGCCAGCCATCCCGTGGCCATGTCCGCTATCTTGGCAGCCGGCACGAGGTAGTCCATCTTCTCGGATATGGTGGTGGAAACCTTCTGGTCGTTGATGGATATGGAGCGCGAGGTCTGCTTGGCCTTGCCGAACACGTCGTTCTGCGCCCATTCCAGCGTCTCCTTGTTGCGCGCCGCCCCCATGAAGATGTTGCCGCAGGTGGTGATGATTTTCTGCATCCCCACCTTTCCGTAGTCGGCCTCCAGTTGCGGAAGCTCTTGAAACCCTAATGTCACGGCCACCTTGTTGGAGCGCGCCGTGCCGATAAGGCGGTCTATCTTGTGGAAGTAGAGCGTGGGCAGCTCGTCCACGATGATGCTCACCGGGATGTTCCCCTTGGAGTTCACACGGGTTATCAGGCGGTTCAGCACCAATGCGTTGAGCGAGCCGATGACCTGCTCCTTCTCCGGGTCGTTGGCGATGACAAGGTAGCTGGGATGCTCCCTGTCGGAAATCTTCAGGTCGAAGTCGTCCCCGGTGAACACCCAATAGGCTTCAGGCGACACGAGTCTTGCCGCATTGACGCGCAACGTGCCCACCATGCCTTCCAGCTGGTCGTTGGCCTTGTTCTCGTAAGCACTCTTAAACGGCGCCATAAGCGAGGCTATCTTGTCATCCTGCATCAGGATATTGAACACCTGGTCGTATGGCCTGCCGAGAAACGAGAGGACATGCGGCATGTCGGAGTATTCCCCCGTGACGGTGTCCGGCTCCACCTCGTTGCCGTCCCTGTCCTCATACCAGCAGCGGTTGATGCGTACCAGCTTTCCCGTGCGGTCTTTATAGCTGTAACCGTTCAAATCCACGAACATCCTGTCCTCGTCCGTGGAGACATCGTTGCCCTTCTCGTCCACGAAGTCCAGCACTACATTGCCGTCCTTGTCTATGGCGTTGAAGTCGTCCCAATTCTTTATCACGATTTCCAGCTTCTTTCCCTCGTGTAGGATGAAGCGTCTGAGCTTCCTGCCGTCCTTGAAGCCCACGGGGTGGAAGTTCACGAAGAAGTAGATGATGGCCGCGAGGAAGTTCTCCGCCGAGTTGGTGAAGAACGCCTCCGAGCCGCCCTTTTTCTCTCCGCCTCCCTTGTTGAGCGAGGCCAGCAGGGTGGCCGCCGTCTCCGAGGCCGCCGCAAGGTCGGGGATGTACTTCCGCTGGATGGGGTTGATGCGGTCGGAATACTCCACGTCGGTAAAGTTGATGGTACGGAAGCCGCAGTTCACGGGCAACCTCCCGGCCTTCCTGTTCTTGCAGAACTGGTAGAAGAGCGTCTTGGCCAGCGTGGGGTACTTGAAGTCATATACCATCATGGCGAAGCCCTTGGCGGCGTGCTGCCGGATGAACGGGTCGATGACGCCGAACGACTTTCCCGAACCGGGCGTACCCAACACAATCGTCCCCCGGAACGGGTTGATGATGTTTATCCATCCCCTATGCATCCTCCGCTTCCAGTAGTATATCATGGGGATGTTCACCGAATAGTCGTTGGCGACCAACGTCTCCGACTGCTGGAACGACTCGTTCTCGAAGTTGAAGCGGTCTTCGCCCACCTTGTTGTTGTAATACTTGGCGATGCCGTCTAGCCCCTGGTGCACTAGCATGGTACCTACTACCGAACAGAGTGCGTACAGGATGCGGTTGGCCGGGAAGCCGAACCAGCTGACGCCGAAGTACATCCCATGGAACACGAAGCACAGCCCGACAAGGGTAAGCCCGGCCAGCACGGGATAGACCACCATCGTGCGCACGTTGAACTTCAACGCCTTCTTCGCCTTTGTCCCGATGCAGACGATGCAGATGCACACCAGCTCCACCACCTTGCAGCCCGACACCGAGTTGAACACCTTGAAGCGCGCCAGCAGGTCGAGAATGAACTGCGTGACGCGGTTGTCCGCCGTGACGGGCAGGTTCATCACAATCTCTATAATTAGGAAGATGTAAATGCAGCTGCGGAAGTAGTTGTACATCTGCTGTTGTTCCCGTGTTTCCTCAAACGCCATAAAACTGAAATTAAGAGTTAAGAATTAAGAGTTGGCTTCGTATAGAAATTAGAACGGTACTTTAATTCCCAAAAGCAATCCGTTACGGAACGTGTCCCCGTGCAAGAAATTCACGTTGTTCTTCTGTATCAGGGCGAACTCCCAGCCGTTCTGGAACACATAGCTGTATTCAAACCCTCCCTCCAATCCGATGAAGAACCGTTTTTGCACCGCGCCGAACTGCGGGCCGAAGCGGAAACGGAGCATCCCGTTCTTGTAGCGCACCAGCCGGTGCTTGTAGACGATGCCGCCGTCCCAATAGTAGCCTTTCCAGAAATCCTTTTCCTGCCAGTGGTTGCCGGCCTCTCCGTACAGTTCCACGGCATTCCCGTAAGACAGCGGATGCTCGTAACCTACGGTCGCGTTCAAGGTGGAGGGGAACAGGAAGCCGGCGTTTACCGCCAGCTTGCCCTGTGCGGACGCGCCAATGGCAACTACCGCACAGCATAAGATAATCAGGAGCTTCTTCATTGCTTGTCGGAATAAGAGATGTAATAATAAGGATAATAGGCGGCATCCTTCAGGATGTCGGCATCGAAGCCGTCCGCATGGAGGATGTCCTCGTATTCGAGGGTCAGCACGATGACCCGTCCGCTGATCTGGTTCTCGGATATTTCAATGCGCAACACCTTCTCGTCGGGGAAGGTCAGCTTGGGCAGCACCATCACGTTGCGGTAGTCCTTCCTGAACTTCCTCGTGGAGTTGAGCGTGAACACGGGCGACAGCTCAATGGTCTGCGAGTTGGTCGCCTTGGTTTCCTTCTTGTCCGTGAGCTTCACGCGGATTTCCTCGATGTCGTAGGGAATCTTCGTTTTGTTGCGCAGCGAAAAGTCGATGAAGAAGTAATCCCCGACGGCGTAGATGTTGTTGACCGTGGCCTTCATCCCGTGCGCCCTCGTCACGATCTGGTTGTACTTGCGCCTGCTGCCGTACACCGCCCACGCATAGCGTGCCATCTCGGACATGGGCATGGTGACTTCAGGGTTGATGTAGGACTGCGTGTGGGTGTACGGCACCTCGAAGATGGCGGCCGCCTGTCCCGGCACTTCGGTATAGAGGACATCGTACTGTGCGATGTGCCTTTCCCCGATGAGCGTAATGGTGCCCAGCAGCTCGTTCTCTGTGTAGCCGCCGGACCGTATGGAATCGCCCTCATCGTGGTACGGCTTGATGCGGACGATGTTGTCCGTGCATTGGTTGCCTGCAATCTTCGGGGTGGAGATGTCCACCAGCTTGATGGGTTCGGGCATGACGATGTGCGTGGTCACGTCCCGGTTGACATAAATTTTCTCGTTGGCCTTGGCGGTGGTAATCCCGACGGCACAGAGTAAAGTCAGTAAGATGGTTCTTGCTTTCATATAAGTGCGTATTTGGTTTTCAAATCATTTTCACCTTGCATCGTCCGAGTTGATGAGATAGACGATGGTGTTGTACTTGATTTTCGCCTTGTTCTTCCGGATGTTGGACGACAGGGCGGACGTGGCGGAGTTGTACATGTTCTGCAGGGCCTGCAATGCGATGGCCTCGCCGGATATGCCGGAGCCGTAGCCGCCGTCCGACTCGATGTTGATATCCTGCTGCACCACGTTGGAACCGGCGTCCTTCACGAAGTCCCGGAACGAGGATTCGGGCACGTAGAAACCTTCCATGCCGTCGTTGTCGAATACGGACAGCTTGACCTTGATGAACTTGTCCCCGGCAAGGATGCTGGTGATGGTCGCCTTCACGCGCTGGCTGGAGAATCCCGTCACCGTGCCGTAGAGGTAAGTGCCTTTCTTCAATTTTGTGCCGCTGACCGTCACGTCGTCGAGCAGCTTGAAGCGCAGGCGCGTGCCTTCCCTGGCCTTGGTTGTCTGGTCAATCATGGCGCGTATCAGCCTGGCTTCCGCCGCACCGTCGGGAGCGGCCACCGTATGGAACTTGTCCGCATTGGTGTCGGCAGACTTGATGACAAGGTTCGGGCGGTTTCGTTCCGCCTCTTCCTTGCGGATTCTCGCCAGCGAGTCGGCACGCTGCCTTTTGGCCGCCTCTTCCGCTTCCGGGTCGCCGAACCCAAGGCCGCGCCCGATGGCCTTCTGCCTCTCGTAGCTGCGGCGTTGGATTTCCTCCAGGTCACGGGCGAAGTCGTCCTGCGAAGTGTAGCCCATGCCACTGCTTCCATCAGACATACGGTCTGAAGGTGTATTATTACCGTAGGCGTATGAATTGATGTGCCGCCTGGACTCCGCCAGCGAGCGTTCCAGTTCCTCCATTTCCTGCTGCTGCCGGATTCGCTCCGCTTCCGCTGCGTCCAGCTCGTCCAGTTCCTCCTCGCTGTAGCCGTGTCCCGGCTCCTCTTTCTCCTCCTTTTCCTCGCCAATGCCTCCCACGGCGGTAAAGGCGTCCTCGTCGCCGAAGCGGCGCGACATCTCGTACATCTTGTCCCCGGCTTCCTCGGCGTGTGCTTCGGGCAGTTCCGTGTTGATGCGGTCGGTGGCCACGGCCTGTTCCGGCTCTCCGCCGCCCCCAAAAGTCTGCATCACGAAATACACCAGGGCGCACAGCGGTATGAAGATGACCGCCGGGAAGATGTACTTGGGTTGTTTGAAATTGACTTTAATCATGTTCTCCGTTGTTATTGATGAATTTTACAATGTTCTCCAGCCGCTTGTACTGCCTGACAATCCGCAGGGAGTCACCGTGCGTTTTCCGAGGCATGGCTATCAGGGAGTCAAGTTCCCGTCGGATGGCCCGTCCGCTGTCCGCCAGCTCCAGCATGGTGGCACGGTGCAGGCCTTTGTTCGACTGTATGGTGCGGAAGCCTTGGAACAAGGGTTCCATATTGGCAATGACGCCGATGCCGTGTGCGTTGTCCGTCCCGTCCGGCTTGCTATTGTTCATGACAAGGGAGCATACCAGTAAGAGCGACAATGTTCCCGTAACACAGGCAAAAGTCCTTTTCGGATGCTTCCGTGCCCAAATGTTCGCCAGACGGATGCGACCGGCCAACCGGAGTCTTTCCCCGGCCTTTCCCAGTTTGGGTTGCAGCCATGCGCGGATTTGCAGGTGCGTCCTTAGCCTGCTTTCCCGAAGTTTCTTTCTGATTCTCATATCCAAATTGCATTTAGTAGTCCAAATCCTTGTTTTCGAGCGTCCTCCAGTTGGTAATCAGCAATCCGTGGGGATTGTTTCGCGTCCTCGGCACGGACTCGACATATCCGGTCGTGACCAAAGAACGCTTCAGGTCACGGGTGCGCCGCTTGATGAGCTGCGTGCCGTAGTAGGTGAACTTCCGTTCCTGTTCGTCGAAGTCGATGGAGTCGCACATGACGGTGCAGACCGCCGACGAGGAGATGATGTCGGAGTAAAAGCCGTTCTCGTCCATCGCCTGCTTCTGTTTCAACGCCGTGCCGTCCGCCATGTACATGGCCTTGCCGAGTGTCCACTTGATGTAGTCGTTGTCGGGCGGCAGGTTGAAGAAATACTGATGGAAGAGCTGGATGTGCGCCTGGGCCTCCATCGTGAAATTGGCCTCCAGCTGCGCGCGCTCGGCGAGGAACGGGATGTCGCCGTCCAATATGTATATCTGCTCCCTTTCCTTGTTTACGAGGGAGATGCAGCACCATACGGTGAAGCCGCAGATGACGGCGCATCCGCCTATGGTGGCCAGCACCGTCACCATGGCGAGCCTTGTTTTCTGTGCCAGTGATTCTATGAGCATATTTCTTTATTTTTATGATTTTATCTTCCAGATTTGGGCTTGACCATGGAAACCGCTCCACCGGCCACCGAACCGGCCGCGCCTCCAGCCATGGAAGCGATGCCCGTAGCCGTGGAGCCTGCCGCCGTGGCCGCGCCCGAACTTACGCCGCCGGGGATGAGCCACGAGGCCACTTCCGGAACGAAACGTATGATGTACGCGCCGACCAGCATCCCCATGGCGTACATGCAGTTGGAGCCGATGCCCTGCAGCCCCAATGCGCCGATCTGCGACCATGAGTTGACCGAACCGTGCAGCAGGTGGTCGTAGGCCACGAGGTCTTGCTGGAGGTTGTAAAGCAGGATGAAGTCAACGTAGTAGAGGCACATGTAGGTCACGAAGCCCCACAGCGAGAGGGAAAGGAACTTGGACATCCACTGGCTCCACGCCGAGTTCCACGGCGGGGCGAGGGAAAGGGCGAACATGATGGGGCAGAATATCATCATGATGGCCATGAAGATGCGCTGAGCCACGAGGATGCCGTAGTAGGACATCTGAAAAATCAGCTCTCCCACGAAGCGGATGACATCGTTTATCCATTCGCTGACCTTGGTCTCCGTGGCCACCACCGCCCGTTGGGCGTAGTTGTTGATGGTGTTGCCAAGGTTCTCCACGTTGTAGATGAGCTTGTCCCACCATGCGGCGTCTTGTCCGATGGCGGCCACCTGCTGCGCGGTTGCGATGGAATCCTGTACGGTGCGCAACCGGTCAAGGTATTCGCTTTGTTTTTGAGCCACCTTCAGCTCGAAGGCGGCCACCTCCTTGTTCTTGGCCTGCGCCATCGCCTTGCTCGCGCTTTCAAGTCCCTTGCCGGGCACCTGCAGGGCGTCACATATCCACGAGGAGGAAGAGATGCAGATGGAGATGCCGACGATGCGGAGGAGCTTCATTACGTCCATGCCGCGCCGTCCGAGCATCATCATCCAGCACTCGTAGGAACCCACGCAGAGGGCGAGCAGCAGCCCGATGATACGGGCCAGTCCCACCGCGTCGCCCAGCACGGCCACGTTGGGGAACGTCTCCATGGCGCCAAGGAGCTTGTCCAGGCTCTCGTCGATGGCCGGAAGGCCTATGGTCAATAAAACAGCAGACAGTTGCATAATCGTATTCTTATCTTCATGTAATACATTTTAATTCTAATAATGTGTGGCGGCCACGGCGCAGAGGTTGGCGGTCTGTTTCACGAGTGCCTCCATCTTTCCTTTGGCTTCTTCGTAGGCTTGCTGCCGCTTGGCGTTCTCCAGTCCGTAGCCCACGCCTGTCTTGCGGATATAGGCAATACCTGCGCAAAGGATTTCATTCTGCCTGCCCAGTTCGTCCACCTGCGGCTTCAACTTTCCGCCGCTTTTCGTCATGCAATAGAGCAGGCCGTCGGTGATGCAGTCCTGCATCCGGTTGAACTCGTCCTTGTAGGCCGGATAGACCAGGTCAACGGCGCGGTCGGCCTCCCGGACAAGCTCCTCCTTGTACAGCTCTTCCACATATTTGCGTTCTTCCTCCACCTTCTCCAGTTTCTGCCGCTGGGTCTCCTCGGATATGACCCGTGTGGGCATGATGCGTTTGATGTTCGACTTGGATTCCTTGAAGCGGACACGGAAGCCGGACTTGAAGCCCGCCCATTTCCAATACATTTCCGCGCCGGAGTAACCCTTGTGCAGGAAATAATAGTACCAGTCGGGCGCGAAGTCCCACGGCCCGTTCTCCATGGACTGCCACTGTTTCTTCTTCTCGTTGTCACGGACGGGCACTTGTGCTTCCGCCACAACCGGGGCGAAGACTACACACAGCAATAATATGGCCTCTTTAACTTTCATATCCTTTGTTCCATTTGTCTATTATCGTTTTCGCTATCTCGTCCTTGACCTCGGAGTTCAGTATCTCCCAGATGTAATCCGGCTTCCATCCGCAGTCGGTAATGAGGTAGCAGTACAGGTTCGCGTTGTCGATGATGTACCTCGCCCTGTCGATGGTGGTTTTCAGCGTCATCACCAGGTTCAGCTTCTCGTCCATGGAAGCCTTCATCAGGTTGATGCCGGAAGCGGCCACCGACGCATAAAGCTTGTAGCAGTGCTTCACTTCCCTCGATATGGCCAGGTTGGCGTCGGCATAGTACCACGCCACGAAGGGCTTCTTGCTGACATGGCCGAACGTGTTGGAGGTGAAGTCCTTGTATTCCTTCACCAACCGGTACAGCGCGTTGGCCGTGGAAGAGATGGCGCCTGCCAGCACTAAGTAGGAATGGGCGTTGTCCAGCTTGGTGTTCAGGGTGGTGCGCACGTCGTTGAACTTGCCGGCCCCCTTGGTGAGGAGCGACTGCTCGCCGAAGCTGGCGGCCACACGCTGCATGGCCTTGTCCTCGTCCTTCTTGACGGCCTTGTGCAGGGCTATCAGGGCCTCGATGGTAGGGAGGTCTTTGGGGATGACTCCGGCCGATACCCTGACGGGAAGCGACAGGACGGCGATTGCCATAAAGGCGGCAACAAAAAACGCCCTGTAATTTCCTATACCTTTTATATTATAGTCCATGGCTCTTGTTGTCTGGTTCAGTAATTGGAAGCTACAAGCCCGTTCCATGACTGGACAAGGCTACCGACACGGTTCTTCATGGTCACCACGTTTGCCCAGCCCTCCGGGTCGATGGCAAAGAAGAGGTCGTCCGCTGTGGCATACTGTGCCATGAGCATCATTCCCTCCACCTTGTAGCGTATCTTCGTAAGGTTAGTATATATGCGATTGGCCAGGGTCAGCCGCTCGTAGCGGTCGAGCAGGTTGTACCCGTCGCTTTTCCTCTCCGCCGTGGCTTCCCCTTTGAGCGGGTTCTGCACCCTGGCGTTGTTCACGATGTTCACGAAGTCGCCCACCAGTTGTTGGGTCTCGGCTACGAGGTTGCCGAGTTCATTGAGGCAAAGCAGCTTGTTCGTAAACTTCGCCCTGCCCACCGTTTCAATAAGTTCCGGCACGTCTTTGAGGATATCGAAGGCGCAACTTCCGATTTCCTTGTAGTAAAGACTCTCCGTACCGAAACCGGAGATGTTTTCCATCGAGAGCTTGTACAGCTCCTTGATGGTGGCCATGCTCACGGTGTAGAGTTCCACCTTCTGCTTCTTGGAGGCGATGGAGTCCAGCCGTTGGTTGTGCTGCCCCTCGATGAGCTTCTGCGAGGCCAGGTTGGCGCCCACCGTTGCGATGCAGTTACGGTCTATGACGATGCGCCATCCGGCAAACGTGGGGGCGGACGCGGCAAACAGGAATGTTCCTAACAATATGTTTTTCAGCTTTCCCATAATGACATTACTTTTTGATGTTGATTGACTTGTCTGGCGAACTCCAGGTACTTGGGGCTGCCCGCTTTTTTACGGTCGGCCTCGATGCGCGTGATGGCCTCCTGCACCGTGCCGTAGTGCCGCAGGTATGTTTTCAACGCCTCTTTTTCCGTCCGCTCGGTGGTGTAGGCCCAGTAACATTCGGGGGCTTCCTCCACGCCGTAGACGTCGGAATGCTGTCCCCGGCATATCCACACCTCCTTGAAGTAGCTGCGCCCCTCGTGGTTGTCAAGCGCGTTGATGGTGAATATCTGCTGACGCTGAACGGGGGTCAGCCCCAGTATGGCGGCTATCTGTTCGTACCTGTCCTTGAACTTGGACTGGTCAAGCAGTATCTTCACATCGGAATTATTAATGATGGCCTCCTTCACGATGGGCGAGTCTATCACGTCGTTCAGCTCCTGCGTGACCACCCCGGCGATGCCGTGGAACTTGCGGACGGTCTTGTACAGGTACTTGATGTACTCCGCCATCGTGGGCGAGGCGATGGCCTTCCACGCCTCTTCGATTATCAGGGCCTTGCGCCCTTTCTTGATGCGCATTTTCTGGAGGAACACGTCCATGATGATGAGCACCACGATGGGGAAAAGTACAGGGTCATCTTTTATCTTGTCGATTTCGAATACGATGAAACACTCGTTGAAGAGGTCAACATCCAGGTCGGCGTTCAGCGTCGTCTCCAGCTCGCCGCCCCGGTAGAACTGCTTGAGGATGGCTGCGAAGTTGTGTATGTCGAATGTTATTTTCTCCAGGGAAGTGATTTGCGGGATGCGCTCCACGGCGAACTCGTAGTAGGAGTTGAAGGAAAGTTCCCTGACCTTCAACCGCCGTTTCTGCTCCTCCATGCGGTCTATCTGCCTGTCAATCTTGACAAGCATGGTGTTCTCGTAAAGCTCCCTGCGGTATTTCTCCACGATATGTGCGGCATGTTCCCTTTCAGACTCCGAGGCGGCCTTGTCGCGCATGAGGGCCATGAGCGAACGGCACTGGCGGACGAGCTTCATGCGCCTGACTTCCGAGGGGAGCAGCAGGGCGCGGCTTTCCGGCACCTCCGGCGAATCCTTGGCGTTTATCAGGCGGTCAATATCTTCCATCTCATGGTTGTACTTCTCGTAATCGTCATCCATCTTGGCGTCTACAAGTAGCTTCTGCCGCAACTCCGCACGCTGCTTCTCCGTGAATTTCTCGAAAGGATGGAAATAGGCATCGTAATACTCCACGAGGGTTTGGTTGACTATCATGTCCTCTATCTTGCTCGGAAATGCGCTGCCCTTGAATATGAGAAACACCAGCGATTTGAGGAAGTTCTTCTTCTCGCCGAAGTTCAGCCTGTATTCCTCCGCCGTGACCTTGAAGGGGTTCATGGAGATAGGTTTCTCCTTGGAATAGGAGATGTACGTGCCGCCGTAGTAGCCACAGATGCCCTCGTAGGAGTCGCCCGTGTCCACCATGACCACATCCGTTTGCTGTTCCAGTAACTGGCGGACGACCGAGTTCATATGAAACGACTTGCCGCTTCCCGAAGGCCCGATGCAGAAGAAATTGGCGTTGTCGGTCATCTTCACCTTGCCCTCCTTGCCGGTGATGTCGATGCAGACGGGTAGTCCCTGCCGGTCGGTGTAATATGTGGTCAGGGGCGTGTCCTCCGATTCCTTCAGGTGCTCCTTGAAGAAGAAGCACAGGGCGGCGTCCGACAGGGTGAGAAACAGGTCGTAGTCGGGATTGAAAGCGTAGGCGTTGCCGGGGAAGCTGTCGGTGAACAGCTCCAGCTGGTTGTAGGCCGTGCGAGAGGGCATGATGCCGCATCCGTACAGCTTGGTCTCCAGGTAGGAAGTGACCGGGGTGACCTTGTCCGCCGGGCAGCTCACCAGGATGTTGAAGTTGGCGTAGACCAGCAGGGAGCTGTCCACGGCAAGCCGCTCCAGCACTTTCTCAATGTCGGCCTTGGCTATACGGTTACTCGGGTCGGGCATGGAGCCGTGCCGTTTGGCCTTGGCCTGCAATTTGCGGAGAAGCTTCCGTTGGCCGGGTATCTGCACCACCTGGTTGTACACCACGCAGTCCGCATGTGGAACGCTTGTCAGGAACGAGAAAAGGTCGGTGGCGATGGGATATCCGTTGACGGAAGCCTGCGTGTACGGCTTGATGCGTGACGGCAGGTTTATCTCGTCGATATCCACAAGCGGATAGGAGCGCACCACGCGGCCGCCCACCTTCAAGTATTCGTCCGAAGCCTTGAAGTTGGTCATGGAGAACGGGCCGTGGCGGAAGCGGAAGGCCATGAAGCGGTGGCAATACTCGTCCACCTCCTCCTTTGCCAGCCGCCTGTGGCGGATGTGCTTTTCGTTCAGGATGTCCTCCGCCTTGCTTACCTTGGCATGGAACTCCGTCCACTTCTTCGGGTCGTACTGCACGAACTGGCCGCGCTGCGCCTCCTGCGTGATGACAAGGTACGTGCGTATCTCGGTGAACTCCCTTCCCTCGAAGTAGCGGAAGTAGCTCCGCGTCAGGAACTCCGCATCCTCCGGCACATCGTGGTGATAGGACTGTTTGCAGAAGATGTCCTGCTTCTGCAAGGCGTAGCCTTCGCCGAGCGTCTGCACGAGGTTGGAGAGCACGTCCTGGAAGCGCAGGTACTGCTCCGAGTCCGTGCATAGCTGCTGCACGGGATTGGCCATTTCGAATATGACCGAAGGATCGCCCCTGGCGGAAAAGAGGACGGCATGGCCGTCCGTCTCTTCCAGCTGGGAGTAAAGCCCCTCGAATGCCCGTTTCCTGTTCTGTGCCATTGGTTGCTTTCTGTTTGTTGGTTTTTCAATTCGTTTTTCAATCCGTCTTCCGGATGTTCTTATAGACGTAGATGCCCTTCGCCCGTTTCTTGTTGTGCAGTCCGCTGCGTTGCTTGACGAAGATGGTGGCCAGCCCTGCGGCGGCCATCACCAGCATGGCGATGAACCCGGCAAGTTTTCCAAGGGCGATGGAGAAGACGATGAATCCCACGAAGGACACGCCTATGGCCACCGCCGCCAGTGTGAGGAAGCGGCCGCGGATGCCCATGAACTCTAAAGGCTTCTGGAGTCCCTTGAACACGGGAAAACCGTCTTGATTACTCTTATTCTCTTCCATGATTTACGTGAAGAAGAGTGGCAAAGCCTCTGACAATGCGATGAACGCGATACAACCGCCGATGGTCAGCATGATGGTCTTCTTGACGTCCTGGTCGCCGTTCTGCATCTTGAAATAGACATTGAACGCGCCTACCAGCACGATGACCGCCGCGATAGCCTTCATGAGGTTGGAGACGGGAGTCTGGTAGGAGCTTACTTCCTGCGTGGCCTTGGTGAAGCCTGCCGCTCCCTTGCTTCCGGCCATTGCATCGCCGGCGGCGAGGGTGAGCGCCACGAGGGCGAGCGTGCCCTTCCGGGCGAACGCTGACTGTTTGAAACGGACGAATGCACGTAGGCATTTTCTTTTTAGTGTCTGCATTTCTTTAATCATTAAATAGTTGTTTCATCGCCAAAGGAACAGGAGTCGCTAAAGGAACGTGTATTTGCTCACCTTGCGTTCTCGCAGGTGTATATGACAAGGCCGAGGTCGCTTGTGCCGGTTTCCGCCAGCCTGTCGATTTCATGGATGAGGTCGTCCACAAGGATGCCGTCGGTCATGATGGCCTCACGGTAGCCGGGGCGGCGGAAGTCTTTTCCTTGTCGAGGGTCTGGTTCGGATTGCCCGTGGTTAATCGCTTCTTCTTTCTTCTCCTCGTCCCTGCTGACTCTGGTCGGACGGAAGCTCCTTGCCTCGTCCGATATGTCTATCTCTTCTTCCGTATGGTTCTCCTTTTCCGCGTTCCGGGCCGCCTGCGCTTTCCTGATGTCCGTGAAGATGAGGAAGGCGTAATAGCAGGCCATTGCCACGAAAAGGATAAAAACGATTTGTCCGTACTGCATGGCTATATGGCATTGGATAATGGTGTATTGTCTTCGGGAAAAGGCAGAAAGGATAGTCCAAGTCTAGTGGCCTTGGCTTCCAGCCGGGCTTTCCGGCATGTGGCTTCGGTGAAGTACAGTATGTTCCTGTGTACGCCGGTGATGTATCCGTTGGCTTTCAGCCTGGAGCGTATCCTGACCTTGGCGCGGTGTGAGATAACCTTGAGGCGTGTGAGGGGGTCAAGACCGAATACAGCCCTGCGCCGTTCGCGGCGTACCAGCTCATTGCGGACACGGGACGACATCGCGTAACCCTTTGCCTTGCTCCGGCTCAGCCCCAGCTTGCGTGCCATGCGGCTGACTGTGGTGCGGCTGACGCCCAGGTCGCCGGCCATCTCGGCGTAGGAACGGTTGTCGAAGTGGCGGCTGATATGTCCGGCACGTTCCAGCCACCGGCTCTTGGCCAGCTTCTCCAGTCCGAGTTCGCGGGCTTTTTCCTTCACGGCCGTCACGCCTATCTGGAGCATATAGGCAGTATGTGCGGTGGTCTCCACGGGATAAAGCTCGGCAAGCCGGGAGAGCATGGTTTCTGTCCAGTCGATTCTACGCATGGGATTCGGGGTTATAGTTGTTGAACAATGATTTCTTCTCGCGGCGGTATTGCGCCAGTAGGGAAAGGTGGTTCTCGAAGAACGAGCGGATGATGGCGTTCACGAGGTCGGAACGGCAGCGGCCACGGATGTCGCAGTCGTCAAGCGAGTCGGCCAGGTCGCGGTCGAGTTTGCATACCAGACGGTCTGCCTTGCCGTTCCCGTCCGTCGGCGCTTCAAGGTAGGCCATGAAGTCCTGCCAGCACTTGTCACCGGGATGTGCGGTGCCTTGCTCCGCTTGTCCTTCTCCCTTGAATGCAGGTTCGTCGTCATTGATGCCTCTGGTGAGGTCGTCTATTTGTAATTCCTTGTTCATTACGCTATGGTCATTGATGGTTTATGTCTTTGGGGGTGCCGTCAACGAAAATTCCGGCGTATATTTTGTCGAACACCGGACTGACGATGCCGGCCTGCATATCCAGTTCCGCCACCGTGCTGAAACGTTCCATGTCGGCCCGCTTGGGAATCTTGTCCGTCACCAGCCCGTAGTTGGCGAAGGTCTTCCCCGTGTTCTCCCACAGTTCCAGCTCGGAGCGTTTGCCCACCCGTCCGTCATGGAGGTTGGGGACGATGAAGAGCCGGGCTTTCATCCGTCCGCCCACGGCCTTGCGCAGACGGTCGATGAACAGGAGGAAGCTCGCGGTGGAGGGGACGGTCACCAGGTCGTAATGGAACGGTACGACGATGATATCCGAGTTGACGAACATGGGTATCAGCCCCTCCGCCTTCAGGCTGCCGGGCGAGTCCATGAGCACCACGTCTATGCTGGGGTCGTTGTGCAGCTTCTCCATGAGCGCGGTCATGGCCTGCTTGTCGTTGGCCTCGTAGGCCAGCACGTCGTAGGGTACGGCTTCCTCGCCGTATTTCTTGATGTCGGCCTTGCGGCACTTCATGATGGAGTGCTGGAAATCGCAGTCGACGACCACGGCACGCACGCCCTTCGTCACAAGGTAGTTGGCGAAGGTGACGCAGAGGGTCGTCTTGCCGACTCCCCCTTTCTGGTTGGCGAATGTCACGATGACGGGTGTCTGTATCATTTTGTCCACGGTCGTTTGGTTCGGTGCAAAAGTATGCACCGGATAGGACGGTAACGAAATGCACAACACTTTTGTGCTTCAGGTCAGCCTGACCGAAGTATTTTATGCAGCGGATTAAAAGGTATGACGGCTTATGCGGCCAGACAGGTGACAAAAGGGAGTCTCCGTTTTTTCCTCATGGTCTACCGTTTAAGGTTGCGTCCGTCGTCAATGTCATCGTAGCCTCCCTTGCCGCCGACTTCCCACTCACGCTTTTCGGCATGGCTTCCGGCACCGGAATCCTTCAGTCCGTGTATGTGTATCTTCTTTCCGCCGTTTCCGGTGGAATGTGTCTGCTTGGCCTGTTGCTTCCGTGGCCGGGGTTTCAGCCGTTCCGTGTCAAGCCCTTCCGCCGCAAGGTCTATCACGATGTGTCTTTTAAAGTTGACGGCATATGCCGCGCCCGCTTCCTCGCGGATGATGAAGCCTTCCTCATGAAGGGCACTTTTCACGGAAAAGACGTTCTCGTCATTGAAGATTTCATGCAGGCGGCTGACGGCATCCGTATGGGACTGCGGCCTTTCGCCTGACAGGTCCACCAGATCAGGACGGTTCACCTTGAAGATTTTGCAGAGCAGATCGCGTTCAGCTTCTGTGGCCGGGTGGAACATCTCGATGAAACGGATGCGGTTGTTCCGGTCGATGGCTTCCGCCATGAACGGCTTTAACGGGCGTGTCTGTCCGTCAAAGTGGATGACGCCTTTCTTGATATAGGCACGCTGCTTCCTCAGCTTCTGGAAAATCTCGCCCTGCGTGATTTTCGGGTTGAGGGTGAGCAGCCGGTCTATGTAGTCCTCTATGCGTGCGAAGCGTTGTTCCGGGGTGGCGAAGTCCAGAAGCTGTTCCGTGGCCAGCACCCTTGCCCCGTTGATGACGGTACGGTGGGCGTGGTCGACAATCATGTAGCCGTAGGGCGCATCCTTCCTGCCGAAGAACACGAGGTCGATGCCGAACTTCTCCTTCAGCTCTTTCTGCAGCTCTTCCTTGCCGCCGCTCACGTCCCGGTATTTTTTGAGGATGCTCCGCAGCTGGCGGCAACGGGCGCGTTCCCTATAGCCGCTTTTGAAAAGCTGTTCGACTTCGGCCAACGGAATTTGCCGCTGCACCTTGCCGCCATGCTTGATAAATACGTTTTCATCTTTCTTATATACCTCATATCCCATAGAAACCATGATTGCCTTGAACTGGGCGAAAGAGGAGAAGGTATATTGCCTGGCCGCGTCCATGTCGTCGGCAATCTTCTTTTGCCTGTCCGTGCCGAGAATCCTGTCTATGACTTCCTGGGAACGCCTGCGCTCGTGACTATAGGCTATCTTCCTGCCGTCGGGGGCGACACGCGAGGTGATGATGTGCAGGTGGGTGTTGTCGGTGTCATGGTGGGCGTAGATGAGCCAAGGTTGTCCGGGTTCGGCATATCCCATTTCCTTGAGGTATCGGTGCGCGAAATCCAGCAGTTCGGATTCCGTCATCTCACGGCCTTTGCAGCTGACGGCCACATGGAACTGCGGTTTCCGGATGCGGCTGTTGGTGGAACTGTATTTTTTGAGATAGCCGGTAAGCTCCTCCGTGGTGGGTCTGCCTGCCAGACCGATTGTCCCGAAGTTCCGCATCTCGATGAGCCGGGCAAGCCCTTTCGATACCTTGTGTTCGTTGTAACCAACGGCATGGAAGTCCGCGCTTCCGGGTAATATGGTCGCTATCATCTTGGGGTGGTGTTATCTGGATTGGTGATATGTCTGGTTCTAAGGCTTGTTTATTCTTGATGTGAGGATGTCAAGTTGTCTTTTTATCCCGTTGACGGTTTCCTGTGTGTCCCGGATGAGCGGCAACAGAACTTCCCGGATATAGCTTGGGGGCAGCAACCCTGCAACCGCCAGCTCGTTGGCGCGCTTTACTGCCTGGTTGAGGTTTCCGCCTATATGGGACAGTTCGCCCTGGTATCTTCGGTAAAACGAACCGAGTTCCTGCATGAGTTCAAGCTGCTGCCTGACGCTTACGTTTGAATACTCTTCGAGTGCCTTACGCACGTAGTGGCTTACGGTCTTGTATTCAGCCGATTTCTCCTTGAACTCCCGGACTTCTTCCGGGGTCATCCTTACCTTGATGTACTTGTTCCTATGTTCCTTCATGTTCCGGTTTGTTTGCAACCGGGATTGTCTTACCTTATTTCGCAGGGCGAAACAGCGGCGGTGCCGCTCCGGTGCATGGCATCCGGCAAGTCACTTTTTGGGAGAACAAACGGAGTTTTGTGGCCACAAAAGTACAACTTGCTTGGAAAATCCTGCAACGCAGGGCAATGTCATCCCGGGTTCTTTCTTGCGCCAAAATTACCGTGAAAAGGGGCTTCCGTACAAAATGCACAACACTATTCTTCAAGGAACATATCATTTTGACCGGGATATCGAGAGCATCCGATTGCCGGGTGTATCGAATAGGATTTTCCTCGGTCTGTGAGTATCGGGTCATCCAGTTATCTTGTAATCCAAGGTGCGAAATGGGGCTTACTTTGGTTTCAAGTGTCCGGTTATATTAGTTCATCTATTCGTGAATTATTAGAATCATTATCCGTTTGTTCGATAACAAGAGGGAAAAGGAAGCACAGGCATCAGATTTTTCAGATTGGTAATGAGCTTGGATATTTCAACATGATGCAATAATGTAGTAATGTAATGGCCGACCAAGGCTAAGACGACCTTGACATTACTTTATAGTCACTCATCAGACCTGAGAAAACTAGTTTTTTGCACCTGATGATTTCGGATTTTGGAAATACAGACACTTGTCACCAGTATATTCCAAACGATATGTATAAAGCTATCTTGATATGGAAGCACAATGGGCAATCGTTTGTCAATCAATGATTTTGTCAGGATAAAGTTGCCGGAATATTTTCATATCTCGCTGATTTTTAGTATATTTATGGTGGAAAATAGCCTCGTATGGCTTATGGTTTCACTTAAATTTGAGTATATGTTTGAACTGTTACTGATAATATACCTGGTGCCTGTCATCATCATACTTTCGCTGTTGTGGCGGTTGGTGTTATGGCTGGTAAGGAACGTGCTGCGGCTTGCCGGATGGTTGTTGAAGAAGGTGTGCGTCCTTGTATGGAAGGGATTACTGCTGTTGGTCGGCATCTTCCTGGGGCGGTGTTGTGTCAACCGTCCGCCGGATTCAAGATAAGGGTGAAGCAGCAAAGCCGCACCTGTCTCGGACGGGCAGGTACGGCTTCGTGTTGTAGTCGGGTGGAAAGGTGTTCTTCCCTCATGTCAGGTGTTTACCTAACTGACAAGCAGGCTAAAATCCTTTGCCTTTGCTTCTTTCATAGACAACCTCTCTTTGACTATCACAATTTTTAAGTCTGAACTGGACTGTACAACCGATAGGAATATCTTTGGGTAGCTGTTTGACTAGTTCGGAGATAACTTCGTCAACGTTACTAAAACCGATATCTGTTAGTTCACCAACAACATCTCCTTTGAAATAAGCGCGTCCGTATATCATCATCTTTTTTGAAATGCGGAAAAGTTTTTCCTCTGGAGCTTCAAGGTCACGAGCTTTGCCTTGTTTACTCTTCTTATTGCTGAAGAAAATGAAATCAATAATCTTGGCATTAAGTTCCCACGCAGGAGTAAAGTCCAGTTTTAAGTAGCCTCTTGTTACATTGAACCCATGACTGTGATTCATGCCAAATGCAACTTCATAAAGGTTTGCATCACAATCGTTTTGGGCAATGGTTGCCCACGTATGCCTGAACGTATAATAGCAGTAGTAGTCCTCCTTTTTCATGCCCATGTCGGCGCATATCTTGCGTATTCCGATATTTACGTTAGCATTGAAACTGTCGGAATTGCTGTAACGGCTGTGGAATACGAACAGGTACTCATCATCCTCATCTTTGGAGAGATACTTATTAAAGGTCTCTTGGATAAATGGCTCTATTCTCATTTCCATATATGCCTCGTCTCTGCGGCTGTGACGTGTCTTTGCCCTTTTATAGCCGATAATGCCATTGTTGTAATCCTTCTTTTTGAGTTCGTAAAGGTCAACGGTGTTGATACCGCCGATACACAGTGATAGAAGTGCTACATCCCGGCCAAGTTCCGGAAGGGGAGACAGCATCTTTGTTTTTGGAAGAGGACGGTTGAAGAACTCACGGCAGGCTTCCGCACTGATGGCACGTTTCATTGTATTGTCAGATTTGGGAATTGCCACTTTAAGCCAAGGATTGAACTTTATGCGTATAACACCACGCTCTTCATCATTTAGCTCGACTATAGCTTTTTTGAAAATTTGTCGTACACATGTAGGGTACATTTCTTTGGCTCGGTTTGTTTTTGACAGACTCTCTATCCAAAGATTTATTGCAGAAGATGACAAGTTGCTAAACAGAAGTCGGGTTGTCCCCATGAAGCGTTCTAAATGGTTTACCGCAAGTCTGTAATTCTTTGCATTGCGTTCGTGTCCATCCGCTTCCATCCTGTCTATGAACTTTCGCGCGTAATCGCTGAAGCACGCTTCTTCATCGTCTTTCAACAAGAACTCTATTACTTCCTTTATTTCCCAACAAGTCGCATTCACGCGGTTCAAGCGGTCCGTATATTGCCTGATGAGCATAGCGCAATACTCATTTACAACAGGGTCAGTGAGATCACCACCTTTCGTAATATGAGCAGCGTCTACAATTTTATTTGTTTTAATATAACTGGATTTGCGCTGGTGCGTAATCCTGATGTAAACTGTGTAAAAGCCATCGCTTCTCGGCTTTTTTACCGTTGCTTTAAATGTTGTCATACCTATTTCCTTTTTAGATAAATACAAGAAATTCTTTGGGGTAAACAGGGGTAAACATGATGATTTTTGGGGTAAACATAGAGTAAAACAAATACGCTCATTTGGCTCATTTTTTGATGTCAACTGCACGAACTGTCTTAACGCAACTCAGGCTGTAATTACCGCGTAAATCGGTAGATTACAGCCTGATACAAATCTTAATTGCTATTCTGCCTGAGGGCTTCCAGTCTTAGAGAGTATCCTCTATCGCAGCCTGCGCCGCAGCCAGTCGGGCAATAGGCACGCGGAACGGAGAGCAGCTTACATAATTCAAGCCCACATTATGGCAGAACTTGACTGATGACGGTTCGCCTCCGTGTTCGCCGCAGATGCCGCATTTCAAGCCGGGACGTACAGAGCGTCCTTTTTCTACAGCCATCTTGATGAGCTGGCCTACGCCGTTCTGGTCGAGCACCTGGAAAGGATCCACTTTCAGAATCTTCTTTTCCAAGTATACAGGCAGGAACGAAGCGATGTCATCGCGTGAATAGCCGAAAGTCATTTGAGTCAGGTCGTTTGTTCCGAACGAGAAATACTCTGCATGTGAAGCGATACGGTTTGCTGTCAGTGCGGCACGAGGTATTTCAATCATCGTACCCACTTTGAACGGCACTTCAACTCCTTCTTGTCTGAACACGCGCTCGGCGGTAGAGCGGATTATTTTTTCCTGCGCTTCAAATTCATACAGGATACCGATAAGCGGCACCATGATTTCCGGATGCGGATCATATCCTTCCTTCTTCAGCTCGCATGCTGCACTTAGAATGGCTTCTGTCTGCATTTCAGTGATTTCCGGATAAGTGTTTCCCAAACGGCATCCGCGATGTCCGAGCATCGGGTTGTGTTCGCATAGGCTGTCTACACGCTGGCGTATGTATTCCACTGTAACGCCCATGGCTTTGGCCATTTCTTCCTGTCCTTTCAGGTCGTGCGGAACGAACTCATGCAGGGGAGGATCGAGCAGACGGATGTTTACCGGATAGCCGTCCATGGCCTTGAAAATGCCCTTGAAGTCGTTCTTCTGGTAGGGCAGCAGTTTTGCGAGTGCCTTTTTGCGTCCTTCAACGTCCGGCGCCAGAATCATTTCCCTCATGGCGATAATCTTCTGGTTCTCGAAGAACATGTGTTCCGTGCGGCAGAGGCCGATACCTACAGCGCCGAATTTGCGGGCTACTTCCGCATCGTGCGGCGTATCTGCATTGGTGCGGACCTGCAGGCGTGTATACTTGTTGCACAAATCCATCAGCTTCGCGAAATTGCCCGACACTTCAGCGGCCTTAGTCGGCACTTCGCCCTGATAAACTTCGCCTGTGCTTCCGTTGAGAGAGATATAGTCGCCTTCCTTCAGGACAACGCCGTCGATTTCTACAGTGCGCGACTTGTAGTCAACGTTGATAGCTCCCGCACCCGATACGCAGCATTTGCCCATGCCTCGCGCCACTACGGCAGCGTGTGAAGTCATACCTCCGCGGGCAGTCAGGATACCTTCTGCAACAGTCATTCCGGCCAAGTCTTCCGGCGAAGTTTCTATGCGTACCATGATCACGCGGCGTCCTTCGGCATGCCATTTGGCTGCGTCCTCGGCGAAGAATACGATCTGGCCGGTTGCAGCTCCCGGAGAAGCAGGAAGTCCCCGTGTAAGGACTTTTGCGTTGCGGAGCTCTTCTTTGTCGAATACCGGATGGAGCAGTTCGTCCAGCTTGTTCGGTTCGCAGCGCAGGATGGCAGTCTTTTCGTCAATCAGGCCCTGTTCCAGCATTTCCATGGCGATGCGCACCATGGCAGCTCCCGTGCGCTTTCCGTTTCGTGTCTGCAAAAACCACAGCTTTCCTTCCTGAACGGTGAACTCCATGTCCTGCATGTCACGGTAATGGTTTTCCAGTTTGGTCTGCAATGCGTCGAGTTCCTTGTAGATTTCGGGCATGGCTTCTTCCATTGACGGGTATTTGCTTGCGCGTTCTTCTTCGGATATGCCCTGGAGTTTGGCCCAGCGTTGTGAGCCGATCTTTGTAATCTGCTGCGGCGTGCGGATACCTGCCACCACGTCTTCGCCCTGTGCATTGATCAGGTATTCGCCGTTGAAGAGGTCTTCACCTGTGGCAGCATCGCGTGAGAAGCATACTCCGGTGGCCGAGGTGTCGCCCATGTTTCCGAATACCATGGCCTGGACGTTGACGGCTGTTCCCCATTCAGCCGGGATGCCTTCCATCTTGCGGTACAGGATGGCGCGTTCGTTCATCCATGAGTCGAACACGGCGCAGATGGCTCCCCACAGCTGTTCGTAGGCGTCGCTTGGGAAGTCTTTTCCTGTCTGTGTCTTTACCGCTTCCTTGAAGCGTCTGACCAGTTCTTTCAGGTCTTCCACTTCCAGTTCGTTGTCCAGACGGACTCCTTTCTTTTTCTTCACGTCTTCAATGATGGCTTCGAACGGGTCGATGTCGTCCTTGTTGGCGGGCTTCATGCCTAAAACCACATCGCCGTACATCTGTACGAAGCGTCGGTATGAGTCCCATGCGAAACGTTCGTTTCCGGTCTTGCGTGCCAGTCCGGCCACAACGTCGTCATTCAGTCCCAGATTCAGAATCGTATCCATCATGCCCGGCATGGAAGCCCGTGCTCCTGAGCGTACGGAAACGAGCAGCGGATTTTCGACGTCGCCGAATTTGGATTTCATCAATGTTTCGACACCTGCGATGGACCGTTCCACATCGTCTTTCAGCAGTGCTACTACATCGTCTTTTCCTTTTTCAAAATATTCGTTGCAGACTTCGGTTGTTATTGTAAAACCGGGAGGTACCGGAACGCCTATCAGATTCATTTCTGCAAGATTGGCGCCTTTGCCGCCCAACAGGTTGCGCATGTCGGCTTTGCCTTCAGCGTATCCGTTTCCGAACGTGTAAACTCTTTTTGTTTCCATTTTGTTCAGTATGATTTTAATGGTTATAAATGTTTCTTTTTCTAAGAATGGATGCAAATCTATGTAAAAAATGTAATATATCAAATGCAAAACACGTGTTGTTGGGCATGTTTTGCAATATCGAGTTGTCAAAACCGCCGCTTGCCTGCCGTTTTGCATGTTTGCCTGCGGGGGGCAGGGCGGTTTCGGGGCTGAAAAAGAGGGATGCGCTGCACCGTTCTTTATCTTTAGTCTGGAGATATATATCCTCAGTCTGGAGATCTGTGTCTTCAGGCTGAAGACGTGCATCTCCAGCGTGGAGATAGAGCTTTTGTCCCTCAGGCTGGATTTTTTATCCGACATGGACTGCAAATCCGTGTATGCGGCATACATGTTTCGTTATGTGTGGAAAAATAATTACCTTTGCCTCCCGAATTGGATTTTATTGTAAACGAACGTGGCAAGAAAGAAAAAAGAACTTCCTTTACTTGAGAAGGTGACGATAACAGATGTGGCCGCTGAAGGAAAAGCAGTGGCAAGGGTGAACGATTTGGTAGTGTTTGTGCCGTATGTGGTGCCGGGGGATGTGGTGGACTTGCAGGTGAAGCGCAAGAAAAACCATTATGCCGAGGCTGTGGCGGTGAAATTTCATGAACGCTCTGCCATGCGCGTCGAGCCGTTCTGCCAGCATTTCGGCGTTTGCGGGGGATGCAAGTGGCAGTGTCTGGCCTACAGCGAGCAGCTGAGGTACAAGCAGAAGCAGGTGTTCGACAACCTTACGCGCATAGGAAAGGTGGAGCTGCCTGAGTTCCGTCCGATTCTCGGTTCGGAAAAGACCTGCTTTTATCGCAACAAGCTTGAGTTTACTTTCTCCAACAAGCGCTGGCTGACGGAGGACGAAGTGAAGCAGGACGTGACGTACGACCAGATGAATGCGGTGGGATTCCATATCCCCGGAGCGTTTGACAAGGTGCTGGCCATTGAGAAATGCTGGCTTCAGGATGACATCTCCAACCAGATCCGCAATGCCATCCGCGACTATGCTTATGCGCACAACTTTTCTTTCTTCAATCTCCGCACGCAGGAAGGGATGCTGCGCAACATGATGGTGCGCACTTCTTCCACCGGCGAACTGATGGTGCTCCTGCAGTGCAAGATCACTTCCGACGGGGAGCTTGACCGGATGAAGGAGCTTTTGGACTACGTGGCCGGCAAATTCCCGCAGATCACCTCGCTTTTGTATGTGGTGAACAACAAGTGCAACGACACCTTCGGGGATCTTGAGGTGAATGTTTTCAAGGGAACCGACCACATCTTTGAAGTGATGGAAGGGCTGCGTTTCAAAATCGGACCGAAGTCGTTTTATCAGACCAATTCCGAGCAGGCGTATAATTTGTATAAGGTGGCGCGCGAGTTTGCCGGACTGACGGGGAATGAGCTGGTGTATGACCTGTATACCGGAACCGGAACCATCGCGAATTTCGTGTCGCGTCGGGCGCGCAAGGTTGTGGGCATCGAGTATGTGCCCGAAGCGATTGAAGATGCAAAGGTAAACTCGGCCATCAACGGCATTGAGAATACGCTTTTTTATGCGGGCGACATGAAGGATATCCTGACGCAGGAGTTTATCAGCGAACACGGGCGTCCGGATGTCATCATCACCGATCCGCCCCGCGCCGGGATGCACGGCGATGTGGTTGACGTGCTGCTGTTTGCCGAGCCGCAGCGCATTGTCTACGTAAGCTGCAATCCTGCCACACAGGCGCGCGACCTGCAGCTGCTCGACTGCAAATACCGTGTGGCTGCTGTCCAGCCGGTAGACATGTTTCCTCATACGCACCACGTTGAAAACGTTGTGCTTCTGGAAAAAAGATGATTCTTGGGTAAAAAAACAATCGATTCTGATATATGTTGAAGAAAAGCAAGGCGGGAGGACGTCCCAGGGCACGTGCCGCCGCAAAATATACGGTTTATAGTGTGACCGAACCGGATGAACTGATGTCGTTTCTCATGAAGAGCATGGCCGGAATCAGCCGCACGCGCGTAAAGTCGCTGCTGACGCACCGGGTGGTGCTGGTGGACAATAACATACAGACACAGTATAACTTTCCTCTGAAACCGGGCATGAAGGTCCAGATCAGCAGGGAAAAGCATAACCGCGAATTTCGAAATCCGATGCTCAAACTGCTTTATGAGGATGCCTATCTGATTGTTGTGGAGAAAAAGGAAGGGCTGCTTTCTGTTGCCACCGACCATCAGAAGGAGCGCACGGCGCAGCATATCCTTAATGAATACGTGAAGCGTGAGAACCGGAACAACCGTGTCTTTGTGGTGCACCGGCTGGACCGGGAAACGTCGGGTATCATGATGTATGCCAAGGATGAAAAGACCCAGCATACGTTGCGCGACAACTGGCACGACATTGTGACCGACCGCAGGTATGTGGCTGTGGTGTCGGGTGAGATGGAAAAGGACCAAGGCTCTGTAGAGTCCTGGCTGACCGATCGCAAGCTGTATGTAAGTTCGTCGGACTATGACGACGGAGGAAAGTATGCGCTGACTCATTACAAGACCATCAAGCGCGCCAACGGCTATTCGCTGGTGGAGCTCCAGCTTGAAACGGGGCGCAAGAATCAGATCCGCGTGCATATGCAGTCGCTCGGGCATCCGGTTGTGGGAGATGAGCGTTACGGATGCCCGGTTGATCCGCTGGGCAGGATGGCTCTCCATGCCTTCAAGCTCTGCTTTCACCATCCGGTGACCGGAGAGCTGATGGCGTTTGAAACGCCTTATCCTTCTCCGTTCAAGAATCTGGTCATGAAGAGCAGGCAGATGTAGGCTTTTGGATTGGAATGTCAATTTTCAGCAGACTATGATTAAGAATATACTTTTTGACTTCGGGGGCGTGATTGCCCCGATCGACAGGGAGAAAGCTGTAGAAGCGTTTGTGCGTCTGGGACTAGCCGACGCTGACCAGCGTTTGGACAAGTATCACCAGACGGGGATATTTCAGGAGCTTGAAGAGGGCGCTATTGACGCCCAGACCTTTCAGGACAAGCTGGGCGTGCTTTGCGGCCGCAAGCTGGAGTGGGAAGAAACGCGGCAGGCATGGCTCGGCTTTTTTACGGGGGTGGACGAGGCGATGCTGGAATGCCTGGAAGAGCTCCGCAGGAGGTACAGGCTGTATGTGCTCAGCAACACGAATCCCTATGTGATGGACTGGGCGTGCAGCGAGGAGTTTTCTGCCCGCCGCAAGCCCTTGAACGCATATTTCGACAAGCTCTATCTGTCGTATCAGCTGGGAGTGCTCAAGCCCGACGAGCGGATTTTCAGAATGGTGGTTGAAGACAGCGGAATAGTGCCCTCAGAAACGCTTTTCGTAGACGACGGGGCATCCAACATCGCTGCCGGACATAAGGCTGGATTCGTTACGTATCAGCCGGAGAATGGCGAGGACTGGCGCGATGCGCTTCAGACACTGCTTAAAGACTGAGCGTTTGTCCGGCCCTAAAGGGAAAGCCCTAACAGGTTTAGGGATTTTCCCCTTTAATCTTAGGAATTATCTTTTTCTGCTTTCATAGGGTTTCCTTACCTTTGTGCTATAGAAAAAACCAAAGGAGGAAACATTATGAAAACATCAGTTCGAAAACTCTATTATATAGCGGCTTTGGCTGCGCTTGTGATTTTGCTCCCGTCGTGTGAAGTGGACTTCTCGATCGGCAACAATACGCTTGACTACCGTGAGAATACGGAATATCTTTGCAGTTTTGTGTGGGTGGACGAATGGTCGGATTCCGACGGTTTCCACAGGCAGGAAATCACTTTCTATCCGGACAATACGGGCGAGGACTATGTCCGCATCCAATACCGTGACGGATATGTGCAGGAATCCCGTTATGTATTCACGTGGGACTGGTATGATGCTTTCTATACAAGTATCCGCATGCACTATGGGGGAGGCGACTATTCGTATATGGACAATATGCAGATGTATGACGGACGTCTGGACTGCCTGCTGGACGGTTATCCGGTTACTTTTTTCGGGTATTGATTGAACAAAACAGGAATTTGCTTTGTTTATATTTATTCAAGGCGTGTGAATAAGTGTATTTTCAATAGGTTTTATAGATAATTTTAGTTTCCGTAAGACAGCCGGTTTGTGAATTGCCGGCTGATCTTGTTTTAAATGGTGCGGGTCTTTGTCTGACAGTTCTGAAAAGATTCGCCCTATGCAAAACACCCCGCCACTCTTTTTAAGGCAATCGGTTGCTTTAACAGGGGTGACGGGGTGCTTTTTTGTCTTTGCGGTTATTCTTTCGGTTTCAGCCAGCGGTCAAGCCAGTTGAAGAAGGTGCGCTGCCAGAGCACGCCGTTCTGCGGCTGGAGAACCCAGTGGTTTTCATCGGGGAAAATCAGCAGTTCGGCAGGTATGCCGCGCATCTTGGCTGCATCGAAGGCTGCCATCGCCTGGTTTGCAAGGATACGGTAGTCTTTTTCGCCGTGGATGCAGAGAATCGGGGTGTCCCATTTGTCTACGAAGCGGTGGGGAGAGTTGGCAAAAGTGCGTTGGGCTGTGGCGTTGTTCTTGTCCCAGAATGCTCCGCCCATATCCCAGTTGGCAAACCATTTCTCTTCCGTTTCCAGATACTGCATTTCCATGTTGAAAATGCCGTCGTGGGCTATGAAAGCCTTGAAGCGTTTGTTGTGGTGTCCGGCCAGCCAGTATACGGAAAATCCACCGAAGCTGGCGCCTACGCATCCCAGATGGTCTTTGTCGACGAACGGCTCTTTCGCTACTTCATCGATGGCGGTCAGGTAGTCCCTCATGCACTGGCCTCCGTAATCTCCGCTGATGGCTTCATTCCATTCCACGCCGAATCCCGGCATACCGCGCCGGCAGGGAGCTACAATGATGTAGTCGTTCGCTGCCATAATCTGGAAATTCCAGCGGTAGCTCCAGAACTGTCCCAGCGGGCTTTGCGGACCGCCCTCACAATAGAGCAGGGTGGGGTACTTCTTTTGTGGGTCGAACTGCGGCGGATAAATTACCCATGTCAGCATGTCTTTTCCGTCGGTGGTTTTTATCCAGCGTTCTTCCACACGGCCCATTTCCAGCTTGTCGTAGATATGCTTGTTTTCGTTTGTAAGCTGTGTTGCTTTTGCAAAATTGCCGTCAAACTCTACCGGAACCGAATAGATTTCGTCTGCCTGGCTCATCGAGTGGCGTGTGGCAATCAGTCTGTCGCCGCTCAAGCTGATGCTTCCATAGTCATGCAGTCCCTCCGTAATTTTGACCGGTGCCTTGCTGTCTTTCCAGTCATTCAGTCCCAGACGGTAAATCTGCTCTGTTCCGTGCCATGTGCCGGTCAGATAGAAACCGTCTGAAGCAGGAGTCCATACATAAGTGTCAACATTGGTTTCAAATGCACTTGCAGCATTGAATTTTTCTTTCTTCTCCAAGTCAAGGACATACAGGCGGTTCAGGTCGCTTTCATAACCGTCGTGTTCCATGCTCTGCCATGCGATGAACTTTCCGTCGGGCGAGAACTGCGGATTGATGTCGTAGCCTTCGTTCTTGTCGTCTTTCTTCTGGGGATTCGCGGTATAATCTTTGCAGAGATTCTCGGTCTTGCCGGACGCCACATCATACAGATAGATGTCGCTGTCGGTAGAAACGGCGTATGCCAGTCCTGTCTTCTTGCGGCAGGTATAGGCTATCTTGTCCGAAGCCGGACTCCATGCAAGCTGTTCTACTCCCCCGAAAGGTTTCATCGGCGATTCATAAGGCTCGTCTTTCAGGATGTCGGTCGCTTCGCCCACCTTGTTTCCGTCAAACGGGGCTATAAACGGGTGGGGAATGCTTTCTACCCATTCGTCCCAATGCTTGTACATCAGGTCGTCAATTATTTTTCCGCTTGCCTTGTCAAGGTCGGGATAAATGTCAGCGGTGCGCTTCCCGTATTTCACTTGCGATACGAAAAGGACTTTTGACTCGTCCGGTGAGAACTTGAATCCGTCCACATTGCCTTCTATTTCCGACAATTGTTTGCGTTCCGTTCCGTCCGGATTCATTTCCCAGATTTGTCCTTTGCTGAGAAAAGCCAGCTTGCTTCCCTTTTTTATCCAGACAGGTTCGCTTTCGCTTGCTGCCGAAGACGTGAGGAGTTTGTTGTCTGAGCCGTCAGCGTTCATTACATAAATGACCGTATGGCTCTTGTTTTCTTTTACGCTGTAGTAAGAAACGGTGTAGGCAATCTGTTTGCCGTCGGGCGAAACGTTTGAAGAGCCGATGCGTCCCATCGCCCAAAGTATTTCCGGAGTCATCCTTCCGTTGTCTGCTGTGATTTCCTGCCTCCCGATGATCGGCCCTTCGTCCGTCGTTTTGTCGGGAGCGGTACACGATGAAGTCGCCAGTGCGATGGCGGCTGTCATGGTCATAAGATCTGTTTTTTTCATGATAGTTTGTTCTATTGTGATTTGTTTTTCGTCTTTAGTTGGCAAATTTACATAAAAACGTATGAAAGGCAGCAATCCAGGCCGGCAAATAATATGCGGTCAAATAAAAATAGCCCTGCTTTGTGGGGCAGGGCTATCGTTTTGGTACGCTTTATTGTGAAATCAGTTTTTCTTATTATGATTCTGCGTCTGCTTCATCCGTTCCATGCGTTCTTTCTGCAGGCGTTCCTGTTCTTTCTGCAGCGCTTCGAGCTTGGCCATCAAACCGCTTGGCTTTTGCTGAGAAGGCTCCCGCTTGTTGGCTTCCAGCTGTGCGAGCAGCTTCTTCTCGTCGGTCATTTTGCGCATGATCCACATGATGAGGATGCTCATCAGTCCCGAGATAAAGTAGTAGTAGCTCAATCCCGACGCATAGTCGTTGAAGATGAAGAAGAACATCAGCGGCATGATATACATCATCCATTTCATGGCAGCCATCTGCGGATTGTTGCCCATGTCCTGCTGGCGCATCATCACAATCTGGTTGATAACCGTGGTGGCACTGAAAAGCAGGCAGAACAGGCTCAAGTGATTGCCGAGCAAGGGAATGTGCATGTTCCAGCTGATCAGGTCGTCGTAGGCCGAAAGGTCGTTTGCCCAAAGGAAACTTTGCTGGCGGAATTCGATCGCGTTCGGCACGAAGAAGAACAGCGCCATGTAGACCGGAGTCTGCAGCAGCATCGGCAGACAGCCTCCCATCGGACTCACATTGTATTCGCGGTAAAGGGCCATCGTTTCCTGCTGTTTCTTCAGCGCGTCTTCCGGATTGGGATATTTTGCACTGATTTTATCTACATAAGGCTTCAGCGCACGCATCTTTGCCGACGAGATGAACGACTTCCATGTGGTGGGAAGCACGAGGATTTTTACGATGATCGTCATGAACAGAATTACAATGCCCATGCTCAATCCCAGTCCCGACAGCCAGTCGAACAGATTGATGGTGAACCACCTGTTGATGAGGCGAATGATCGGCCATCCCAAATATACCAGGTCTTCCAATTCCTGATCTTTGTTCGAGAAGCTCAGGTCGTTGCTTGCCAGCAGCGTCTTGAAATGATTCGGTCCGAAATAGAACTGCAGCCGTGTCGGTTTTGCACCGGTCGGATCGAAAGGAGTAGACATTTCTGCTCTGTAGTCTTTCATGTATCCGCTTCCCTGCACTTCCAGCTTTGAATCGAGCGAGGCGTTCATGAAGCACTGTTCAGCCATGAATACGCATGAAAAGTACTGGTTCTTGAACGCTACCCAGTCGAGCGCTTCGGGAATATCCTTTTTCTCGTCGCTTGTTTCGCTCAGGTAATCGAAGCTTTCGCCCACAGGCTTGTAGGTGAGCGAAGTATACCGCTGTTCAAAGTTGAATCCCTTTTCCATCTGGCGTGCCCGTTGCTTCCAGTCGATGCCCATGCTGTTTGTCGTCGAGTGGAAAAAGTTCTGCATGCCTGTGGCCTGTATGGTCAGGTCTACCATATAAGAATGCGGCAGCAGTTTGTAGTTGAGATCCAGATGTCCTCCGTTTGATACGTTCAGCCTCATGGTGACCGTACTGTCAGTTTGGTTTACGGTTTCAAAATACAGGCGGCTGCTGTTCATGTTTTCAGCTTTTCCGTCGAAGCTGAAGTTCATGGCAGCGTCATTTCCGTCAAACAGAACCAGCGGCTGGTGCTCCTGGTCGTTGTATTCTTTCAGCATGGCCGAACAAACCCGTCCGCCTTTGTTCGTGAACTGCAGCTTGATGAATTCGTTTTCAAGGGTAGTTCGTTTTTCTTCGCCCTTGGTTGCTTCAAAAAACAAAGATGTTGTATCATTCAACGCTGCTTCTTCGGCCAATGCCGCCTGCTTTTGGGCCTGTATCTCCTTATCCCGGATTACTTGCTGGATAGAATCTTGATAGTGCTGAGCTTGCGCTCTTTCTTCCTGACTGGGGCGGTTGTAGATTCCAAATCCAACAATCACCACTCCGATCAGCACAAATCCCACTAACGTGTTTTTGTCCATTTTTATCTAATTGTATTCGGTTTCTTATATTTATTTGTCGATAGCCGCCTTGACGAACGACAGGAAAAGCGGATGCGGTTTCAGCACCGTGCTGCTGTATTCCGGATGGAACTGTGTGCCGATATACCATTTCAATGTGGGTATTTCGATGATTTCCACAAGGTCTGATTCCGGATTGATGCCCACGCATTTCATGCCAGCCTTTTCAAATTCAGCCTTATAGTCGTTGTTGAATTCGTAGCGGTGGCGGTGGCGTTCCTGTATGTGTTCGGTCTTGTAAGCCTGGAATGTCTTTGAGTTCTGGTCGACCACGCATTCGTATGCACCCAGACGCATGGTTCCGCCCATGTTGGTGATTGACTTCTGCTCCTCCATAATGTCAATGACGTTATGCGGAGTCTTTTCGTCCATTTCGCGGCTGTTGGCATCGGCGTATCCCAGCACATTGCGCGCAAATTCGATGGCCATGCATTGCATGCCGAGGCAGATGCCGAATGTCGGCACGTTGTGTGTGCGGCAGTATTTGGCAGCGATGAACTTTCCTTCGATTCCTCTTTGGCCGAAGCCCGGGCAGATGATGATTCCGTCCATGTCTTTAAGCTGTTCTTCCACGTTTCCTTCAGTCAGCTTCTCGCTGTTGATGAAATGGATATCAGCCTTGTGGTCATTGTAGGTTGCAGCTTGCGACAATGCTTCGAGGATGGATTTGTATGCGTCCTGCAAGTCGTATTTTCCTACCAGTCCGATTTTCACCACTTCCGTAGCGCTGTGCCGGCGGTTCAGGAACTCTCTCCACGGTCCCAGTGTAGGCGTTTCGCCTACAGGCAAGCCCATCTTTTCAAGAATCGTCACGTCCAGCTTCTGTTCCTGCATCCGCAGAGGCACTTCATAAATTGTCGGCATATCCATCGACTGTACTACTGCGTCTTCGTCTACATTGCAGAACAGCGCTACTTTTTTGCGGAGTGTGGCGCTGAGCTCATGTTCGGTGCGCAGTACAAGGATGTCGGGCTGGATGCCTACCGACTGCAGTTCTTTAACCGAATGCTGTGTAGGCTTTGTTTTCAGTTCGCCTGCTGCAGCCAGATAAGGCACGTAGGTGAGATGCACGCACAATGCGTTGCGTCCCAGTTCACGCTTTAGCTGACGGATGCTTTCAAGATAGGGAAGCGATTCGATGTCGCCTACCGTACCTCCGATTTCTGTAATTACGAAGTCGAATTTGTACTTGTTTCCCAAGAGCTTCACATTACGCTTGATTTCGTCTGTGATGTGAGGGATGATCTGGATGGTTTTTCCCAAATAGTCACCGCGGCGCTCTTTGTCGATCACACTCTTGTAGATGCGGCCTGTGGTGATGTTGTTGGCTTTTGTCGTCTGTATGCCCAGGAAGCGTTCATAGTGTCCCAAGTCAAGATCGGCCTCATGTCCGTCTACTGTCACATAGCATTCGCCGTGCTCGTAGGGATTCAGAGTTCCCGGGTCGATGTTGATGTACGGGTCGAACTTTTGGATGGTTACGCTGTAGCCTCTTGCTTGCAGCAACTTACCGATTGATGAAGAGATGATGCCTTTGCCCAATGATGAGGCAACGCCACCTGTTACGAAAATGTACTTTGTTTCTGCCACAATATGAATAGTTTAAAATTTTAATCAGCAATAAAACTGTTTTCTATAAAGATGCAAAATTAGAAAAAAAAGCCGAACCCGCAAAGGCTATTGCGTGTAAAACCTTTTTTTGTTGCATATAACGGCTGCTTTTTGTAGATTTGCCGAAATTTAATAGGCAAGTAGAAAATGAAGAAGATGGGATTGGTGGCTGTGTTTCTGGCAATGGCGCTGTGTGCGCTTGCTCAGACGGCCAAGGTGTCCGGACTGGAGTCCGTGGCAGATACGGCGGTTGTCGTGATTCCTGACTCTGTGGTAGTTCAGGTTCTCGACTCTCTTTCGGCTGTTTCAGCGGCCGACAGTGCAAAGTTGTCGGTTCGCAGAGTGACAGAACAGAAAGAGCAGCCTTCGCCGCAGCTGCTGGCTTTCAACAGGACGGTGAGAGATTTTCGCAAGAGATACGATGAAATGCTTGAACGGTGGGATGACATATACCTTATTATAAGGGGGATTCCTGTGAAATCTGACTATTACAAACTTTCGATGCCTGCAACTTATTATCATGCGGCGATAGAGCAGGCCTGCAATATTGACGGATGGAAGCCTCGGATTCCTTTTCTGAAGGATGATTCTGTAGCAGTGCGGCCGTTTCCGCTGAAGGATCTCCGCCGTTCGGAGAAGATCGACCGTTACATTAACCGTCAGCTGCTTTCGTTTTATCTTGAATATCCGAATCTGGTGAAACAGAACGAGGCTAATCTGGTGGGATTGAAGCCCTTGCAGGGAGAAAAGTTTGTGAAGGACGAAACCAAGAAGTCTATCCTGCAGGTTTTGCAGATACCTGGCCGTCCGCGGGAAGTGGTGCAGAAAGACCTGCTTGTGTTCAAGCCGAACTTCTGGACATTGACGGGCAACGGCTATTTGCAGTTTTCGCAGAACTATATTTCCGACAACTGGTATAAGGGAGGCGAAAGCACGAAGTCGTTCCTCTCCGGACTGACCTTGCAGGCAAATTATGATGACCGTCAGAAAATACAGTTCGAAAACAAACTGGAATGGAAACTGGGCTTTATTACCGCTCCTTCTGATACCTTGCATAGCTATAAGCCTAACAATGATATGTTCCGCCTGAGTTCTAAACTGGGTATTAAGGCTGTCAACTCGTGGTATTATACGCTTTCGGCCGAGTTCAAGACTCAGTTTTTCTCGAACTATGAAACCAATACCGAAAATCTGGTGTCTGCTTTCTTTTCTCCGGCTGAGTTGAACGTCGGTCTTGGTATGGACTATAAATATATAAAGGATGGGGTCTGCAACCTGTCCGTACTGATCAATCCGTTAAACTATACGCTGTATAGTGTGTCAAGCGATAGGGTAGATCCGACCAAGTTCAATGTGAAGGAAGGGCACAAGCACGAGAGTGTCTGGGGTTCTCGTCTGGAATCTACATTGAAGTGGCAGATCATTTCTGTTCTGCTGTGGGAGTCCCGGCTTTCATACACTACGAACTACGAAAAAGTCCTGGCTGAATGGGAGAATACATTCACCTTTACCATCAACCAGTACTTGTCGACTAAACTGTTCATTCACGGCCGTTTCGACGATGGAGTGACGCGTGAATCGGATGACAGTTACTTCCAGTTGCAGGAACTTTTAAGTTTCGGCTTGAGCTATACGTGGTAAGAAGGCTTGTCACATGCTGCAGAAGAAGGAAATCAGCAGCGGCACGCTTATTTCCAGGATGATTCCGTGCAGGATGGCAAGCGGAACCATGTTCTTTCCTGAATAGCGGTTTACCATCGGCAGCATTACATCCATCGAGTTGATTCCTGCTGCCGAGATGGGAGCGAGTTTTCCGAACATTCGGGTGAACAGGGGTGCTCCTATGAGCGAAATCATTTCGCGGATGATGTTTGCCAGCAGGGCCAGCGTTCCCAGTTCGGTTGCTATCTGTATGCCGGCCGAAGCCTGTTTTATTTCTGTAATCAGCACTGAAGACAGTGAATAATAAGCAAATCCGCTTCCTACAGCCATGCAGTCCGCTGTTCTCCATTGGCTGATGGCAAAGCTGGCGAGGAAGGAGAAAAGCAGCGTTCCGGCAATGGTGGACAGCGGCAATATCAGCATTCGGGGAGAGAGAAAACGGATCATGTCTTTCAGGTCTTTGTTCGAACCGATGCTGATTCCCACCTGGAAAATAAGTATGTAAAGAATGATAATCGAGGTGTTTCCCTTGAACCAGTCTTCCGGAATCAGGCGGTTAAGCCCTGTCAGACCTCCGGCGATGAATACGCAAAGTATAATCAGACTATTTTTCATCTTTACCTCCTTTCCTGAAAATCAGACGGTATGCCAGGTATGAGGCGCAAAGGCTTCCGGCTGTTCCTAATATGGCCAGCAAAGCTGCCTGATATCCGAACTTGTCGAGATTGCTTATCAGTTCGTCGTTGGATCCGATGGTAACTCCGAATGTAAAAAGCATACAGAAGATTGTGAGTGAAATTGTCTTTTCCACTTTGTGAAGCAGTTCGACACGGCGGAAAATATAGCCTGTGCCGATGCCGATGAATAATAAAATCAATACGTAAAACATGGCTTTTCAGTTTAGCAAAAAGAACCCTGTCCTTTGGCCTTTTCACAGCAAAGGGCATGGCAATTTTTGCCGGTTCATAAAAAATAGTCACTTTAAATACGGGGGTTGCTGCGGATTATTTTAGATGAAGCCGGTGAACCAGTGTGCGACAAACCTGCGGTGTACCGCGCACCGCTGTACACACTCGTTCAGTTTGTATGTGTTGCTAAAACTCATTGCCATTTTTCGATTTCGGGCCGCAAAGATAGATAATTTTCTTGAAACGATGAATTAATATGCGATTTTTATTTAGAAAAGGCGGTAAAAACTGTTTGGAAGGCATTTGGAACGGTTTCAGAAGCTTCCTGATGTTCAAATATTCTTAAATTCGCCGGCTTCAGGTCGGTAATGTTTTATAAGTTGTATATTTGTTGCAGGGTAAACGTAAAAAACAGCTTTCGCAATAAAAGGCTGCGTATCCCAAAAACAGGATGGAATGGCTTTTTGGAGTTATTTATAGCATATTTTTCCTGAAGGTTAAACATCCTTGGTATCGCTTTGTTGTACATATTACATATATTATTTAATATAAATTGCTTATGAAAACTTTACATGAGGTCGGAACGTTGGGCGGATGGATGAATGATGTGCTTATATCATGGGGAATCCCATCCGAATATGCCAATATGTTTGACGAATTTGTGGTGGCCGCACTCATTATTCTGTTGGCCGTGGGTCTGAATTATTTTTTTCAAGCCATTGTGGTAGGAGGCATCAAACGATATGCACGCCGTTTTCCTTACCGGTGGAATACTTTGCTGGTGAAGCGTAAGGTTGTGCATCATTTGCTGCATGTGGTGCCCGGCGTATTGATTTATCTGCTTTTGCCTTTAGCTTTTGTCAAAGGCAAAGACATGCTGGTGTTTTCGCAGCGCATTTGTGCTGTCTATATCATTGTAGCTATCCTGCTTACGCTGAATGCCATGCTGCTGGTGATGCTTGACATTTACAATTCGAAGGAAATCCGTAAGAATCATCCTATTCGCGGACTTGTACAGGTGTGTCAGGTGGTGCTGTTCTTTCTTGGAGGCATACTGATTGTGGCTACACTGATCAACAAGTCACCGATAACGCTCTTTGCCGGTTTGGGCGCTGCGGCGACGGTGCTGATGCTGGTCTTTAAAGACAGCATTTTAGGATTTGTGTCAGGAGTGCAGCTTTCGGCAAACGACATGCTGCGCATAGGCGACTGGGTGACATTGCCTAACGGAATGGCCGACGGAATCGTGCAGGAAATCACATTGAATACCGTAAAGATCCAGAATTGGGATAACACCATTACCACCATTCCTCCGTATACAATGGTAAACAGTACATTTCAGAACTGGCGGGGAATGCAGGAAAGCGGCGGCCGTCGGGTAGACAAGCGTATCTGGCTGGATCTGGATACGATACGTTTCTCTACACCGGAAGAACTGGAGCGTATCCGTAAAGAAGTTCCCCTGATGTCTGATTATGTTCCTGCCGAAGGAGAAATGCCGACCAATTCGCAGTTGTACCGTGAATACATCGAACGCTATCTGATGAGTTTGCCGGTAGTGAACCAGGATTTAGATCTGATCATTACCCAGAAAGAACCTACAGAGCGCGGCCTGCCCATACGGGTGTATTTCTTTTCACGTGTCAAGGCTTGGAAACAATACGAACATATCCAGTCGGACATCTTCGATCATCTGCTGGGTATGGCACCCCGTTTCAGTCTGAAGCTTTATCAAGGAATCTGATGCGTGTTTTACATGCATCAAAATCTGCCAGCTATTGCTCTGCTTCAGTTTGCGAATTGTTTCCGAAGATGTTTTTCTGTTTCTGTGAGGATTGTCATGATGAAGAGAAACAGACCGGAAACAAACGCAAAGGAAAGCAGAGCGTATAACTTGGCAGGTAAAATGAAAAAGGTCTAAAAAATAT
>NZ_JAUDEN010000026.1:0-38286 GCF_030373775.1 Bacteroides gallinaceum | reverse complement strand
ATAACAAAGCCCCGGCTTGTGAAAGTCGGGGCTTTGTGCGTAAAAAAAGAAGGTGTGCTTTTTGACACACCTTCTTTTATCGTGTATAAAACGAATCCGTTATTCAGCCTTAGGTGCTTCCTCCTGTGCAGGAGCTGCAGAAACCTCTTCTGAAGCTTCAACTGCTGAAGTTTCTTCAGCAGCTTTAGTTTCAACAGCTGCAGAGGATTTCTTTGAACGACGAGTACGTGTCGTTTTCTTAACTGCTGCCTTAGCCATATTCTCATCGAAATCTACCAACTCGATAAAGCACATTTCAGCAGCATCACCCAAACGGTGACCCGTTTTGATAATACGCGTATAACCGCCCGGACGATCACCGATCTTTACTGAAATTTCTTTGAAAAGTTCTGTAACAGCATATTTGTCCTGCAAATAGCTGAATACAACGCGGCGTGAATGAGTAGTATCCTCCTTTGATTTGGTAATCAGCGGCTCAACATACTTTCTCAGTGCTTTCGCCTTTGCGACAGTCGTAGTAATTCTTTTATGCTTAATCAAAGAACATGCCATATTAGCCAACATTGCATGTCTATGTGAAGCGGTACGACCCAAATGATTGAATTTTTTATTGTGTCTCATTTTTTATTCTTTATCTAATTTATACTTAGAAATATCTGTTCCAAACGAAAGATTCAGACTCTCAAGCAAATCATCAAGCTCAGTGAGCGATTTCTTACCGAAGTTACGGAACTTCAACAGATCGGTTTTATTGAACTGCACCAAGTCACCGAGTGTTTCCACATCGGCAGCCTTCAAACAATTCAAGGCACGAACTGACAAGTCCATATCAACCAACTTAGTTTTTAACAATTGGCGCATATGCAAAACTTCTTCATCAAATTCCTCATTGCCGTCTGCATCAGATGTTTCAAGAGTAATCTTCTCATCCGAGAACAACATGAAGTGATAAATCAGAATCTTAGCAGCCTCTTTCAACGCCTCCTTCGGATGAATGGAACCATCTGTTGTAATTTCAAGGATCAGCTTTTCATAATCGGTCTTCTGTTCAACACGATAATTTTCAACTGAATACTTTACATTACGAATAGGAGTATAGATTGAATCGATAGGTATTACATTAACATCGGTGCAGAATTCGCGATTTTCATCAGCGGGCACATATCCGCGGCCTTTGTTAATGGTAACATCCATCTGAATAGTTGCTTTTGAATCTAAATGGCAAATAACTAATTCAGGATTTAACACTTCAAATCCGGTCAAATACTTACCTATATCACCTGCCTTAAACTCAGTAGAATTCTCAACGGTAATGCTCACCTTCTCATTTTCGAATTCCTCAACTATCTGCTTGAATCTGACTTGCTTCAGATTCAAGATAATGTTAGTTACATCTTCCTTAACGCCTGGTATGGTAGCAAATTCATGCTCAACGCCATCAATGTGTATCGTATTGATGGCATATCCCTCCAGAGAAGAAAGGAGAATACGGCGTAAAGCATTACCTACGGTAATACCGAAACCGGGCTCAAGCGGACGAAATTCAAATTTTCCGAATTTTGAATCCGCTTCCAACATTAATACTTTATCAGGTTTTTGAAATGCTAATATCGCCATGAAATTAATTATTATTTAGAGTACAATTCAACGATCAAGTGTTCTTTAATGTTTTCAGGAATGTCTGCTCTTTCAGGAATATGCAACAGCTTACCTGTCTTTGAGTTATCATCCCATTCCAACCAAGGGTATTTGCTATGATTGAATCCAGCCAAAGAATCTGCAATCACTTCAAGCGACTTGGATTTTTCACGAACACCTATCACCTGACCCGGCTTAACTGCAAATGAAGGAATACCAACTACCTTTCCATCCACAGTAATGTGTCTGTGGTTAACCAGCTGACGCGCTGCAGCACGAGTAGGCGCAATACCCAAACGGAACACAACGTTGTCCAAACGACATTCAAGGCTTTGAAGCAACAGCTCACCGGTAATACCGTTTTTACGGGCTGCCTTTTCAAACAGATTACGGAATTGTCTTTCGAGAACACCGTAAGTATATTTAGCTTTTTGCTTTTCAGCCAACATGATACCGTATTCAGAGGTCTTTCTGCGACGAGAATTTCCATGCTGACCGGGAGGATAGTTTTTCTTTGACAAAACTTTATCAGCTCCGAAAATTGCCTCACCGAATCTACGGGCAATTTTTGATTTTGGTCCAGTATATCTAGCCATTTTTCTTCTAATTTAATTGTTAAAATGAACTCAATTTGTTGCAGCCGCGATTACAGAAAGGAAATGCAATCCATTAAACAAAATCAAGTTACATCTGAAAACAGGTTATCTTAATTACACTCTTCTTCTTTTCGGAGGACGACAACCATTGTGTGGCAATGGAGTAACGTCAACAATTTCAGTAACTTCAATACCCGCACCATGAACAGTTCTGATAGCAGACTCACGTCCGTTTCCAGGACCTTTCACATAAGCTTTAACCTTTCTCAGGCCCAAATCATACGCCACCTTTGCGCAATCCTGAGCAGCCATCTGCGCTGCATAAGGAGTGTTCTTCTTGGAACCTCTAAATCCCATCTTTCCTGCTGAAGACCAAGAAATCACCTGACCTTCATTGTTTGCTAAAGAAATAATGATGTTGTTGAATGAAGAATGAACATGCAACTGTCCATTTGCATCAACCTTGACATTTCTTTTTTTAGCTGCGACTGTTTTTTTTGCCATATCAACAATTATTATTTAGTAGCTTTTTTCTTATTTGCAACTGTTTTCTTTCTTCCCTTACGCGTACGCGCATTGTTTTTTGTGCTCTGTCCTCTCACGGGAAGGCCAAGACGGTGACGTATGCCACGATAGCAACCAATATCCATCAAACGTTTGATGTTCAACTGGACTTCGGAACGTAAATCACCCTCAACTTTGTACTCAGCGCCTATAATCTCACGAATTTTAGCCGCCTGCTCATCGGTCCAATCCTTAACTTTCAGGTCACGGTCAATGCCGGCCTTATCCAAAATTTTTGCTGAACTGCTGCGTCCGATACCATAAATGTATGTTAACGCAATCTCACCTCTTTTGTTCTGAGGCAAATCTACACCAACTATTCTTATAGCCATATACTACAACTTATTTTTTTTGCAAAAATAATAAATTATCCTTGACGTTGTTTATACTTAGGATTTTTCTTGTTAATAACATACAAACGGCCCTTACGTCTAACAATTTTGCATTCCGGCGTACGTTTCTTTAATGATGCTCTTACTTTCATATCTTTCTATTCTTTTATTTGTATCTAAAAACGATTCTTCCTTTCGACAAATCATAAGGTGACATCTCTACCTTTACTTTATCTCCAGGAAGTATTTTAATGTAATGCATTCTCATTTTACCAGAAATATGGGCAGTGATCTCGTGTCCGTTTTCCAGTTCAACTCGAAACATTGCGTTAGACAATGCTTCAACAATAACTCCATCTTGTTCAATAGCTGATTGCTTTGCCATATTTAAATTGCTTTATCTCCTAATACTTGTTCTATATACTCAAAAGATGATAAAATCTCAGCCTTACCCAAACCTACAGCAACTGTATGTTCGAAATGAGCCGCCATTTTCTTATCTTGCGTCCTGATGGTCCAGCCGTCATTCATCATATAGATATTACGCTCACCCTGACAAACCATCGGTTCGATAGCGATACACATCCCCCGCTTCAAGAGAGGACCCGTACCTTTTCTTCCGTAGTTTGGCACCGGAGGATCTTCATGCATTTCCTTTCCGATACCATGTCCTACCAATTCGCGGACAACTCCATAGTTGTGTGCCTCGCAACAATCTTGGACAGCACATCCTATATCACCGACTCTGTTGCCATGAACCGCTTTTTGAATCCCGAGATAGAGCGCCTCTTTTGTAGTTCTCAACAGCTTCATCACTTCCTCATCAACCTCACCTACACAAAACGTATAAGCTGAATCACCGCAAAACCCATTCAAAGAAGTACCGCAATCAATAGAAACTATATCTCCCTCCTTCAATGGTATGTCATTAGGAATCCCATGAACAACCACATCATTAACGGAAGCACAAATTGAACCTGGAAAGGGAGGCCCATAAGGACTTGTAACCCCCTTAAAGGTAGGAACGGCTCCATTATCGCGAATAAATTCTTCAGCAATCTTATCCAGTTGCTTAGTGGTAACGCCCGGCTTTATGTTTTTTGCCACTTCAGCCAGAGTTCTGCCGACAAGCAGATTACTCTGACGAAGAAGCTCTATTTCATCATCTGTTTTGAGATAAATCATCACAGCATTAAATTAGTAAGCACCGACATTCGCACGTCCCTTGATTCTTCCTGAACTGAGAAGACCATCATAATGGCGCATCAACAAATGACTTTCAACCTGCTGCAGCGTGTCAAGCACAACTCCGACAAGAATAAGCAGTGAAGTTCCGCCAAAGAACTGTGAAAACTCAGCCTGAACGCCAAAGAGGCCGGCAAATGCAGGCAAGATTGCAATGATAGCCAAGAATATAGAACCAGGCAGCGTGATTCTTGACATAATGGTATCAAGATACTCCGCTGTATTTTTGCCTGGTTTGATTCCAGGAATAAAGCCATTATTACGCTTCATATCCTCTGCCATCTGATTTGAGTTGATTGTAATCGCCGTATAAAAATAGGTAAATACAATAATCAATGCTGCAAATACCAGATTGTACCAGAAACTGGTATGATCAATCAACGCTCTGGCTATCCCGCTGGCATTTTCAACGTTCGAGAAACCTACGATAGTAATAGGTATAAACATGATTGCCTGCGCAAAAATAATAGGCATCACATTTGCTGCATTCACCTTCAGAGGAATATACTGTCTGGCTCCGCCGTACTGCTTATTGCCGACGATACGTTTGGCGTATTGAACAGGAACCTTCCGAACCCCCTGAACCAACATAATGGCAGCCGCAATCACAAGCAGAAGGCATACCAGCTCGATAAGGAACATGATGATACCACCGGCACCCGGCGAAGCAAGCCGTGAAACGAACTCACCCGAAAAAGACTGAGGCAGACGAGCAATGATACCAACCATAATGATCAAAGAAATACCATTGCCTATACCCTTGTCTGTAATTCGTTCACCCAGCCACAGTATGAACATGCTGCCACCTGCAAGGATTAAAGTTGAAGTTATAATAAAGAAAGTCCAATCTAATGAAGCATTAAGAGCCGGACCTGCTTGCATCTTTAAATTAATCAGGTATGAAGGAGCTTGGAATACGAGAATAATGATAGTCAGAATACGAGTATACTGATTTATTTTTCTACGGCCGCTTTCACCTTCACGCTGAAGCTTCTGGAAGTATGGTACAGCTATGGCCAGCAACTGAATGACAATTGAAGCCGAGATGTACGGCATAATACCCAGTGCAAAAACTGAAGCATTAGAAAAGGCACCTCCGGAAAACATATTCAACAAGGCAAGAAGACCTTCGCTCGTCTGTTCGTGCAATTTGGACAACATGTCAGGATTTATTCCCGGAAGAACCACGAATGAACCGAACCTGTAAATTGCAACAAACAATATAGTAATGAGGATCCGTTTTCTTAGATCCTCAATTTTCCATATATTTTTTAATGTTTCAATAGATCGTATCATTGAATCAGAGTTTTACTGCATTACCACCTACGGCTTCGATTGCAGCTACCGCACTTTTTGAAAAAGCATTAGCTTCAACATCAAGCTTGATAGTTAAACTACCGTTACCAAGAACTTTCACTAACTGATTAGAAGAAATAATACCTGCTTCAATAAAGTCATTAACACCTACTTTTGTCAGATTCTTAGCTTCTGCAAGTTTCTGAAGAGCATCGAGGTTAACAGCTTTGTATTCAACACGGTTGATATTCTTGAAACCAAATTTCGGAACGCGACGCTGGAGAGGCATCTGACCTCCTTCAAAACCAATCTTCTTTGAATAACCTGATCTTGATTTAGCTCCTTTATGTCCTCTAGTAGAAGTTCCACCCATGCCTGAACCCGGACCACGACCGATACGTTTTCTGGCTTTATTGGAACCTTGAGCAGGACGTAAACTACTTAAATTCATATTGTAAAATCTTTATCTATTAACAATATATTACTTAACCACTTGAACCAAATGACGCACTTTACGAATCATTCCCAAAATAGAAGGTGTATCTTCCACTTCAACTACATGATTCATCTTCTTAAGTCCAAGTGAATCCAAAGTTCTCTTCTGATCGATGGGAGAACCAATTCTACTCTTAATCTGCTTAACCTTAATAGTTGCCATGAATACCTCCTTATCCTCTAAAAACTTTGTCCAAACTGATACCACGAACCTGCGCGATTGTGCGGGCATCTCTCATTTCATTCAAAGCCAGAATTGTAGCTTTAACCAGATTATGAGGGTTGGAAGAACCTTTTGACTTAGCAAGGACATCCGTAACGCCTACACTCTCCAAAACTGCACGCATCGCACCTCCAGCAACAACACCGGTACCGGTAGATGCCGGCTTGATGAATACATTAGCACCGCCAAATTTTGCGGTTTGTTCATGAGGCACAGTACCTTTGATGATAGGAACACGAGTAAGATTCTTCTTGGCAGCTTCTACTCCTTTAGCGATAGCCGCAGTAACTTCACCTGCCTTTCCAAGTCCCCAACCAATGATACCGTCTTCGTTTCCAACGACTACAATAGCAGAAAAGCTGAAAGTTCTACCACCTTTAGTCACCTTGGTCACACGGTTGATGGCAACCAATCTGTCTTTTAACTCAATATCGTTAGTTATCTTAACTCTATTATAAACTGCCATAATCAATTAAAATTTAAGTCCACCGTTACGTGCAGCATCTGCAACCTCTTTTACTCTCCCATGATACAAGTAACCATTACGGTCGAATACGACAGTCGTAATACCAGCTTCCTGAGCTTTCTGGGCAATCAATGCACCCACTTTGGCAGCCTGTTCCTTCTTCGGCATTTTATCCATGCCCAAAGAAGAAGCTGCAGCCAGTGTCGTTCCGCTCAAGTCATCGATGACTTGAACATAAATCTGCTTGTTGCTTCTAAAAACACTCATTCGCGGACGTTCAGGTGTACCTGATATTTTCTTACGAATTCTATATTTGATTCTAATCCGTCTATTCATTTTTGTTGTCATAATAATGCAATTTTATGTGAATTACTTAGCGCCAGCTGATTTACCAGACTTTCTCCGAATTTCTTCGCCAACAAACTTGATACCTTTACCTTTATAAGGTTCAGGCTTACGGAAAGAACGAATTTTTGCACAAACCTGACCAAGCAGCTGCTTGTCACAAGATTCCAATATAATAAGAGGATTCTTATTTCTTTCAGACTTAGTTTCAACTTTAACTTCAGGAGGCAACTGCATAAAGATGTTATGCGTATAGCCCAGAGCGAAATCAATAACGTTGCCGTTATTTGATGCGCGATAACCGACACCTACGAGTTCCAGTTCTTTTCTATAGCCTTTGGACACACCTTCAACCATATTATGAACCAACGCACGATACAGGCCGTGGAAAGCATGACGCTGCTTAGGATTATCCACCAGAGCATCTTCTCTTTCTTTCAGAATAACATGGCCGTCAACAATTTCAACGCTGATCGAAGGATCCACAAACTGGCTCAACTCACCTTTCGGGCCTTTAACATTCACTACGTTATCCTTAAGAGTAACAGTAACTCCGGCAGGAATAACAACGGGTAATTTACCTATTCTTGACATCGTTTATCCTCCTACATTAATATACAAAGCAAAGAACTTCGCCGCCAATTTTCAGCTTTGCGGCTTCCTTGTTTGTCATGACACCTTTGGATGTAGATAAAATAGCAATACCTAATCCATTAATTACTCTCGGCATGTTTTTATAGCCAGTATACTTACGCATACCCGGAGTAGATACTCTCAGCAGCTTCTTGATAGCATTTTCCTTACTAACTGCATCATACTTCAAAGCTACCTTGATAGTACCCTGAGGACCATCTTCAATAAACTTATAGTTCAGAATGTACCCCTGGTCAAAAAGGATCTTGGTTATTTCCTTTTTCAAATTTGAAGCAGGTACTTCCACAACTCTGTGCTTAGCACTGATTGCATTTCTCAATCTTGTGAGATAATCTGCGATTGGATCTGTTGTCATAAAATAAATTGTTAAATTAATCAGGACTACCCTGACAATATTTAATAAAAAAATTACCAGCTAGCTTTCTTAACGCCTGGAATCAAACCATTAGAAGCCATTTCACGGAACTGAATACGTGAAATGCCAAACTGACGCATATATCCTCTGGGACGACCTGTCAGTTTGCAACGGTTGTGCAAACGAATCGGGTTGGAATTTCTAGGCAGTTTCTGAAGTTTCTGAGCAGCTTCAAAAGCAGCAACAGGGTCGCCTGAATTCACAATCTTCTTCAACGCAGCACGCTTCTCAGCATACTTTGCAACAAGCTTGGCTCTTTTAACCTCACGAGCCTTCATTGATTCTTTTGCCATAATCTATCAATCTTTTTGTGCGTTTTTAAACGGTAAACCGAATTCCTTCAGCAGCTCATAACCCTCTTCATCTGTTTTGGCAGAAGTAACAAAAGTTATGTTCATACCAAGAATCTTAGTGATATTGTCGATGTTTATTTCCGGGAAAATAATCTGTTCCTCAATACCGAGGGTATAATTACCTTTACCGTCAAACTTACTCTGAATGCCTTTGAAGTCGCGGATACGCGGCAAAGCGACGCGAACCAGTCTTTCAAGGAATTCATACATTCTGTCACGGCGCAAAGTCACCATAACACCGATCGGCATCTGCTTACGCAACTTGAAGTTAGCGATATCCTTGCGTGAAACGGTAGCCACAGCTTTCTGTCCAGTGATGGCAGTCAGCTCGTTAATAGCGACATCAATAATCTTCTTGTCATTAACAGCCATACCCAAGCCCTGATTAATCACAATCTTCTTGAGTACGGGAATTTGCATGGGCGAAGAATACTGGAATTTATTCTTCAACGCAGGAGCAATGCGCTCTGCATATTCTTTCTTAAGGCTTGCAGTATTACTCATCATTTAATCTCCTCTCCTGATTTTTTAGCGTAACGAACAAATGTTCTTCCGTCAGAACTTTCTCTTCTCCCGATACGAGTCGGCTTTCCTGTCTTAGGATCCAACGGGTTCAGATTAGAGATGTGCACAGGGGCCTCCATCTTAACCAAACCACCCTGAGGATTCTTAGCACTCGGCTTAGTTCTCTTAGATACCATATTGATACCTTCAACCACAGCGCGCTGTTCCTTAACGAGAACTTTCAACACACGTCCAGTTTTGCCTTTGTCATCACCGGAGTTCACGTAAACTATATCGCCTTTTTTAATATGTAACTTACTCATTACTTTTGAATCTTTTACAAAATTAAAGTACTTCAGGTGCCAAAGAAACGACTTTCATGTTTACTGCACGCAACTCACGGGCAACGGGGCCGAAGATACGGCTTCCACGAATTTCGCCTGCATTGTTCAGCAGAACGCAAGCATTGTCATCAAAACGAATGTAAGAACCGTCAGCACGACGAATTTCTTTCTTTGTACGTACAATCAAAGCCTTTGATACTGCACCTTTTTTAATATCACTTGAGGGGATGACGCTCTTTACAGAAACGACAATCACATCCCCTACAGAAGCGTAACGTCGCCCTGTTCCGCCGAGTACGCGGATGCAGAGAGCTTCCTTTGCGCCACTGTTGTCACATACTGTAAGTCTGGATTCTGCCTGTATCATAATTATTTAGCTCTTTCAATAATTTCAACCAATCTCCATCTCTTAGTCTTGCTCAAAGGACGAGTTTCCATAATACGGACAGTATCGCCGATCTGGCAGTCATTCTTCTCATCGTGAGCATGATATTTCTTCGTCTTAGCGACGAATTTGCCATAAATAGGGTGTTTCTCCTTAAATCTGGTAGCAACGACAATAGTCTTGTCCATCTTGTTGCTCACTACAACACCCGTTCTTTCTTTTCTTAAATTTCTACCTTCCATGAGACCAATTTTATTTATTAAGTTCTCTCTGACGCAATACTGTCTTCATGCGCGCAATAGTTCTGCGCAAAGTTTTAATCTGAGCAGGATTTTCAAGCGGAGAAATCGCATGATTCAGCAGCATCTGTTTGTAGTTCATCTCCTCTGTCTGCACACGTTCAGCCAATTCGTTAGTCGGCAACTGTCTAATTTCTGCAATCTTCATAACTCATTAAACATTTTGACTTGCGTCGTAATCACGTCTTACAATAAACTTAGTAGTAACTGGAAGTTTCTGAGCGGCAAGACGCAAAGCTTCTTTCGCCACATCAAAGGAAACACCTTCCACCTCAATGAGAATGCGTCCAGGAGTAACAGGAGCCACAAATCCTTCGGGGTTACCTTTTCCTTTACCCATACGCACATCTGCAGGCTTGCGAGTAATAGGCTTGTCAGGGAAGATGCGAATCCAAATCTGACCTTGACGTTGCATATATCTTGTCACAGCAATACGGGCAGCTTCAATCTGACGACCGGTAATCCATCTTGTTTCCAAAGACTTGATACCAAAGCTTCCGAAAGCCAACTGATGGCCTCTCTGGGCGATACCCTTTGCGCTGCCTTTCTGCTGTCTTCTGAATTTTGTCTTTTTCGGTTGTAACATAATTCCTAAAATTCAAATTCGTTAGCGATTGTTGTTTTTCTTTCTGCGGAAATTCTTTCCACCATTGTTGTTGCCGCCACGTCCGTTGTTCTCTTTTGTCTGAACGAAGTTCGGCGCAAGCTCACGCTTGCCATAAACCTCACCGCGGCAAATCCATACCTTGATACCCAGCAGACCAACTTTTGTCAAGGCTTCAGCGTGACAATAATCGATGTCTGCACGGAAAGTATGCAACGGCGTGCGTCCTTCCTTATACATTTCAGAACGAGCCATTTCAGCGCCGTTCAAACGACCGGAAATCAAAACCTTGATACCTTCGGCACCCATACGCATCGTGTTAGCGATAGCCATCTTGATGGCACGGCGGTAAGCGATTTTGCCTTCAACCTGGCGGGCGATGTTGTTAGCTACGATCACAGCGTCAAGTTCAGGTTTCTTCACTTCGAAGATATTGATCTGGATATCCTTGTCGGTAATCTTCTTCAACTCCTCTTTCAACTTATCAACTTCCTGACCACCTTTACCAATGATAAGACCCGGACGAGCAGTGCAAACTGTGATAGTCACAAGCTTGAGAGTACGTTCTATTACAATTCTTGAAACGCTGGCTTTTGCAAGTCTGGCATTCAGGTATTTACGGATTTTGCTGTCTTCCAACAAAGCATCACCATAGTTCTTGCCACCGTACCAATTAGAATCCCATCCTCTGATAATTCCTAAACGGTTGCTTATCGGATTAACTTTCTGTCCCATCTAGATCTCAATTTTTATCATTAGTATTCTTTGATCCCACGAACAAAGTCACGTGATTAGAACGTTTGCGAATTCTGTAACCTCTACCCTGCGGAGCCGGTCTCATTCTTTTCAGAGTCACTCCTTCGTCAACAAAAATCGTAGTCACAAACAATTCGCCGTCTTCGGCCTTACGTTCGTTTTTCTGTTCCCAGTTTGCGATTGCAGAGCGCAACAGCTTTTCAAGTCTGATAGAAGCCTCTTTTGTAGAGAACTTCAGCACACCCAGCGCTCTGTTCACCTCCATACCACGAATCATGTCAGCCACAAGGCGCATTTTCCGAGGAGAAGTAGGCACATTCCGCAATTTTGCAAAATACATGGTTTTACGGGCTTCCTTAATTTTTTCAGCCGATATTCTTTTTCTTGCTCCCATTATTTTTATTACTTTTTTGTTTCAACAAGCAATCCTGTCATTATTTTTTCTTGTTACCTGCATGACCACGGAATGTACGTGTCGGAGCGAACTCTCCCAACTTGTGTCCAACCATGTTTTCAGTAACATAAACAGGAATAAATTTGTTACCGTTATGAACTGCAATTGTATGCCCGACAAAATCAGGCGAAATCATTGAAGCTCTGGCCCATGTCTTAACAACTGACTTCTTGCCGCTTTCATTCATCGCAAGCACTTTCTTTTCCAGTTTTACGTCAATATACGGACCTTTTTTTAATGAACGACTCATAAATTACTCAATTAATCAGTTGTTTTTACTTTCTTCTCTCGATTATATACTTAGACGACTGCTTCTTCGGTGATCTAGTCTTCAAGCCCTTAGCATACAATCCCTTACGAGATCTCGGATGACCTCCGGACTGACGACCTTCACCACCACCCATCGGGTGATCAACAGGGTTCATTACCACACCACGGTTGTGCGGGCGACGTCCCAGCCAGCGTGAACGTCCGGCCTTACCCGAAGACTCCAGCGCATGGTCTGAATTCCCGACGCTACCGACAGTAGCTCTACAAGTACATAAAATCTTTCTCAACTCACCTGAAGGCAATTTGATAACGCAATACTTGCCTTCGCGAGAAGTCAACTGAGCAAAATTACCAGCCGATCTTACAAGCACAGCTCCTTGACCGGGGTGCAACTCAATGTTATGAATCACCGTACCCACCGGGATGTTTTCGAGCGGAAGCGTATTACCAATCTCAGGCGCTGCGTCCGGTCCTGACATCAAAGTAGTGCCGACTTGCAATCCATTAGGAGCAATGATGTATCTCTTTTCACCATCAGCATAAAACAGCAAAGCGATACGAGCCGAACGGTTCGGATCGTATTCAATTGTCTTCACGACTGCTGGAACACCGTCTTTGTTTCTCTTGAAGTCAATCAAACGATATTTTCTCTTGTGACCGCCGCCGATATAGCGCATTGTCATCTTTCCGTCGTTGTTACGACCACCTGTAGAACGCATCCCGCGTACAAGAGATTTTTCTGGTACCGATGCAGTAATCTCTTCAAAAGTACCAATAATCTTGTGTCTTTGCCCCGGTGTTGTGGGCTTAAATTTACGTACTGCCATCTTCTATTTAAATATTGCTGTAAAAATCAATAGTGTCGCCTTCCTTCAAGGTTACAATCGCTTTCTTGTAAGCGTTTGCGCGGCCCTTGATAAGGCCGGATTTGGTATAGCGTGTCTTGTTCTTGCCCATATAGCGCATTGTATTTACAGACACAACTGTCACGTTATATAAAGCCTCGATTTCACGCTTGATCTCAAGCTTGTTAGCGTCCGGACGCACCACAAAGCCGAAATGATTCAGCTTGTCAGTAAGGCGCGTCATCTTTTCTGTAACTAGCGGTTTAATGATTATTCTCATAATTCTTCAGCCTCTTTTATTATTTAACCAACGTTTCCTCGATAGCTTTCAACGCATTCTCAGTCACAACAATAGTTTCCGCGTTCAATACAGTGTATGTATTCAGCGCAGAAGCAATTGCCATATTAGTACGCTCTAAGTTACGAGCGGACAAATATACGTTTTTATTCGCTTCCGGCAAAACCATAAGAAGTTTCTTGCCAGTCACTTTCAGATTATTCACAACATTTATAAATTCTTTAGTCTTAGGAGCTTCAAAAGAGAAGTCTTCTACAACTATAATGCTGTTGTTCTGTGCCTTATATGACAGAGCTGACTTGCGAGCAAGAACTTTCAGCTTCTTGTTCAGCTTGAAAGAATAGTCACGAGGCTTCGGACCGAACACGCGTCCGCCACCTACCAAAAGCGGAGAATTGATATCACCGCGGCGAGCACCGCCTCCACCTTTCTGACGACCCAACTTTCTGGTAGAACCACTGACTTCGCTTCTTTCTTTTGACTTGTGAGTACCCTGACGCTGGTTAGCCAAGTACTGCTTCACGTCCAGATAGATAGCGTGATCATTCGGTGTAATCCCGAAAACAGTATCATTCAAGACAGCCTTTCTTCCGGTATCCTCACCCTTAATATTTAATACATTAACTTCCATTATTTCTCAATTATTACGATTGAACCTTTGTAACCCGGAACTGAACCCTTGATCAACAGCAGGTTGTGCTCGGGTATAACTTTTAATACTTGCAAGTTGTGAGTAGTCACTCTGTCACCACCCATACGGCCGGCCATGCGCATTCCCTTAAATACTTTTGCAGGATACGAACAAGCACCGATAGAACCCGGCTTACGGGCGCGGTTGTGCTGACCGTGTGTGCTCTGACCTACACCACCAAATCCGTGGCGTTTTACAACACCCTGGAAACCTTTACCTTTAGAAGTACCGATAACGTCAACATAAGCTGAGTCGTTGAACAGTTCTACGGTAATTGTGTCACCCAAATTCAATTCTTCTGAGAAATCTTTGAACTCGGCCAAGTGTCTCTTGGGCGTTACTCCGGCTTTCTTAAAGTGACCCATCAGCGGCTTGGTTGTGTGCTTATCCTTCTTGTCCTGGAAGCCCAACTGAACAGCTGCATAGCCATCTTTTTCTACATTTTTAATCTGAGTAACCACACAAGGACCAGCTTCGATAACAGTGCATGGTACATTTTTACCATCAGCACTGAAAACGGATGTCATTCCGATTTTCTTTCCTAATAATCCTGGCATTTCAGTTAATTTTTAATACATTAAACTTTAATTTCTACTTCTACTCCGCTCGGCAATTCCAGCTTCATCAAAGCGTCTACCGTTTTTGCCGTTGAGCTATAAATGTCAATCAGACGTTTGTAAGAGCTCAGCTCAAACTGTTCGCGAGATTTCTTGTTCACGAAAGTTGAACGGTTAACTGTAAAGATACGCTTGTGTGTAGGCAATGGAATCGGACCGCTTACGATAGCACCCGTAGCCTTTACTGTCTTTACGATCTTTTCTGCTGACTTGTCAACCAGATTGTGATCGTAAGATTTCAATTTGATTCTGATTTTTTGACTCATTTGTTTTCCAACATTTAAAATTAATATAACAAGAAAATGAAGCTTGAGGGTTAAGAGTCATTCGCTAACCCTCATCAGCTTCAATTTATTTTTCAGATATTACACCAGATCCGCACGTCCCTTAACTTCCTCGAGCACTGCCTTGGCAATTGAAGAAGAAACCTGCGCATGATGATCGTAAGTCATTGAAGAGGTTGCACGGCCTGAAGTGATGGTACGCAACGCCGTCACGTATCCGAACATTTCTGCCAGCGGAACCATAGCCTTCACGATGCGGGCACCCGAACGGCTGGTTTCCATACCTTCAACCTGACCGCGGCGCTTGTTCAAGTCACCGATCACGTCACCCATGTTTTCTTCCGGAGTTACAACTTCCAGCTTCATGATCGGCTCCATCAGCACCGGACCTGCCTTAACACAAGCGTTCTTGTAGGCCTGGATGGCACAGATTTCGAACGAGAGCTGGTCAGAGTCAACCGGGTGGAACGAACCGTCTTTCAGAACGACTTTCAGCGAATCAAGCGGGAAGCCGGCCAACACACCGTTCTTCATGGCTGTCTGGAATCCTTTCTGTACAGAAGGAATGAATTCCTTAGGCACGTTACCGCCCTTCACTTCATCAACGAACTGCAGACCGCCCTGCTTCCAGTCTTCGTCAACCGGGCCTACCGATACAATGATGTCGGCAAACTTACCGCGACCACCCGACTGCTTCTTGTAAACCTCACGAAGTTCAACTGTCTTGGTGATGGCTTCCTTATAGTTAACCTGCGGACGGCCTTGGTTACATTCAACCTTGAACTCGCGTTTCAGACGGTCGATAATGATATCCAGGTGAAGCTCGCCCATACCAGAGATGATAGTCTGGCCGGTCTGCTCGTCTGTACGTACAGTAAATGTCGGGTCTTCTTCAGCCAGCTTAGCCAAACCGTTAGACAGCTTGTCCAAGTCTTTCTGAGTCTTCGGCTCTACTGCGATACCGATAACCGGTTCCGGGAAGTCCATAGACTCCAGTACAATCGGAGCTGTTTCGTCGCACAGCGTATCACCCGTACGGATATCCTTGAAACCTACACCTGCACCGATATCACCTGCGCTGATCACGTCAACCGGATTCTGCTTGTTAGAGTGCATCTGGAACAGACGGGAAACACGTTCCTTCTTGCCCGAACGAGAGTTGTAGATATAAGAACCTGCTTCAACCTTACCTGAGTAAACACGGAAGAAAGTCAGACGTCCTACATACGGGTCAGTGGCAATCTTGAATGCCAAAGCCGAAGTCTTTTCGTTTTCATCCGGCTTGCGGTCTTCTTCAGCACCGGTAGCCGGGTTGGTACCTACAATGTTCGGAGTGTCCAGCGGAGACGGCAGGAATGCGCACACATAGTCAAGCAAAGTCTGCACACCCTTGTTCTTGAATGAAGAACCGCACAGCATCGGCACGATTTCCATCTTCAAGGTTCCGGCACGCAAGGCACGGAGGATTTCTTCTTCAGTGATTGTGGAAGGATCATCAAAATACTTCTCCATCAGCGCTTCATCAAATTCAGCAACCTTTTCCAGCATCTTGTCCCTCCATTCCTGAGCTTCGTCAATCAAGTTAGCCGGGATGTCATCAACCTCATAGTCAGCGCCCATGGTTTCATCGTGCCAATAAATCGCCTTCATCTTGATCAGATCGACAAGACCCTTGAAGTTTTCCTCAGCACCGATAGGAATTACCACCGGACACGGGTTAGCGCCCAGAATGTCCTTCATCTGGCGGACAACTTCAAAGAAGTCGGCACCCGAACGGTCCATCTTATTGACATAACCGATACGCGGAACATTGTACTTGTCAGCCTGGCGCCATACAGTTTCCGACTGCGGCTCAACGCCTCCGACAGCACAATAAGTAGCCACCGCACCGTCAAGCACACGCAGAGAACGTTCAACCTCAGCAGTAAAGTCAACGTGTCCCGGAGTGTCAATCAAGTTAATTTTATATTTGTTGCCCGCATAAGTCCAGTACGTAGTAGTAGCTGCAGAAGTGATAGTGATACCACGTTCCTGCTCCTGCTCCATCCAGTCCATAGTAGCCGCACCGTCGTGAACTTCACCAATCTTGTGGGTCAAACCGGTGTAGAACAGAATACGTTCTGAAGTTGTCGTCTTACCGGCATCGATGTGAGCCATGATACCGATATTACGGGTCAAATGCAAATCATGTTTAGCCATCTTAAATCCTTATTAAAGTGTTAATTAGAATCTGAAATGAGCGAATGCACGGTTAGCTTCGGCCATACGGTGCATATCCTCTTTACGTTTGAAAGCACCTCCCTGTTCATTGTAAGCGTCAAGGATTTCTGCTGCCAGCTTGTCAGCCATCGACTTGCCTCCACGCTTGCGCGCGAAAGAAATCAAGTTCTTCATGGAGATTGACTCTTTACGTTCGGGACGGATTTCAGTAGGAACCTGGAAAGTCGCTCCACCGATGCGGCGGGACTTAACTTCGATTTGCGGAGTTACGTTTTCCAAAGCCTTTTTCCACACTTCCAATGCTGATTTTTCTTCACCCGGAAGCTTGTTCTCAATCGTTTTCATCGCTCCGTAAAAGATTTCATACGACTTGTTCTTCTTTCCATCATACATCAGATGGTTAACGAACTTGGAAACTCTTACGTCACTGTAAACCGGATCCGGAAGGATCACGCGTTTCTTTGGTTTTGCTTTTCTCATTTTGTTTGATAATAATGTTCAGTTTGGGGCTGCATCATGTTTACTTCAACATCTCCTCCGAGACATTTACTCAACCTTAAAGCTTTTTCCAACAAACCAAAACGGATTAATAAAAAGTTTTGTCTAGGATTGTACTCAGCAAACAATTACTTCTTGCCTTTTCCTGCCGGAGCCTGTCCTGGTTTCGGACGCTTAGCGCCGTATTTGGAACGTCTTTGTGTACGGCCAGCCACACCCGCTGTATCCAATGTACCGCGAACAATGTGATAGCGCACACCCGGAAGGTCTTTCACACGACCGCCGCGAACCAATACGATTGAGTGTTCCTGCAGGTTGTGTCCTTCACCCGGGATGTAAGAGTTCACTTCCTTAGAGTTTGTCAGACGCACACGGGCAACTTTACGCATTGCTGAATTCGGTTTCTTCGGAGTTGTAGTGTAAACACGCACGCAAACGCCACGTCTTTGCGGACATGAATCGAGTGCCGGCGATTTACTCTTCTCAACCAAAACCTTTCTTCCTTTTCTTACTAACTGTTGAATAGTAGGCATTTTGTTTGATTTTTAATTGTTATATATTTTGTTTATTGTTTTTCCAATCCAAGCGAAACTACGCATTTCGGGCTGCAAAATTACAAATAACTTTTTAATAGACAAACTGTTTTATAATAAAAAAGGTCCGACCCGCCGAAAAAAGACGGCAATCGGACCTCAAGCTGATTATTTTATACTTTTTTAAGCCTCTCCCTTGAAATCGCTCAACGGCGGAACAAAAGTTTTGCCGCCCTGCTGCTGTTCGGGCATGCGGATCGTTCCGAAAGTCTTTTCATATTTCGCCACATTGTCCTGCAAGGCAAAGAGAAGGCGCTTGGCATGTTCGGGCGTCATGACGATTCGCGACTGCACGCTGGCTTTAGGCAGACCGGGCATAATGGCCACAAAATCAATGATGAACTCTGATGTAGAATGTGTCAGTATAGCAAGGTTTGCATAGGTTCCCTTTGCAACTTCTTCCTTCAGCTCAATCTGAAGCTGGTTCTTGTTTTCGTTTTCCATGATTATTGTCTTTATAATTGGTTTCAAGTTTGCAGGGACAAATTTAAAGAAAAAGTTAGGATTTCAAAAACGGAGAAAGCAGAAAATTGCAGCGGCAGGGAGCAAAGCACTTGACTTCGCGCGAAAAATTCATTATATTTGCTGAAGACATTCTACGGTTCACGTGCTGGTCTATATAGTTCAGACATGCGAACCGTACGGATCACTTGTGTGGACTATACGGTTCACACGCTGGACTGTAATATTTTTCAAACAATTCAACCCAAATGCCTATGCCTGCACAGTATGATTTCAGAAAAAAACCTTCTTTCAAGGACCCCGAACAAAGCGAAACGGCGGAAAGCCAAGAAAACGGCAAGAGCTTCTATCCCCAAATAGTTTCGAAAGGGACGTTGTCGTTTCAGGAACTGGCCGAACAGATCTCCAGAGCTTCCAGCTTCAAGACGGGGGATGTGATCGGAATAATGACAGAGATGGAAAGATGGATCTTGCACTACATCTCACAAGGCTACCATGTACAAGTCGGAAACATCGGGTTTGCCTCAGCGCGTCTGGAGGCCAAACGCATGGTGACAGATCCGTCCAAACGGAACGCTCAGTCGGTCGAATTCGCTGGAGTAAACTTCAGAGTTTCACGCACATTCAGCAACGGATGCTCAGGCCAGCTTGAAAGAGCCAGAAAAGAATGCAGGTTTCAAGAGAGCAGAACCTCCACCGAGGAGTCAAGATGGGAGAAGCTGGAAGCATACCTGAAGTCAAACCCGTCCATCACCCGTACCGAATACGGCGAAATGACCGGCCTGCTGAAATCCAAAGCACTTAGGGATTTGCAGAAATGGGTCAAGGAAAAGAAACTGGGGACAAAGGGGCGTGCTCCGCACAAGATCTTCATCTTGCCGGAATAGCCGGCACCTCTACCCCATCCCATAGAAGACAAGCGCTTGCAAACCTGCTAATGGGCTCTTATAAGTATGCCAAGATTGAAAAAATCTGATGATAAGATATGCGCAACATTCTCACCTTTTTATTTGTTCTCAACAGGAATAATCACTAATTTTGTGGTATTCTAATAGACATGCGTTATGTCAAATGATGCAATCAAACAAGAACTATTGGCGAAGCTAAAGCAGGAGCATTGCTTTTGGTCGTACAATGAGGATTCAATCAAGGATATTCCCGATGATATGCTGATTGAAAAGACCTTGTTGCATCTTGACTTGGATGAAATCAACCAGCTTTTCCTGATTTATCCTTTTAAGAAGATAAAGCAGGTATGGCTGGATTACCTTATCCCGCAAGAGGAATATCTCTACACATTGAACCGCTTCTTTGCTTGGTACTATTTCAAGGCGAAGAAGCCGGATGCCTATATAAAGTCTATGGCTACCCGTCACCTAAATAAGATGCTTGCATGAAAGGTTTAGCGCCACACACCCGACAAATCTTTGAAGCGGTTTCTAAATTAGACTGCATCAAGCCCTATCTTTTGGTGGGTGGTACTGCCTTGTCCTTGCAGATAGGTACACGCCAAAGTGAAGATTTGGACTTTATGAAATGGCGGATCTCCAAAACTGAAAAGATGGAAGTGGCATGGTACCAGATAGAGAAAGAGCTTGCCACTGTTGGCGAAATCCAACATAAAGACATTTTGGACATAGACCATGTGGAGTATGTGGTAGCTGGAGTGAAATTCTCCTTTTATGCCTGTCCGAAGTATTCTCCTGTTGATAAGCCTGTGGATTACTTGAATCATGTACGATTGGCAGATGTAAAAGCCATTGGAGCTATGAAGATGGAGGTCATGTTGCGCAGGAGCAACTTCCGTGACTATTATGATATTTACTCCATCCTAAAGTCTGGTGTTTCTATCAATGAACTAATATCTTTAGCTCTTTCCTATTCAGGGCATCGGCTTAAATCCAAGAATCTGCTTGCCATGCTGACCAATGGCAACCGCTTCGCAAGAGATGCACACTTTGAACAGCTTGCACCTGTGTATGCTGTCACTGCCCAAGAAATAGAAGATTATATCAAATCGTGTTTGAGATAGTTTCATAAATTAGATTTTTTCTGAATCACCCTATAAAATGGACTTTCTTCTAAAAAGCCCTCATTCCTCTTGTCTAATTTTCAATTTATCTTATTTCTTCTTTTAAGAGTGTCAGAAAGAAATATTGGACACCCCTGAACAGGAGATATGGGTTATCCGACGTTATAACAGATACATACGTGAGCACATGGCAAAAGTCGCTAAACTCATAGGATTGGAACAAACACCATCACCAACATGGGCAAGACATAGCTTTGCTACCAATCTCAATAATTCAGGCGTCGTACCTTATAAATATATAAGCGACAGCATGGGGCATAGTGGTGGCAGTGACATCACTTCCAACTATATAGGTGCCTATCCTCTTGCGAAGATGTTGGAATACAATTATTATTTGCTTAATGAGAAGCCTAAAGAAACTGCCCCAGTTGTAGATAAGAAAGCTTTGTTGGAGATGCTGAAGGGCTTAAGCGAAGAGGAGAGGATGGAACTGATAGCTAATCTATCTGACTAATTATAGCTGTTTACCGCAAGAGCACCAAGTGAAACACCGCAAAAATACGGAATAAATAGCCACAAAAACACCAAGTAAAATGCCGCAAAAATACCAAGTGGCTAACCGTATTTCAAATAGAATCAGTATATTTGTACTAAAAATAAAGCTGGAAAAGCCAACTCAAACCGTTTGTTTACGCATTGTCTACGCAGATAAAGAAAAAAGCACTTGCGATTTCTCGTAAGTGCTTGATTCTTAATGTGGACCAGCCAGGGCTTGAACCTGGGACCTCCAGATTATGAGTCTGTTGCTCTAACCAACTGAGCTACAAGTCCGACATTTTGAATGTGTTTCAAAACTGCTGCAAAAGTAAGCCTTTCATCTGAAAACTGCAATAGTTTGCGCAAAAAAAATAATAAAAAAAGCATTTTAATCATTCTTCTTTCAAGATATATTGTAAATTTGCGCCACTAATGTTTAATTTTCAGATATATGTCATCAAAATCTAACGAACCGCATCTTACGGGACTTACTGATCAGGAAGTTCTCAAAAGCCGCGAACAGCATGGAGTGAATCTGCTGACTCCCCCCAAACGTCCTTCTATCTGGAAACTTTACCTCGAAAAATTTCAGGACCCTGTCATTCGGGTGCTGCTTGTGGCCGCTGTTTTCTCTCTGATCATTTCTATCATTGAAAACGAATACGCTGAAACAATCGGCATCTTTTTTGCCATCTTCCTGGCAACCGGAATCGGATTCTATTTTGAATATGATGCCAATAAAAAGTTTGACTTGCTGAATGCCGTAGGAGAAGAAACTCCAGTAACGGTCATCCGGAACGGGAAAGTCCATGAAATACCACGCAAAGATGTAGTGGTGGGAGATATCGTTATCCTAAACACGGGAGAAGAAGTGCCTGCCGACGGAACGCTTATAGAGGCGGTTTCTCTCCAGGTCAACGAATCTAGTCTGACAGGAGAGCTGATGGTAAACAAAACTACCGACAAAGCCCATTTCGATGAAGAAGCTACTTATCCTTCCAATACGGTCATGCGCGGTACAACAATAACGGACGGGCATGGAACCATGCGGGTAGACCGTGTAGGCGATGCTACAGAAATCGGAGAAGTCGCTCGTCAGGCAACCGAACAGAGCCAGGAACAGACTCCGCTGAACATCCAGTTGAGCAAGCTGGCCAACCTCATCGGCAAAGTAGGATTCACGATCGCTGCCCTTACATTTATTATATTTACAGGAAAAGATCTCTATGCCTACCTCAACGCAAATGTTGTAAGCGACTGGCACCAATGGCTGGATATTGCGCGCATCGTACTGAAATATTTCATGATGGCAGTTACACTGATTGTTGTAGCCGTGCCCGAAGGACTCCCGATGAGCGTTACACTGAGTCTGGCTTTGAACATGCGCCGCATGCTGAAAACAAACAATCTGGTGCGTAAAATGCACGCTTGCGAAACAATGGGTGCCATTACCGTCATCTGCACAGACAAGACCGGCACACTGACACAAAATCTGATGCAAGTATACGAAGCCAAACTTGACGAAAGCAACCCGGACCTGATAGCCGAAGGTATTGCCGCCAACTCTACGGCCTTCCTTGAGGAAAAAGGCGAAGGAGAAAAGCCGTCAGGTGTAGGAAATCCCACAGAAGTAGCTTTGCTGCTTTGGCTGAACGGAAAAGGAAAGGACTATGTGAAGTTACGTGAAAACGCAAAAGTTGTCAACCAGTTGACATTCTCCACCGAACGCAAATACATGGCAACCTTAGTTGACTCCCCAATCCAGGGAAAGCGCATATTATATATAAAAGGTGCGCCCGAAATCGTAATGGGGAAATGCAGCCTTAGCAAAGAAGATATAGCAAAAAACAACGAACAGCTGCTTGCCTACCAAAACAAGGCTATGCGTACATTGGGACTTGCATATAAATATGTAGGGAATAATGAGTCAAACGACTGTGCCGAACTGGTTAATCAGGGAGGAATGACTTTCTTGGGAATTTTTGCCATCAGCGATCCTATCCGTCCGGACGTTCCTGACGCAGTCAAACGCTGCCAGTCAGCCGGAATAGGTATCAAGATCGTTACCGGTGACACTCCGGGAACAGCGACAGAGATTGCACGCCAGATCGGCCTGTGGAAACCGGAAGATACCGAACGCAACCGAATCACAGGAGTAGAATTTGAAGCGCTGACTGATGAAGAAGCTCTCGAGCGCGTACTCGACTTGAAAGTAATGAGCCGTGCCCGTCCGATGGACAAACAGCGTCTGGTTCAGCTGCTCCAGAAGAAAGGGGCCGTAGTTGCCGTAACCGGTGACGGGACAAACGATGCGCCGGCATTGAATCATGCACAGGTAGGCCTGTCTATGGGAACAGGAACGTCAGTAGCCAAAGAAGCCAGCGACATCACCCTGCTCGACGATTCGTTCAACAGCATCGCGACAGCCGTCATGTGGGGACGTTCGCTCTACAAGAACATCCAACGTTTCATCGTGTTCCAGCTCACCATCAATGTGGTAGCCTTGCTGAGCGTACTGTTTGGAGCCTTCTTCGGAACATCACTCCCGCTGACTGTCACTCAAATGCTTTGGGTAAACTTGATTATGGACACATTTGCGGCCATGGCTTTAGCATCAATCTCGCCAAGCATGGATGTTATGAACGAAAAGCCGCGCAAACGGACAGACTTCATCATCACCCCTGTCATGCGGAACAACATTTTCGGCGTCGGCCTGGGATTCCTCGTCATTCTGATGGGCATTCTCTATTACTTCAAGACACTGCCGGGAGGAGTTCTGCCGAATGGAGAAATGGACGTTCATTACTTGACCATCTTCTTCACAATCTTCGTAATGCTCCAGTTCTGGAATCTGTTTAATGCAAGTGTATTCGGAACAAGCCACTCGATATTCCGCGATGCAAGCCATGCTTTAGGAATGCTCGGCGTTGCGCTGATTATCCTGATCGGACAGTTCATCATCGTCACTTTCGGCGGAAAAGTGTTCCGAACCGAACCGCTTTCGCTGAACGAATGGCTGTATATCATAGGCGGCACATCATTTGTTTTATGGATTGGAGAAATAGCAAGAGGTATCAAACGACTGAAAAAAAACTGAAGACACCGTGAATCCACAAATTCATAACATCATCTTTGACTGGGGAGGCGTACTGATTGACCTCAACACAGAAGGTTGCATCCAAGCTTTCGAACGGCTGGGAGCCGATGTCAAGACACTGCTCACGGGCACAAACGAGCTGGGAGTATTCAGCGCATACGAATCCGGTGCGCTGGATACCGCCGGCTTCCATCAGGAAATCCGCCGGATCATCGGGAAGGAAGTAGCAGACGAAGACATCGACAAAGCATGGAATACCCAATTAAAGTCTATTCCCCCTGAAAAGTTAGAACTGCTGCTGGAACTTGGTTCGCATTATAACCTATACCTGCTGAGCAACACGAACGAACTGCACTGGCTCTGCGGGGCAAAAGCCTTCAACTACAATGGATACAAAGTGGAAGACTACTTTAAACACATATTTCTGTCTTTCCGGATGCATTTGGCCAAACCGGATCCTCAGATATTCATCGCAGCGCTCAAGGAAGCCGGACTAAAAGCCGATGAAACTCTCTTCATCGATGATTCTGAGGCAAACTGCCAGGCAGCATCTTCAGCCGGCCTCCATACTTTTCATTATATCCCGGGCGGTGACCTCCGTGCAGTATTCTTTTGAGCCGAGCATCCTAAACCACCGATAATTATCAAACGGAAAAATGATTCTGACAGACAGTACCAACCACAAACTTCCACCATGCGTCGCCACGATCGGATGCTTTGACGGAGTTCACCGAGGACATCGCTATCTGATCCGTCAGGTTTCCGAAACAGCCAAAAGAGAAGGTTTATGTTCGGCACTGATTACATTTCCTGTACACCCAAGACAGGTTATGCATGCAGACTATCAGCCCCAGCTTTTATCTTGCCTGAAACAAAAAGAAGAGCTGCTGTCTTTTACAAGTGCCGACTATTGCCTGATGCTTCCATTCACAGAAGCACTTTCCCAACTGACAGCCTATGAATTCATGCGGCTGCTCCATGAAGAATATCATGTGCAAACATTGATCATCGGATATGATCATCGCTTCGGACACAACCGGAGCGAAGGATTCGAGAATTATTGCAAATACGGCAAAGAACTTGGCATGGAAGTCGTACAGGCAAAAGCATTGACTGAGGACGGACAAAGCATCAGCTCTACCCTGATACGGGAACTGCTGAAAAAAGGGGATGTTAAAAAGGCTAACCAATATTTAGGATATTCCTATTATATAAGCGGGACTGTCATCGACGGATATAAAGTTGGGCGCAAGCTGGGATTCCCAACGGCCAATCTGAAGCCTTCATGCGCAGAAAAGCTGATTCCTGAAACCGGAGTATATGCTGTCTACGCATATATAGGCAATGACACATACCCCGGCATGCTGAACATCGGCTACCGTCCGACACTCAACAACGGAAAAGACATGAGCATCGAGGTACATCTCATAGACTTCAACGATGACATTTATTACAAAGAAATGAAAATCGAATTTGTGAGCCGCATACGACCGGAAATGAAGTTTGAAGACATCAACGCATTGACTGCACAATTGAACAAAGACAAAGCAGCCATTGCCCGGCTGCTCGCTTCCCGATGAAATACAAAAGCCGGAACTGCCCTACTTTCACAACAATTCCGGCCATTGTCAATCCATATTCATGTGCTAGCAACCTTCCTTCCCTACTCACATTGGCTTGATAGAAACAGCCACTCCACCGCTTGGAGCAAGGCGCTGTTTCAGCACCGTCTTGCTATTCACTTTCTTCGAGAAGATTACATAATCTTTAGGGGTTGTCCTCCAGTCCGCTTTCTCCCCATCTGCATAAATAACGGCCCGATAATTCTTTCCCCGGGGCAAAAAGCTCAAATCAATTGTAGCTTCTCTGCTGTTTTCATCAGTGATTCCCCCGACATACCATTCATCTTTCCCTTTAGCCTTCCGCGCAATGGTTATATAGTCACCGGGCTCCGCTTCCAGAATATACGTATCATCCCAATCAACCGCTACATCTTTTATAAACTGAAAAGCATCCGGATATTTCTCATAATTTGTATATAAGTCTGCTGCCATCTGGAGCGGACTGTACATCGTTACATAAAGAGCAAGCTGTTTCACAAGCGTTGTACTAAGCTTTGCCTTATTCGAACCATAAACCGACAAATCTCCTTCAAAAATTCCCGGCGTATAGTCCATCGGGCCACCCATCAGCCGTGTAAAAGGCAAGATTGTCGTATGGTCCGGACGATTGCCTTTAAATGATTCAAACTCTGTACCGCGTGCCGACTCCTGCGCTATCCAGTTCGGATAAGTACGGCATAATCCGGTTGGGCGTACAGCCTCATGCGAATTAACCATCGCTTTATATTTTGCGGCCATCTTGACAACCCTCAGATAATGGTTTACCATCCACTGCCCGTCGTGATGTTCACTGCGGGGGATAATAGGGCCCACATATCCTGTTTTAACCGCATCATATCCGTGTTCAGACATAAACCGGAACGCATCTTCCATCTGCCGCTCATAATCACAGACAGATGAAGTCGTTTCATGGTGCATAATGATTTTCACCTTCTTTTCCGCCGCATAACGCTGCAGCTCACTTACATCAAAATCCGGATACGGCCGGGTAAAACTGTATATATGCTCTTTCACATAAGCAAAATTCGCTTCCCATCCTTCATTCCATCCCTCTACCAGCACGGCATCAAACCCGTTTCGGGATGCGAAGTCAATATATTCTTTTACATGCGCTGTATTGGCGGCATGTGTTCCATTAGGCATTTCTTTGGTATAATCGGTCTTTCCGATAACTATGTCCTGATTCTTCGTATAGGCCCACGTCGAGCCTTGCCCTGTAAAATACTCCCACCACACGCCTACGTATTTAACGGGATGTATCCAGGAAGTGTCTTCCAGTTTGCAGGGTTCATTCAGATTCAAAATCAGGTTGGATGCCAAAATATCTCGTGCATCATCACTCACGACGATTGTCCGCCACGGAGTAACATTGCCGGTTTGCATGAATCCTTTGGCTCCGTTCTTGTCGGGAGTAAGATGGGCACTTAGGCAAAATGACTTGTCATCCAAATTCAATTGCATCGCCGGATAATCAACTAGCGCCGCCTCGTGTATATTAATATACAGTCCGTCCGCAGATTTCAGCATAAGCGGTGTCTGCACAGCCAGATCAGGCGTAAAACTTTTGACCGCCAAAGGCTCCTGCCTTACGCTGTCTGTCAAAAAGGCAACTTCCGATAAAAGAGAAGTTGTAGTAGGATATTCGTTCGTATCATAGTCACCCGGAAGCCAGAATGCCTTATGGTCACCGGTCAAGCGAAACTCCGTAACCTCCTCTTTCAACGTAAAGTTGCGCAAATCCTCTTGCACAGGAAATTCATAACGGAAACCCAGTCCGTCATCAAAAAGACGGAAACGGATATTCAGCAGCCAGCCGGTATCTTTCTGGCGCAAAGCAACAAACAGCTCCTTATGATGATCCCGGATATCACGGTATTGCCCCAATACCGGATGCCAGACCGTATCTGCCTCGCCCGTCCGCTCTTCAATTTGCTCAAAGTCTTTGCAAAACACAAATTCAGGACTGACGAGGAAGCCCATTCGGCTCTCTTTAATAACCTCCCGTCCTTTATATTGAAGAGAATAGACAGGAGTTCCGTCAGACAAAAGACGAAAATCCAACGACACATTACCATCCGGGGAAGTCAAAACCTGCGCCTTTATGGTTCCCCAGACAGCGAAGCATAACAAGATACATACTGATACAAAACGTTTCATCTGTGTAAATGATTTTATGATTAACATTAGCCTGTTCAATGCTTCAAGCCGAAACAAAGCAAGCTTCAAGACAGCCTCTATCTATAGAACAGTTCAAAAGCATATTACACTACATCCCGACCAGCAAACGTCTGCTTATTTATCGTTTTTTATGTTTTCGGCCAATGCGGACAAAATGAAAAAAGAACAATAAAACGGCCAGCCACAATCCGCTAAGCACTGCCAGACAGCGCACCAGCATCTTGCCGCCATCATTTCCGTAAAACCTACAGAATATGCACGAACAGTCATTTCCTGCATGTGAAAAATAAACCACAAGCATCCATGCAGTCACAACAAGCAAAACAACGATTCCCCATGAAAGCCACAGCCTGCAGCCTCGGCCTGCTACTGCTGTCTTATGCACCAATTTTACCATATTTCCAGAATTTGAACAAAGCTACTCCGGAGAAAGCAGTCCGTCAATACCTACTTATTGGTATACTGCCACATAAAATACTAATAAATAAGGATAAAACGGCAAACAAAATATCTGATATATCAAGAATTATCAGTAACTTTGCGCCGAATTTGATATTAAAAAAACGAATGAAGACATTTGAAGAACTTGGCGTTTCCCCTGAGATACGCAAAGCGATTGAAGAAATGGGGTATGTGAGCCCCATGCCTGTACAAGAAGAAGTGATTCCTTACCTGTTGGGAAACGGTAATGATGTAGTAGCTCTGGCTCAAACCGGAACGGGAAAAACAGCCGCATTTGGTCTGCCGCTGATTCAAAAGACTGATGTGACACGCCGCGAACCGCAAGCGTTGATACTCTGCCCTACTCGCGAACTCTGCCTGCAGATAGCCGGTGATTTGACCGATTATTCCAAGTACATTACAGACTTGAAGATTCTGCCCGTATATGGAGGTTCATCCATCGAAAGCCAAATACGCAGCCTGAAAAAAGGCGTACATATCATTGTAGCTACACCGGGCCGTCTGATTGACTTGATGGAACGCAAGGTTGCCAAGCTTGAAACCATCAAGGATGTGGTTATGGACGAAGCAGACGAGATGCTGAACATGGGATTTACTGAAAGCATCAATGCCATACTGGAACATGTGCCGCAGGACAGAAACACGTTGATGTTCTCTGCAACCATGAGCCCGGAAATCTCAAAGATTGCAAAAACTTATCTGCATGATGCAAAAGAAATTACAATCGGAGTCAAGAACGAGAGCACCAAAAACGTGCATCACGTTGCATATATCGTACATGCAAAGGACAAATATCTTGCACTGAAACGCGTTGTGGATTACTATCCGCAAATCTATGGCATCATTTTCTGCCGCACCCGCAAAGAGACCCAGGAAATTGCCGACAAACTGATTCAAGATGGATACGATGCCGATTCGCTCCACGGCGAACTGAGTCAGGCCCAGCGTGACCTTGTAATGCAGAAGTTCCGCCAACGCCATCTCCAGCTGCTGGTGGCAACCGATGTGGCTGCACGCGGACTTGACGTAAACGACTTGACTCATGTCATCAACTACGGACTCCCGGAAGACACGGAAAGCTATACCCACCGAAGCGGACGTACCGGACGCGCCGGGAAAACAGGTATCTCAATAGCCATCATCAACCTGAGAGAAAAAGGAAAGATGCGCCAGATCGAACGCATCATCAACAAGAAATTTGAGGTAAGTCCGCTGCCGACAGGACAAGAAATATGCGAACAGCAGCTTGTGAAAGTAATCGATGAAATCGAGAAAGTTAAAGTTAACGAAGAAGAAATCGAAACTTTCCTGCCGAGCATTTACCGCAAGTTTGAATGGCTTAGCAAAGAAGACCTGATCAAGCGCGTGGTGTCTATGGAATTCAACCGCTTCCTGGACTATTACAAGAACGCTCCTGAGATAGATCAGCCCAGCGCATCCGAAAAAGGAGAAAAGGAAAAAGGACGCAAAGACCGGAAAGAACGTAAAGACCGCAAGGAACGAGGTGAAAGAAGCCGCAAAGCGGAAAAAGGCTATACACGTCTTTTCCTTAACGTGGGCAAGACAGACGGATTCTATGCCAACCAGATTATTGACCTGATCAACCACAATGTAAAGAACGAACGCATCCAGATCGGACGCATTGATCTGATGCAGAACTTCTCATTCGTTGAAGTAATCGAGTCACAGGCTTCCGTACTGCTGAAAGCGCTGAACAAAGTTACGTTGAAGAACGGACGCAAGGTAGTGTTGGAAGTAGCCAGTGAAAACACCGGGAACAGCGACAGCAGCGGAAAGAAACGCAGCCGCGGAGAAAAAGGTGGAAAAAGGGAATCTTCTTCAAGGAAAGCCAAACCCGAACAAGCTCCGGCACAGCACAAAATGAAAAAAGACGACTGGATGCAGTTCTTCAACGGCGGATCAGACAATGAAGAAGGCGACTGGTGGGAAAAGCCAAGCAAGAAGAAAAGAAAAAAATAAGCTACAAGTTCAACAGATTATACAATAAAAAGAACGTGCCGCGAATGTATTTATTTCGCGGCACGTTCTTTTTTACAGGCCTCATTCTACAATCAAATGCACTTTGTCTGCTCCGGTACGTGCTTTCAGCCAATCGTTCATCTTGCGTTTTTCCGGAGCCGAAGGCGCATGCGTGCAGCCTACAATCGCAAACGTAACGGTGTCCATCCGCGCACTGTCGATAAGCATCTGAAGACTTTTTGACACAGACAGCGTCTTAACCATCGGGAAAAGCACTTTCATCTCCTTCCCCATTCTTAAATCCACCTGGGATCCGCTAAAGGCATCCAAGGCCCGCTTTATCGAGTCCAGTTCCACACGCTGTGCCGAAAGCTGCCTCTCGCTGTTATGGTAGAAATCCTCCATCACCATCGACTTGATATTGCTGATGTCCACCGCATTATTGTTTCCCAGACCTTGGAAGACCACAAGTTTTGTATTGTCCAGGCTGTATTTATCCAAACGGTTGCGAGCCTCAACGATCTGATTTTCCGGAATCTCCTTTCCAACCAATACAACCCGAATCTCACGCTTCTCATAAGAAATGTCACGGCTTAGAATCTGCGAATCGGGAAACTGAAGTTCCTGGGTGATGAAACGGTTCGCCGAGGTCTGATAAAAGGTTTCACGCACGATATTATAAGTAAGGTATACAGCGGGGCACATCGTGGCGATCGTAATCCATACGATATACCGCTTGACAATCCTTTCGCGCTCCTTATCCACAAACTGCTTGCGTTCGAAACGCATCAGCCGGACTCCGATATAAGTGGCCAGACTGATGAACACAGAATTGATGAAATACAGATAGAAAGCACCCAAGAAATACAGCAGATTGCCCGTAGCCAGACCGAAACCCGCCGTACAGAGCGGAGGCATCAATGCCGTAGCGATGGCAACACCCGGAATCACATTCCCCTTCTCTTTTGTCGCCAGAGCCACTATCCCTGCCAAACCGCCCATCAAGGCGATGAACACATCATAAATAGAAGGAGAAGTTCGGGCAAGCAGTTCCGACTGCACCTCATCAAGCGGAGTGAACAAAAAATAGAGGGTGGCCGTAACCACACTGAACAAGGTAGTCACCGCATAGCTCTTCAACGACCGCTTCATCAGTTCAAAATCGTTCAGACCGATTGAAAGACCGATTCCCATCGTAGGGCCCATGAGCGGAGAAATCAGCATCGCTCCAATGATTACCGCCGTTGAGTTGACATTCAATCCCAACGAAGCGATAACCGTGGCAAATATCAGAATCCACAGGTTCGTTCCCTTAAACTCCACTCCATTGCGGATGTACTCAACGGTAACCTGCTCGTCCTCCTTGCTGCGGTGCAGATCAAGATACTCTTTCAGAAATTTACGGACCAGAAAGTTCCGCTTGCTGTCTAATTTCATAACTGTATAGGATTTAATGTTTTATTTGATGAAACGGTTGATGAAGGGAATCGCGCGCAAAGGCAAATCCTTTCTGACAATATAGGCAACAAATACCAGAATCAGCAACGTATGGAACGCCAGACGCAACGGCACATTGGCAATCGGCACTTTTTCTGAAAGGACAAAAAGCACTGCCGCCAGAACCAAATAGGCCGCCATATCCTTCAACGGATAATCCACCGGATATTTCTTCTGGCCGATAAGGAAGGAAAGCAAAGTGATGATTCCATACCCGGCTACAGAAGCCCAGGCCGAAGCGACATACCCGAACCTTGGGACAAGCCACACGTTCAGAGCTAATATCACCGCACAGCCTATCAGCGAGAAGTAGGCTCCCCACTGCGTTTCGTCAGTCAGCTTATACCAGAACGAAAGATTGAAATAGATGCCTTTGAAGATTTCGGCACCCATCACAATTGCCACCACGCTCAGGCCCTCCCAGTAGTCACGGGCCACCATATATTTCAGCAGATCCATATATCCCATAACGGCAAGAAAAGCAAGCAGCGAAAAGATGAAGAAATACTTCATTGCCGAAGCATACATCATCCGGTTGTCGCCCTCCTTGTTTTTTCCGAACACAAAAGGCTCGTAAGCATAGCGGAAAGCCTGGGTGAAGACCGCCATAATCAACGCGACCTTGCTGGCTGCACTGTAAATGCCGAGCTGCACCAGCCCTTCCTGGCGGTCATCGAAAAGAAAAGGATAAATCATCTTGTCGATTGTCTGGTTCAGAATACCCACCACACCGAATATCAGGATAGGAAACGAATAGCTGACCATCCGCTTCATCAATGCCCTGTCCGCCCGGTAAGAGAAGCCTCTCAGTTCAGGAATAAAGAAGAACATCTGCACACCCGACATAATCAGATTAGACACAAAAATGTAGCCTACCAGATAATCCGGGTCATAGAACCATGACACCGCATCCGGACAACGGACGTACAGCCACGGGCAAAGCAGCAGAAAAAAAAGGTTCAGCAGAATATTCCCAACGATATTGAACAGCTTGATGGCGGCAAACTTCACGGGACGCTTCCTGTAGCGCAAATAAGCGAACGGAATGCACTGAAAAGCGTCAAGCGCCACCACCACAATCATCATCCCCACATAATCGGGATGATCCGGATACTCCAGCAAGCTCGATATGGGTCCAAGAAATATCATGCAGACCGTCACAAACAGCAAAGACAATCCGCCGACAAACAGCAATGAATTGGCATAGACCTTTTCCGGCTGCTCATCGCTCTTGTTGGCAAAACGGAAGAATCCGGTTTCCATCCCGAACGTCAGCAGCACCAGTATCAGTGCCGTATAGGCATATACATTCGACACAACGCCATACCCTCCCGATGCTGCCGGCAGAACCGACGTATACAGAGGGACAAGCAGGTAATTCAAGAATCGCCCCAGAATACTGCTTACTCCATAGATGGCAGTATCCTTAACCAATGATTTCATTCCGGCCATAGGCTTATTCAGTCAAAAAAAGTTCGTTCTATCGTATATTTGTTCTTTCCCAAGTGCTTGTAGGCAAGATCGGTCACTTCACGTCCGCGGGGAGTACGTTTCAAGAAACCTTCCTTGATGAGAAACGGTTCATACACTTCTTCCAGCGTGCCCGGATCCTCTCCCAAGGCCGTGGCAATGGTAGTCAGACCCACCGGACCTCCCTTGAACTTGTCAATGATCGTACACAGCAGCTTGTTGTCAATCTGATCCAAGCCATACCGGTCGATGTTAAGCGCCTCCAACGCATAGCGTGCAATCTTCAGGTCAATCCGTCCGGAGCCTTTCACCTGGGCAAAATCACGCACCCGCCTCAGCAAAGCATTTGCTATACGAGGCGTTCCGCGGCTGCGGGATGCTATTTCTCCGGCAGCGTCCGTATCGCAAGGAACTCCCAAGATGCCGGCCGAACGAAGCACAATCCGCGACAGCACCGAATCGTCATAATACTCCAGATGGAGGTTGATTCCAAAACGGGCACGAAGGGGGGCCGTAAGCAACCCGCTCCGCGTTGTGGCTCCTACCAGCGTGAAGGGATTCAGGTCAATCTGGATACTGCGAGCCGACGGACCTTTATCAATCATGATATCAATCCGATAATCCTCCATAGCCGAATACAGATATTCCTCCACGACGGGACTCAGGCGATGGATTTCATCAATAAAAAGCACATCGTTCGGTTCCAGGCTGGTCAGCACGCCGGCCAGATCGCCGGGCTTGTCGAGCACCGGGCCTGAAGTCACCTTAAAGCCGACGCCCAGCTCGTTTGCTATGATATTGCTCAACGTGGTTTTTCCCAGACCGGGAGGGCCGTGAAGCAGCACATGGTCAAGCGCCTCCGCACGAAGCCGGGCGGCCTTCACGAAAATGCGCAAGTTATCGACCACCTTGTCCTGACCGCTGAAATCTTCAAACCGGAGAGGACGGAGCGCATTCTCAAAGTCCCTTTCATTTCCGGTCGGCTTATAATCTCGTATATCAAACTCTTCTTCCATTCATTTTCAGATAAACAATGCAAAATTAAGAATATCTGCGAAGAAAACAGAAGGATTGTCGTATATTTGTTTTCCGAAGACAACTAATAGCTGACATCATGAATCCATTGACAACAACCCGAATCGTTTACTTCTCACCGACTCACACGTCAGAGAAGATAGCGCGTGCCGTAGGAGAAGGAATCGGTATGCCGCGAAGAATTGAAACAGACCTTACATTCGATGAAAGCTCCTCTCCCATCGAAATCAAAAACGAACTGACCATACTGGCCGCTCCTGTTTACGGAGGAAGAGTCGCTCCCGCCGCATTGAAACGCATGAAACGTCTGAAGGGGAACGGTTCGCCCGCCATTCTGCTTGCCGTATACGGAAACCGCGATTACGAAGATGCGCTGATCGAACTGCATGATGCGGCTGTCAGCCTGGGCTTCACCCCTCTTTCTGCCGGAGCTTTCGTTGGAGAACACAGCTACAGCACGCCTGAACTCCCGATAGCGGAAGGCAGGCCCGATGAAACGGATCTTCAGAAAGCACGCGACTTCGGGAAAGAAAGCCTGCAAAAATGGGAACGGATTGCCGCTGTTGCTCCGCTAAAGGTAAAAGGAAACATTCCCTACAAGGAACTGCCTCCCTCCAGGCCGGCTTGTCCCACTTGTACAGACAACTGCTTTGTATGCGGGGAATGCGTAGATGCATGTCCGACTCATGCCATCCGCATAGCAGACGACGGCAGCCGGATTGAAACAGACATGAACCTCTGCATCAAATGCTGCGCCTGCGTAAAAGCGTGCCCCAACCGCGCACGCACTTTCTTCAGCCCGTTTGCCGCCATACTGCATGAAAAATTCAATACCCGCCGTGAACCGGAAGTCTTCTTCTGATGTTTGAAAAACAGATATTGAGGTATGGCAGAAAAAGAAAAACGAATATTGGTAGGCATGAGCGGAGGCATAGACAGCTCTTCCGTGTGCATCATGCTTCAAGAACAGGGCTATGAAGTGGTGGGCGTAACCATGCGCACATGGGACATCCCTTCGCATTTCTCCGTTCCCGGCCAGGAGCAGCCCGATGACGTGCTGGAAGCGCAGGCTCTTGCCGCACGGCTGGGAATCGAACACCACGTGGCCGATGTGCGCAAGGAATTCAAGGATGTAATCGTGCGTTATTTCATCGACGAATACATGCGCGGACGCACTCCCAACCCGTGCGTCATGTGCAATCCGCTTTTCAAGGAACGCATTCTCTGCGAATGGGCAGACCGCACCGGTTGCGCATGGATTGCAACCGGCCATTATTGCAGGCTGGAGGACATCAACGGAAACCGTTATATCGTGACCGGAGATGATCCGGCCAAAGACCAGTCGTATTTTTTATGGAAGCTTCCGCAGGAAATTCTGAAAAGGATGCTCTTTCCGCTGGGGGGCATGACCAAAGCGGAAGTGCGGCAATATCTCGCTTCTAAAGGATTTGAAGCGAAAGCAAAAGGCGGAGAAAGCATGGAAATCTGCTTCATCGACAAGGATTATAGGGAATTTCTGAAAGAACATTGTCCGGACATTGACGAGCGGATCGGGCCGGGATGGTTCGTAGACAGCAAGGGACTCAAGCTCGGGCAGCATAAAGGATTTGCCTACTATACCGTCGGCCAGCGGAAAGGACTCGAAATCGCGCTCGGGAAACCGATGTATGTATTGAAAATCAATCCGAACAAGAATACAGTCATGCTCGGAGATGCCGAACAACTGAAAACCGAGTACATGCTGGTAGAAGACGTGAATGCCGTTGATATGGACGAACTGCTCTCGTGCCGGAACCTTTCCGTGCGCATCCGCTACCGCAGCCGTCCCATCCCCTGCCGGATTGCGCGGGTTGACGATTCGCACCTGCTGGTAAAGTTTTTGGGAGAAGCCTCCGCAATCACACCGGGGCAGTCGGCTGTTTTCTACGAGAACAACCGTGTGCTCGGCGGAGGGTTCATCGCCTTTCAGCAAGGAGTGAAGAAACTGGCGGAAATTTGTCAGTTTTCAATGTAGGAATACACGAACCGTGTATTCCCATACATTTGATATTATCAATTCAGTTTCTTCAACTTTCTCCTGACCTCCCCTTTCATCCGCAATGTTTTTGTACCCTCCACCTTTACCGGCCGGTTTAACAATTCCTTTCCGATACGGACGGCGGAAGCCGTATCCTTCCGTGCCAGATACAGATTGAACAGATGATACTTGGCCGTTATCCGTGAGGGAATCATCTCGGCAGCTTCACGGTAGCAGGCCTCCGCTCTTCCATAGTTACCTTTCCTTTCATGAATACGTCCCATAGCGCAATAGGTTTCCACCGTCGGGATTATCCGTGCCGTCTCCTCCAGCAATTCCAGTTCCTTTTGCGGTGCATGTTCCCTGAGCCTTCCGGTCTGTGCGCAGATGTCCATGACTTCCGGATTGTAACGAAAGAAAGGAAACAGGCTCCAGTCGGACAGCGCATCCTTATATATCCGGTACGACCACAACGAAACAGACAGAACAGCAAAAAGACCGACTCCCCCCAAAGCATACTTCACGCGCGAAGGCAGCCGGAACACCTTCAGCGGACGGCTTCTCATCATTCCGGACATTGCAGCGAATGCCAGCGTCAGGGGAAAGACATCCAGCGGATAGGAGAAGAAGGCGAACGTAAGGAATGCCGCCAGCATCCCTTTCAGGCAAGTGTCCTCCCACGTGACGGACGGATAACGGAGCCATTCGCAAAGCATCCATCCGACCAGGACCAGCCCCAGCAGCCCCTGTTCCGCAGCGATGTGCAGAAACTCGTTGTACGGACAGACCGCATTGTCGGCCAGCATCCCCCAGGATGACAAGGGATGGAGCGCAAAGAAATCCGCCTGAAAGTGCATGTAGTTCGCCAGCCATCCGCCCGTGCCCGTCCCGAAGAGAGGGTTGTCCGCCCACATCACTAAAGTGTTATACCATATCAGCAGACGGCCATCCGCAGAAGCAGGCTTCAGGAAATACAGACCGACCGCACACAGACACAGAACTGGCACCCCTATAATATATGTTCTCCTACTGAAATGAAAGGCACTGCCGCACAGCACACCAACTCCCGCCAGCATGCCCATCCATCCGGCACGCGAACCGGAAAGCGACAGGCCGCAAAAGATAACGGCCAGCGGCAGCACAGCCCACATAGCCGACCTTCCACTCCACTTCCATCGTCCGCAAGCCATGCCCAAAGCCAGCACACCCGCCATCCCCAACAAGCCGCCCAGCGGACCGGGATTGCCGAACGTGCCCGTCACGTCAAACGCACGGTGGTTGCTCTCCAGCAGACCGGTCTGCTGAAACACCGCCACCACGCTTTCAACCAGTCCCCAAAGAACAAAGCCATAAAGCAACAGGCGGCGATGCTTCTCCGGGAACAGCCGGAGAACAAGATAGACAGATACAGCCGCTCCCATCCGCCACAACGAAGACATGTCTACCGGAACATCCCGATGGAAATATGCCAGCAAACAGAAAAGCAGGAGCGGCATTGTGCCGCTCCGCATGATACCTACACACCGCAGGTTCATGGAATCTCTTTTTCCATTCTGACAATCTTCAGTTTGCCCCGTTCATCATCAAAGGACACATTAGCAACAGCACTGATA
>NZ_JAUDEN010000025.1:0-39525 GCF_030373775.1 Bacteroides gallinaceum | reverse complement strand
CCGATATCTTTACATTTCGAAATACGCTTTCTGCCGTATTTCTCCTTTCTGCATATCAATGATGTAAGTGCCCGGATAAGGTATATCCAGGACATCCCCGCTATCTGTCTTCACTTCTGTCTTCTGATAAGCGGCCAGATAGCACAACCCGCCTATGACAACGGACTGGACATCCTTGTCGTTCCGGACGATCCGGATACTCTCCGCATCAAAATCTCCGACCTCCTTCACACTGCTTGCCGGCAATATCAGATAGATATAGCCGGACGGACGCTTCTTATCATGCGTCAGACAGATTGAAAATACGGATTCTTCTTCCAGCATCTCCGGCCTGTACATCCCCATGAAATCATGCCATTGTCCCCTTTTCTGCTCTGTCAGCACCGCACAAGAGTCGGCTTGCAGGATGATATACCCTGTGTTGTCATGGAAGAACCTTCCGTTGCCGCAAGAACGGGCCTCTCCCCTTCTGAAACGCTGGTCAACAGACGTGATGACGGAAGCCGAACTGTCCGAGCGGATGTCGCTCCCCATACACAAGATATAATCGTCCGCAAAGATCCATGCCTTGTTTGCATTCAGTCCGTTCCGCCTCAGCTGCATGGCGGTTATTCCGGTCGTACCGTCACTTACGCCTCCCACACGCGAAGAGTGATTCCGCGAGTCTGTCCGATTGGGATCAGGTATGGGAGCCTCGCTTTCGTAAGTCGTAATGCCCGGAATCCTTCTCCAGTTCCAGAAAGGAAAGATGTTATGGTATTCATCGCCTCTCACATAAGTATACAAAGCCCCGTCTGCCATATAATATCCCTTCAGGTTATCCTCGTTCACCAGCTCCGTTCCGATAACCCTTTCGGAAGCCATCCGTACAGAAGCCATCCAGCGTGGTGTCCGATGAACCGTATAGTCTGATTTCCAGAAGTGCTTGTTTCCGACAAACGTATTTGCCACATCCGAGTCCAGCCCACTTTGTCTGATCATGTCCTCAATCTCCGCCTTTGCTTCCGGCGTGCTCCCTTTCATCAAAGAGCAGGCGGTGAAAAGCAAGATAAACCCCTTGTCCCTGTCAGCGTTTCTGAACAGCTGGCGGTTAAGGGCATTCACGTCCCAATACCCTTTCCACACAATCCACCGATACCCGTCGAGCAGCAAAGAAACGAGCGTCTTTTGCTGGCTCCCGGTAAAAGCAAGCGAAGTTCCGGCAAATACCTCCGAGTAGAAACCCATATTGCTTATGAAAGACAAGCCGTAATTGCCGAACTGCTGTTGAGGCCCGTGCTGGTGAAAGCTCCAGTCGGCCTGGATTCCTTCTCCCGCTCCTACCATTATTTCAGAGCCAATCACCGTCCGTGCCTCCCTGACCAGCTTCCAGTCGTTTTCCAGCAAGGCTCTGAGCAATACATTTCCGGCTAGCCAGATTTTGTTCTGCCCCGTCATCCCGAAAGAAGAATGTTTCATGACTTCGACCGCCTCCCGCTTCTCCTCTCCGGTCATCTCCTGCTCAAACAGCAGAAACGCAGGTCCAAGCGTACGCGGAATACCGATCTGGTTATACCACCAGTTTTTACACACCAGCTTGCTGGAGAACCAGAAGTTCATGGCACGATGAATAGCGCCCGTCAGCCGGGACATATCATCCGCGTCCAAACTTTTTCTCTCTCGCCAATAGTATTTGGTCATTGTGAGAATCCGTTCCGTATGTATCTTGGGACTCCATCCCGAACGTTTCGTGTCCGCATAATCGATGTCACCCCACGATCCGTCGTCCCGGATGCTCTCTACCAGACGGTTCACCTCTTCTCCGGAAATGGGATAAAGCTGCTGCAGCTCGATCACATTCTGGTCTGAAGCCTCCTTCTCCTTCGGAACCTCAGCCAATCGGTCGACCAGTGCCTTTTTTGCCGGATCATTTCCGATAAATACATTGATGTAATTCTCCTTGACCAGCCTGACAGAGTCGGTAAAGCTCTCCTGCGCATAAGTCAGGCCGCATACAAAACACAAAGAAAGTAATGCTATTCGTTTTTTCATCTTTATATATTATTATGTTATTACAGACCGGAAATCCAGACCGTTCCGTTCAGTCCGGACGGCACACTCAGTCCGTTCCCCACTCCTTATTGGGAGTATCGCCCATAAACAGCTCAAGCACTCCACCGGAAGCGATGTCTTCAAAGTCAATGTAACACTTGTTGTAAGGCCGGCCGTTAAGGCGCGCCTTCTGAATGTACCGGTTCTTCCCTGAGTTATTCAGCGCCTTGATCACAAAACTGCCTCCCTTAAAGTAAGACGGATCGAGATTGATACGCACCTCATCAAACACAGGGCTTGTTATCTCGTAGCGTGCAGATCCGGGACAAGAAGGGTGAATTCCGATTGCCGCCAGCACATACCATGCCGACATCTGCCCCACATCTTCATTTCCCACCAGTCCCTCCACGGAATTCTTATAGGCGTTGCTGCATATATGGCGTGTCCATTTCTGGGTCAGCCACGGACACCCCAGCCGATTGAACAGGAAAGACACCAGATGCACCGGCTCGTTCGCATGGTTATAATACTGGTTCCAGCGCAGGTTCTCCGGAGCTTTCTCAAAAAATGCGGACAAGTCGGCCAATACTTTCTCCTTTCCTCCCATCAGTTCAACCATGCCCGGAATATCGTGAGGCACGAACCAGCCTTGCTGATACAGGTTAGACTCTACGCACCCATAGTGTTCCCTGATGCGCAGACTATCTGCCCACGGCTCAAAACGCCCATCCGCCCGGCGGAGATTAAACCATCCGGCCTCCCGGTCAAACGTATTGCGGTAGTCTTGAGCGCGTTTTCCATAAACGCCGGCATCGTCATTGTGCCCCAACGCTTCGGCCAGGCGGGACAAACACCAGTCAAAGTAAGCATACTCAAGCGTTTTTGACACATTCAGCGGAGTGTAGCCGCACGAGTCGTTTCCGAACGTTTCCGCCGTATTCACGGCATACGCATAAGCCTTTTCTGCATCATACCCCCTTATCCCTTTCACATAAGCGTCCGCCAGCACCGATATGGCCGGATTTCCTATCATACAGCCACTATAAGCGTTCAGAAGTTCCCAACGCGGATAATACGCCCTGCCGCTTTGCTCAGCCACCGACACCAATGAGTTGATTTCGTCATCCACCATCCTGGGGTTAATCACGGTCTGCAAGGGGAACTGGCTGCGGAATACATCCCATCCGCTGAAAATTGTCCGCTTCGTGAAACTTGTATCCCGATGAACCCTGCCGTCAGCGCCAGCATACCTTCCGTCAACATCACTGACAATACGAGGATCGATCATCGTATGATAGAGTGCCGTATAGAAGACCGTTTTTTCATCCCGGCCACCGCCCTTTATTCTGATGCGCGACAATTCGCGGTTCCAGCTTTCTTCAGCTTCCTGCCTCACGGAGTCAAAGTCTTTTGCAGAAACCTCCTGCCTGTAGTTGTTTTCAGCCCCCTGCATGTCAACGAAGGAAATCCCCACTTTCATGGTAACAGCCTCATCATTACGGGTGGCAAACTCCGTAAAGAACCCGAGGTGCTTTCCTTTTATCTCACGGGCATCCCTGATGACGGGAGCCTGGGATATTCTTTGCTGATACGCATCACTGGTCACATCCTGTCTTTTCCGCTGCCATGTGTCCGGAATGTCAGCACTCCAGAAGCCATAATCATCCAAAGGCTTGCTGAAAACCGCATAGAAATAAACCGTATAGTCAGCATTTCCGCTGCCGTTTCCCCAGCCTCCCCCTTCCGGCGGACATTTCATCCAGCCGCAGACAGTATGCTCGTCTTTCACCTTTATGTATTGGAGTGTAGAAGTCCCGCCCACACGGCGCGCCAGATCAATCTGAATGCGGGAGTGCGCATGCGCAGGATAAGTGAAGCGGAGCACACCGCAATGAGCAGAAGCCGTGGCTTCCACTTTAATGCCATAATCTGTCAAGGTCGTACAATAATATCCGGCAGAAGCCTGTTCCGAAGCTTTGTCATATGCAGAACGGTATCCCGCCATGGTTCCGTCTTCTTTTCCCGCAATCAGCCGAAGCTTGCCGGAGGTCGGCATGGTCATGAAATTTCCCAAATCTCCATACCAGCCTACCCCACTCATCTGAGTGAAGGCAAAGCCTTCTATGGTACGGTGCTCGTCGCTGTAACCGGAACCGTTATCACCGCCCGTTACTGTCTGCGGACTGACCTGGACCATGCCGAAGGGATATGCTGCTCCGGGAAAAGTTTTTCCCAGACCATGATATGTTCCCGCCAGTTTCGTGCTGGTACTCGCCCCGATAAACGGATTCACATACTTTGACAGACCTGCCGGTTCTCCGTGAATGCAACCGGACAACAGCAGGAAGAAAATACCGGACATGCAAATAATTCTCTTCATAATTTCTACAGTTCAGAGGATTCATTTCCCTCGGTCATAAAGACCCAAGTAACCTTATTGACCGAATCCGGCTTCCCGGATTCGCTCTTTGAGATGCTTCCTTTCAGTTTTCTGTTCTTTTGCCTTTTCACCTTTATATTTCTCCATGAGCAGACTCCCTTTTCATAGTCATAAGTTTCCCCGTCATCATCATACAGCCGGCAGGCTCCGTCCGATTTTCCGTAATGACGTATCTCCAGATTAACCTTCTGACCGCTTCGGGGAGCATGGAGCACCGCTTCCATCATCGGTATAATGCCTCCGTCCTTGACGAAGACAGGGATGCGCTCCAACCCCGGGGAAACCGTAATTGTTTCTCCGTTGCCAACATAATCGCCGGTATAAAAATCATACCAGTTTCCCTCCGGCAAAACCACCTTGCGGCTGGTTTCTCCGACAAACATGGGCGCCACAAGCAAATATTCGCCTGCCATATACTGATCCCTGATTTCTTTCGCGACGGTTTCCAGATAAGGATTTTCTTCCAGATTCTGCTCTTTGCCCCTTGAAGCAGCGATACCCTCGGGGCCAAATCCCGGTTCCAGACCGATAAAGTCGAGCGGATAGCCGTAACGCTCAAAATCATCCACCTCTTTCTCTACTTGCGCGGAGGTATAAAGAGTGGGAGTGCGTTGGGTAAAGCCCAATCCCCAGCGGGGAGGCAGAACCCCTCCGCCGCACAACAGGTTATAGCGCCTGACCACATCCAACGGAGCAGGACCGGCAAACAGATAGACCTCGACACCTTCGGCCGGAATCAGAATGGAAACAGCATCCGAATAAGGCTGGGCCGTCCATGACTTGTCGGTATTACGGTCCTTCGCCTTCTCTGCATGAGGGCTGTCTTTCCGGATTCCGCTCCCTGCATAGACGGTCAGATAACGTGCGGAATTGACAAGAATGCCATACCCCCGGCTGGATACATAAAACGGAACCGGAGCGTGCGTACGTCCGTCATCCCTTCCTCCGTAATGGTCCACGTGCAGGTTCAGCACCTTCCCGCGCTGGAAGACACTCTGGAAGTTAAGTCCCAGCCCGTAAATCTGCTCCTTTTTCTCCAGCGGAATGGAAAGATACGTTTTCCCGTCCTGAACCGTAGCGGTGATATCCGCGTGCAAGGCGGGAATCTCCACATCCGGCAGGCTCAAGAATCCTTCTTCCAGCGGTTCGGCTCCCGAGGCTTCCAGCAAAGAATAGTCCTCCGGTGTCCCGAACGTGCCCTTCCATACTCCCGGATCTACCTGTTCCCAACGCATTTCATTTCCAGACCGGGCAAAAAGACTTGCCGCATTCAGCATACAGACAAATGTCAGAAAGGCAAGATAGCCGGCTCTTATAATTCTTTTCTTTTTCTGTCCCATACGATTTCTTTCTTTTGTTTTGTCCGCTTCCCCCCAAGATTCTGCCCTGTCAAACCGGAGAAAATGACGGCTCAAGTTAACCGGGATGACGGCTCATCTCAGATAAAAAGCTACTTCAAAGGTATCACCATGTTCCATGACTTGGATGCGTTTTCAAATCCGCCCGGACCATCCATGGTCGCAAAAAAGGCATGAGTAGCCTTTCCGTCTTCAAAAAGGAGGAACGGACGCTCCAGTTGACCCTGCATTTCCACTTTCCCGTCTTCCCATTCCACGGTGCGCGAATAGGCTTTGGGGTCTTTGTCTACGGTCCAATGGATGCCATCGTCGGAGTGGGCCATTACGCCCCCTCCCCTTTCTCCCGTAAATTTGGCCACATGATCCTTGAAAATGACATGATAGCCTCTGGAATCTTTCCACAGAAACGGATCCTCGGCTTCTCCCTGACCGTTTACCTGAAAGATGGGCTTGCCGTTGTTCAGCACAGTATACGGTCCTTCGATAGCGGGAGCATAGGCAACGCCCAACGCCATGTTCGAATACTTGCCGTTCGCGGTATGAGCCCTTCCCTTGAAAATCATCAGCACCGAACCGTCTTCCTGAATCACCGGAGAAGGGTTGGAAGTGAGATAGCTGTAGAAGGTGCCGGGTTTGGCCTTCAGAATCGGCTCGTCAAAGCGTTTCCACGGGCCGTATGGCGAGTCGGCAACCGCCAGTCCAATCCGTTTGTTAGACCGTCCTACAATACACCACGGACTGCTTAAGGTCAGTTCATCATAAGTGGGGTCTGCAAAGGGATGGGTAGATCCCATATAAATCAGATAATATTTGCCCTTATGCTTCAGAATGCGAGGGTTATGCGTCGAACGTCCGTCCCAATATTCCGCGCCGCGGGCCGGAAGCGCCGCATCGCTGAACTTGTAGGGTCCTTCGGGAACATCCGACACCGCATGAACGATTTCAGACGCCACCATCCATCCCGGATGGAAAGGGAGCGATTTCGGGAAGCGGGAAACAAACATGTGATACTTCCCGTCTTCTCCCTTCACGACAGAACTTCCCCAAACCCAGTACCCTTCGCATTCGAAAGCCGGAGCACGGGGAGCCTTCGCCAGCCGATGGAACATTTCATTTTGGGAGTGCTGTTTCAGAGCCGGCAGGTTTTCCAGCTTTTGGGCACGCACGGATGCCACCCACAATGCGAGAAGCACAAACAAAATAAGATTGTGTGTTTTCATAATAAACTCGTTTTTTAATATGTAACAAAATTAATGTTTTTATCTGATTGTTGCACATCATTCCTATCATCTCTCTTTACCATATAAAGACAACAGACCTACCCCACAAAGATGTCGTTTCAGATGCTTTATCCCAATTGGTTAACTAAACGCTGCAAAAATAACATTTCATCCTTAAACAAGAATGCCTCACAGATGCAAACAATTATAAAAAGCCACAAACATACACTTAACGTACAAACGATATACAGTATATGTACATGCATCCAAATGGAATGCTTGTTATTATATTTAATACAGCAATTTTGTATTTGGAACCAACTCATCATACAAATTCTTATGATATATTTGTGACAAGTCATACGGATTAATCTTCTGCAACTTTAAAGATTGAATGGATTAGCTTTCAAAAAGTTTATCTAAATAATTATGAAACTCAACTTACAAAAGTGGGGATTGCTGATAGGAATTACAGCATTCTCACACGTGGCATTTGCACAGACAACGGAACGGCAGATTGCCTTTGACAATTATCACCGGTATACGGAAGAAGCAAAGAAAGTGACGGACCCGGAAAAAAGAAAGGCAGTCCTTTCTTACCGGAATTATCTGGCGGAACACGGTTACAGAAAAACAAAAGGATTGCTGAACGTATGGGAAAAGAACCTGAATCTGCTGAATGCAGACGGCACCTTTTCAGACTTGAACGACAAGGAAGTGGGAATATCGAAAGACGGAAACGAAGCCAACTCCGGAGCAGTCATCGTTGAAGCGCTGGAGCGTGTGCTGAGCATATCGGAGGCCTTCAGGTGCGGCAAACTGGACATCAACCGCAATGCGGACATCTGGGACAAATGCCAGAAAGCGATTCTCCATTACGGCGACATGGAAGTTGCACGCCCGAACAAATGGAATCGCTTTCATTCGTCTTGCTTTGCTATTCCGACAGCAGCCGCAAACATCTATTTCTGCATGTTGAAACAGATGGACGACGTGGAGCAGGGCCGCGCCAAGGATGCCCAGCTTTCTGCCGTATGCGACATGCTGAAAGTGCTTTCCCTGCAAGCCTGGACACAACCCTTCAGAAACGACGAAACGGACAAGAATGTGGTCCAATTGGAACGCTTCCGCCATCATGTATGGTGGGTGGGAGGAAATGCAGTGGGATACCGCCCCTTGTTTTCCACCGCATTCGTGCTTCAGTCCATCCCGATGATCGACCTATTGGCGGAGGTCTGCCAAAAAGCGATCAGCATGACTTCGCAAAACACGAACTACGAATCTTTCTGGAGCGAAGGATTCACTGCGGACGGAGCAGGATGGGGACATGGCATGCAATGCCTGATATGGGGCTACCCCATCGACGGAACGCTGAATGCACTCAACATGCTGAGCATGTTCAAAGGTTCTCCGTGGGAAAAAAAGCTGACAAGAGAGAATGTGGAAGCGTTGATGAACTACTTCCGGGGCGCCAACTATTACTACTACAAAGGATATAGCCTGCCCTGTCTGGACCGCAGTTCAATGGACTACCGACCGGACGCATCGAATATCCGCTATAACGTGATGCTGAAACAGCTGATAGAGAACTGGGCGGATTCTTTCAAACCGGAAGAGTTGCAGGAAATGAAACAACTGTATGCAGAATGCATGAACAAAAAGGTTGACATGAAAGCATACGATGAGTACAACGGCACACGCTGGTTCTTCAACAACGATGACCTCATCAAAAAGAACGACCGGTACCACATCATTGTCAACATGGCTTCGGTACGATGTGACGGACTGGAAAGTGCAACAGGATTCGCTGACTCCTACAATTTCTACACGACCGACGGTGCAACTCTGTTCCAAAAGAGCGGAAACGAATACCGCAAGGCTTTGGGAGCATTCGACGTGACCGCTTTTCCGGGAGTAACGGCACGTGAGGGAATGGACAAACTGGTTCCCGTAACAAACTGGAGAGGCTATTGCAGCAAACATAATTTTGCGGCGGCATCCACATTCGGAGAAGAGAATGCCGTAGCGGGATATATCTTCGAGAAGATGAACGCATCGGATAAGGACGGAGTGAACGACCGAGGGGACAATCAGGGAAAAAACGCAATGCTCTACGGCGTGAAGGCATACAAGTCGTATTTCATGCTTGGAGATTACATGATAGCCTTGGGAGCCGGCATAACCAATCTGCACCCCGAAATGGATGGAAACATCCGCACCACAATCGAACAGACCGAAAAAACAGGCCAAGTATATGAATATAAAGGCAACGGCATCAAGTGGATTGTGCAAAACGGCAAATTTGCCTATTCTGTATTTCCTGAATATGCCGGAAAAACTCATTATGTTTGCGAAACAAAGAAAACAGACTGGCTGAAACGAAACCTAGCGAACAAAGGGAAGAAGAACCTGCCTTCGGAAGTGGACATCTTCCGCATGTGGATAGACCACGGACAGAGTCCCGCCAATGACACATACGGCTATGTAGTATATGCAGGCGAAGGAACACCTCAAAAGAAGTACCCGTTTGAAGTACTCCGCAACGACACCCTGATACAAGCGGTCAAATCTTCGGACGGAAAGGTCGTCGGAGCCGTATTCTACGACAAACGGACAAGCCTGAAGAGCAACGGAATGACATTGGCCGTTTCGGCACCGTGTACCGTCCTCATTGAACAGACAGCATCCGGCTCAAGAATCGCCGTGACCGACGCACTGATGGACCAGAACTGCAAGAAGATAGACGTGACATGGAACGGAAAGATCTATTCCCTCAACATGCCCGAAGGACAATGGTGCGGGAAGCCTGCCGTTTATATTGACAAGGATTAGGATTTCCTTCAAATATCTATTGAACGCCGTTTGAGAAAATAAGTCCCGTTCATCTGCGAAAGAATACCGGATGAACGGGATTTTCTATTTTGTTACAAATGCCCGTGAAGCAAACCAACGGTTATACATCTTCGTTGCAAGCACATACACAAAGAACGAGGACACAAAACCAACGATGGAATCAATCAGGTAATGCGCCTGAATATACACGGTAGCACAGCACAACAGCAGATAGAACGGAAGCAGACAATAAGCCAGCTTATGGCTGACTCGCCATGCCATAATCATCACAATGGTGGAAATAGCAACATGCGAACTCGGAAAAGCCGCAGTGGGACGCTCTCCTACCTGCTGGGAGGCCTCAACCAGATTATAGAAAAAACCGTGTTCGTAGCCCGGACCGGGAAGCAAAAAAGCATGATGGTTGAAATAATCACCGATAGGGGGAAAAATTCCGGAGCTTACATTATCCATTCCGATGACCGGGAAATAGAACTGAGGACCGGCTACCGGCACAAATATATAAAACAGATAATAAATAAAAAAAGAAACGACCAGCACAAAGCAAATCTTCTCGAACCACTTGAACCGGAACACGAAATACCACACGGTAACTATCAGCATCATGGGATAATAGAAAAAATATCCCATATTAAAAGGTTCGCTGAACCATTCTGAAGGACAATGCTCGCTGAACTCAACTGCCGGCTGACAATGGAAAACAGCCTGTTCGGCCGCAGCAAAAACGTGATCTAAGTTCGAAAAGATACGATTAAACTCGTATGTATCGGGATACCAGTAGGCAAGCAAAGATATCTGCACAACCATCCGCACGAAAGCTGTCATCCGGCAAGGAAACGACTGATGCAGCCCAATCAGCAGAAAAGTCAGAAGAACAATGCCAAGTCGTTCAAGCAGCATCGTTCCCGGATGATCCATCTCTGGATACAGGATGAATATCAGAACCGAAGTCAGCGCATTGTACATCAGACTAATACGCTCAACAGCAAACAGGGACTTGCCGCTTTCTATCCGCTCAAACAGTCTTAACTCTACAGCCATCCTTCTTCCTTATACCAAGCAATCGTTTCTTTTACACCTTCCGCTAACGAATATTGCGGAACATATCCCAGTTCTTCTCTTAAAGGAGTTATGTCGCACCGCCAGTTACGCTGCTTCATGATTCTATATTTGTCATTGTTCAAGGTGGTCGGCTTGTGCATGAGCTTCCCTATATTCTCCGATATAAACGAAATAACTTTCAGCAATCCGATGGGACAGACAAAACGCAGCATCCACGGCCTGCCCAGTTCATTCCAGATCAAGTCAGAAAAAGTACGGCTGCTGTACACCTCACCGTCACTCACAAAATAAGAACGGCATACCACCTGTTTCTCCAAGGCCAGATAAATAGCCTGCACCAGATCTTTCACATAAACAAAGGTAATATCCTGACGTCTGAAACCCGCCGCAAAGTCAAGATGCTTCTTGATCGATTCTGCCATAAGATAATAGTCCGTTTCCCTGGGACCATAAACCCCAGTAGGACGGAATATTACATAAGGAAAACCTGCAAGAGAACGCAAATATTCTTCCGTACGAAGTTTGCTTCTCCCGTAGGCCGTATCGGGACACGGAGCATCGCTGTCACAGATTTCCATATAATCGCGCTCATGCACCGGTCCGAAAACACTCAGCGAACTGATATAGACAAATCGTTCAGGAACCATATCCAACCGCTGCAATGTTTCGATAAAATTGCGCGTGGCCCAGTAGTTGCCTATCTCAAAGTCGCGTTTGTCAAGACACTTCGTCACTCCGGCACAATGAATGATGCAGTCCCATCCTCCGTGTGACTTTTTATGAACGGCGAGCTTAGCCTGCAAGTTGTCGGAATCCATAAAATCCAGTTCGGCAAACTGGATACGGCTGTCCTGCAAATACTTCCGGCTGCTGGTCTTGCGCACTCCAGCCCAAACCTGCATGTTCCGTTCCAAAGCTCCTTCTACCAAAAAGCTGCCGATGAATCCGCTGGCTCCGGTCACCAATATCGTTTTACTCATTACTTACTTTTTTAGGTTCTACATGGATGTTGATATATGTACCTTTTCCGTAGGCCTCCTTCAGTTTCATTTCAATCGCAGTCGCTTTGTCATGCGCTTCACGTAATGAGATATTGCCATCCATCCGCACATGAATGTCAATGGCATAATGACTTCCGATACGGCGGGTACGCAGATGATGAGGCTGTGAAACACCCTCGAAAGAGAGAACAATGCGGGTAATATCCTGTTCTATGTCATCAGGAAGCGACCGCTCAAGCAGTTCGTCAATACATTCCTTCAATTGCTTGACGGCTACCTGAATGATGAAGAAACTGACAATGACAGCCGCCAGCGGATCAAGCACCCGCCAGTTCTCGCCCAACAATATAGCGCCTCCAATGCCGACAGCGGTACCTATAGAGGAAAAAGCATCACTCCGATGGTGCCACGCATTGGCCACCACAGCCGGACTGTTGTAACGCCTCCCCACAATACGGGTATAATGAAAAAGAACTTCTTTTGACAAGACAGAAAGTACAGCGGCTACAAAGGCAATCCATCCGGGCGACTCCAGGCTTCCGCCATGCAGAAACCATATGATCTTTTCCATGCCGTTCCAGCAGATCCCGATGCCGACAACCAACAATGCTACCCCTATAAGAAGAGTGGCCATTGTTTCGTATTTGCCGTGACCATAATCGTGTCCCTTATCTTCCGGCTTGCTCGAAATGCGCACAAAAACAATGACTATGACATCTGTAACCAAATCGGATAAAGAATGTACGGCATCAGCAATCATCGCCGAGCTTCTGCCCAAGACTCCCGCGGCAAACTTGAATATGACCAAGATAATATTGACCAAACTGCCCGCCAACGTAACTTTATAGATTTCCCGTTCACGGACAGATATTTCTACTTCACTCATAATATTGCATAAAAATGTCTGGCAAAGATAATGGTTTTTCAGCATCTTAACAGAAAATATAACAGGAATCGGCCTTTAATTCCATTAATTTTACTTACTTTGTAATATCACTTAAACTAAAGGCAACATGGCTAAAAAGAAAAAAGAAAAGAAAGGCGGAAAACATATGAAAAAGAAAGAACTGGCCGAACTGATTATCGGCTATTTCCGCAACAAACCGGAAGCGACGGTAGGCGCCAAACAACTGTTTCAGGGGTTAAAGCTTACTACACATCCGCTGAAAATGCTGTGTACCGACATTATCAAGGAGATGCTGGAAGACAATTTCCTTGTCGAACCCGAAAAGGGACGTTTCAAGATCAACGACAAGGGACAGATTCTTACGGGAACGTTTCAGCGGAAAAGCAACGGCAAGAATTCGTTCATCCCCGACGATGGAGGGGAACCGATATTTATTGCCGAACGAAACTCAGCCCATGCGATGAACAACGACAAGGTAAAAGTAGCGTTAAGCGCAAAGAGAAAGAAACGGACTCCCGAAGGACAGGTCATCGAAATACTGGAACATGCCAACGAGAACTTTGTCGGTACGCTGAAAGTATCGAAAAGCTATGCGTTCCTGCTGACCGAATCGAGTACACTTGCCAACGACATTTTCATACCGAAAGAAAAGCTGAAAGGGGGAAAGAACGGCGACAAAGCAATTGTAAAAATCACGGAATGGCCCGACGATGCAAAGAATCCGTACGGACAGGTAATTGACATTCTGGGAAAGGCGGGGGAAAACACAACAGAAATGCACGCAATCCTCGCTGAATACGGGCTGCCTTATTCGTATCCGCAGGCTGTAGAGGCCGCGGCAGAAAAAATTCCGGCAGAGATTACTCCGGAAGATTATGCAGAGCGCGAAGACTTCCGCAATGTCGTAACTTTTACGATTGACCCGAAAGACGCAAAAGACTTTGACGATGCGCTCTCCATCCGGCAACTCCAGCCGGGACTATGGGAAGTGGGTGTACATATAGCTGACGTGTCACACTATGTAAAAGAAGGCAGCAGCATCGATAAAGAAGCTGTAAAACGCGCCACATCAGTCTATCTGGTAGACCGCACCGTGCCCATGCTGCCCGAGCGTCTGTGCAACTTCATCTGCTCGCTCCGTCCCGATGAAGAGAAACTGGCTTATTCAGTAATCTTCAACATGAACGAAAATGCAGAAATAAAGAATTACCGGATACGGCACACAGTCATCAAATCCAACCGCCGTTACGCCTATGAGGAAGCACAGCAAATCATAGAAACAGGACAAGGCGACTATAAAGACGAGATTCTTGAACTGAACAAGCTGGCCCAAATTCTGCGCCAAAAACGCATGGCAGCCGGATCCATTGATTTTGACCGCACCGAAGTGAGATTTGAAATCGACGAAACGGGCAAACCGGTCAGCGTTTATTTCAAGGAATCAAAGGAAGCGAACAAGCTGATTGAGGAATTTATGCTGCTTGCCAACCGTACCGTGGCCGAACACATCGGAAAGGTTCCAAAGAACAGAAAACCGAAAGTGTTCCCTTACCGTATACATGACCTTCCGGATCCGGACAAGCTTGATGATCTGAACCAGTTCATCGCTCGCTTCGGATATAAAATCCGCACCAGCGGAAGCAAATCAGACATATCGAAATCACTCAACAGGATGCTAAACGAAGTGAGAGGAAAAAAAGAAGAGAATCTGATCGAAACAGTTTCTATCCGTACCATGCAAAAAGCCCGTTATTCAATCTATAACATCGGACACTACGGACTGGGATTCGACTTCTATACGCATTTCACATCTCCCATCCGCCGGTATCCGGACCTGATGGTACACCGCCTGCTCACCCGTTACTTGGCGGGCGGGCGAAGTGCACAGGCTGAGAAATACGAAAGCCTCTGCGAACACAGTTCTGCCATGGAACAGACAGCGGCCAGCGCCGAACGGGCTTCCATCAAATACAAACAGGTGGAATTCATGGGCGAACGAATCGGGAACGTATATGACGGCGTCATCTCCGGTGTGACCGAATGGGGGCTTTATGTAGAAATCAATGAAAACAAGTGCGAAGGCATGATTCCTATCCGCGACCTCGACAATGACTATTATGAGTTTGACGAAAAGAACTATTGTCTGATAGGTCGCCGTCATCATCAGAAATACAGTCTGGGAGACCCGATAAGAATCAAAGTGGCAAAAGCCAACCTTGCAAAAAAACAGCTTGACTTCACACTGACGGAATAATATCCGGAGATACAAAGCAATGGCATGCCGAATGAGATCTGTTCATTCATGCATGCCATTGCTTTTACATTAATACAGAAAAGATCTTACCAAGGAATCAAAGTGAATCCCCACCGGTATTCGCGATTAGCCGGCAAATTATAGCCTGGCTCGGGACGTGCCCCCCAGCTGTTGTAGCCGGCAACTCCCTGCTGTTTCATGTCAATACAGACTTCGACGAAATCACGCGGAACGATATCGTTCTTATGCGTCATACGGCGTAAAACATCTTTTGCAGCAGCCTCATCATGATTAGCTACCTCGGCCGGTGATAAATTACTCCACTGGTAAGGATGCTGCCGCATTTCCTCTGAGTCAAAGTCTTCCACAGAATTGCGCAAAGCGTTAAAGCCAATGACACTGTCAGCACGCACGGTCAGTTTCTGTCCTTTTCCGACAAGCGAAAGCCAACGAGTATCGGTATGATGGCCATTTTCCTGCGGACGGGCATAAGGGAAATAAAGTTCGCTGGCTGTAGCACTGTATTCACCTACCAGTGTACCATTGTTCCGGTCAACATAGTTTTCTTCAGGCCCGCGACCGAAATAGGTCACATTCTCCATTGAGGCGGGCAAACGGAACCGTACGCCTATACGCGGAACGGTAAGCTTGCTGGCGGCTGCACGAGCGGCATCATTGCCTGGAGTGAAAGTAGCCATGCGCGTAGCTTCTGACACTTCTGTTTCGGCCGGATTCATGTCGGTAGAAGTGAACACGGCATCTACTTTCACGGCTCCGGATGGATGAACACGGAACATCATACGATACAAATTACCTGCTTTCAGCAAATAATCAACCTTTATCACAGCATCATCATTGTCCATTGCTATCGAAGATTCCACCACGTTGAAGTTCTTGCTTGACTGTTTCCATACCTGCTCACGTTTAGGTGCGCCGTTGCCATAGTCATTGTCCGTTGGCCCGCGCCAGAAATTAGGCTGCATGCCGAAACCGTCCTTGAAATACTCACGGCCATTCACCTTGTAAGAGGCAACTACTCCAGTCTTCTTATTGAAAACAAACGTCACTTTGCCGGATGATGCAATCAGCTCATCCCCTTCATCCTGCACAGACAATTTGCTTCCTTTCACAGCAAGCTTCACCGGCAGCGGATCAACAGGAAGACGGAACTGCTCCAGCGCAATGCGATGTCCTGCGGGTATACCCGGTTCACACTGTACGGTATGAACTTCAAAGTTGACAAAATATTCAGTTCCTTCTTTAGGTTTCAAGGTGCCCAAAGGTATTGTCACTTCCTCAGACTGTTGGGGAGCAATATTCAATGCCAGTCTACCGCTCTTCAATGTTTTTCCGTTGGCCTTTACCTTATAAGATATCCGGTATTTATTCAGATTGGTAAAGTAGAAACGATTATGTATACGAAATCTTCCGTTCTGCAAATCCACCGCTTCTACACCTACATTCTGATGCGCATAAAGCACTTCTGCCATACCCGGATGAGGTGTACGGTCTGCATTGATTATTCCGTCACATACAAAGTTGCCGTCACTTGGCGTATTCACTCCGTAATCACCTCCATAGGCCCAATAATGGCGACCGTTTGCATCCACGGCGTCAATGCCATGATCTACCCACTCCCAGATGAATCCGCCTTGCAGATTAGGATACTTATAAATGGCTTTCCACTGATCCCAAAAATTGCCGCTGGAATTTCCCATGGTATGCGAATACTCCGAAGGTATAACAGGACGGTCACTGCCTTTCTTTCCAATGGCCTCAAGCCATTTGGCTCCAGGATACTGAGGAACATACATATCCGAATTCCATTCCCATTGTGCACGTTCATAATTCACCGGACGCGCCATCCAGTCCTTGTCAGCCTCCTTCAACCATAAATAAGTTTCATAAAAATTATATCCGTTTCCCGCCTCATTGCCCAAAGACCAAATGACAACCGAGGTGTAATTCTTGTCGCATTCATACATGTTGATGGTACGGTGCATGTGGGGCTTCAGCCATTCAGGATTATTGCCTAAAGTACCGCCTTTACGCAAATCATAATACATGCCATGGCTTTCAATATTCGCTTCGTCATAAACATAAAGCCCATACTCATCGCACAGTTCATAAAAACGATGCCCGCGCGGATAATGAGCCAAACGCACAGCGTTGATATTATTCTGCTTCATCAGTTCAAAATCCTTGCGCATAAGCTCTTCCGGCACGTAGTGTCCGGTCGCCGGATTGTGTTCATGGATGTTCGTGCCCTTCAGTTTGAGAGGCTGTCCGTTGATATACATGAGAATATACGGAAGACCACTCTCCGACTTCAGTCCTGAATCTTTGATCTCAATGCGTCGGAACCCCACACGATGAGGAATGATTTCTGTCACTCTTCCGCCTTGTTTCACGGTCATCAACATCTGATAAAGATTGGGGCTTTCTGATGTCCAGGTCTGTACACGAGGCAGCTCTTCGTCAAAACGTACAGTAGCCTGTTTTCCAGCCGGGACACTGACCTCTTTTTCACCGAAAGCAACTCTTTCTCCCTGACCGTCAATCAATTCATACGAAAAAGCAAGGTTAGCTGTCACCTTTTCATGATTACGCAGGTCGGCCTCCAGAGCAAATACGCCGTTCGTATACGTATCGTCCAACGTAGACTTAAGACGAAAATCGCGCACTGCAGCCTTAGGCTGCGAATAGATATATACATCACGCTCTATACCGCTCATACGCCACATATCCTGACACTCCAGATACGAACCCGTACTCCAACGGAAGATCTTAAGCGTAAGCACGTTCTTTCCGGGCTTCACATAAGGATTGATTAAAAATTCAGCCGCCGTTTTGGAATCTTCGTTGTAGCCGACTTCTTTACCGTTTACATACACATACACACCCGATTTGGCACCGGCTATATTCAAAAAGATATCACGGTCCATCCATTCTGCCGGAATTTCGATATCACGACGATAGACACCGACCGGATTCATTTCAGGCAGCTGTGGCGGCTGCGGATTGCGAGGCTTGAATTCATAACCGTGGTTAGTATAGATAGCCGTACCGAATCCCTGCACTTCCCAGTTTCCAGGCACTTTGATGTCATGCCATCCAGACATATCTATGTCAACATCGGTAATATTGTCCGGAAGCTGTTTGTAACCGTCCACAAAATAAAATTTCCATGTGCCGTTCAGCAGCTGATAGTAAGGACTGCTCTCATATTTTCCGCTCAGAGCATCCTCACGCTTGTCATAAGTCATAAACATAGAACGAGGATACTCCTTATTGACCGACACCACTTGTATATCCTGCCAATAAGGTTTTCGATCGTCGGAAGATTCCGCCGCATAAGCACTTCCGCTCATCCCTACTAACAGAGTAGAAAGCAGAATGCCGTTAATCAGTTTTTTTTTCATAAAAAAGAAATAATTTGAATGATAAATGAATCCAAAAGAACAGAGAACAACATCTCAGTTAATGGTTGTCAGGCTTCCAATTTTATGGTTCAAGCAAAGGAAAATCAGGACTTTCCACATGAGCATCCTGCATAATCCTCTTCAGTTCTTGTGTCACTTCAGGATACTCCTCAATGACATTGTGACGTTCAGACGGATCAGAAGCCAGATTATAAAGTTCATAATAAGGATGCTTGCCTCGAATATTCATATGCACCAGTTTCCAGTCCCCTTTGCGTACAGCCTGACGGCCATTCATCTCCTGAAATTCAAAATAGAGGTACTCATGCTCTTTCTGCCCCTTCTTGCCTGTAATCAAAGGCACCAGACTTACACCGTCTTCCTGATTTCCGGATTTGGACTTCGGACTGATTATTTCACGGAAAGTAGGCATCATGTCCCAGAAAGAGCACATGAAATCAGTCTGCGTGTTAGACTGTATTTTGCCTGGCCATGACATAATGAGAGGCACACGAATGCCACCTTCATAGAGATCACGCTTATAGCCGCGATAAATACCGTTGCTGTTGAAGAAATCAGGATCAGCTCCCCCTTCAAGATGAGGGCCATTATCACTGGCAAAGACAATGAGCGTGTTGTCATACAATCCCTTTTCTTTGAGCTTCGCCACAATCTGCCCTACATACACGTCAAGACGGGTTACCATGGCTGCAAACGTGGCATGTGGCCAGAATTGTGAGCAGTACCCTCCCTTGCGGAAAGATGGACTTCCAGGCTCGGATCCTTTGAAAGGACGTTCAGGGAATTTTCCACGAAACTTTTTAATAATGCTGTCCTCAGGCACAATCAGTTCTGCATGCGGAATGATGGTGGGATACCACATGAAGAAAGGCTCGTCCGCACTCATGTTGTCCAAGAATTCCAAAGCCTTGCCATGAATAAGATCTTGCGAGTAAGTGCCTTTTCCATACTGCACGTCAAGTGTATTATCCTTCAGCTCCACCCGTTTATCGTTGTCCCACAAATGATCGGGATAATAACTGTGTGCAAGCAACTGGCAATTATAACCATAGAATGTATCGCATCCCTGGTTCTTTGGATCACCCGTACTGCCGATGAATCCCAGCCCCCATTTACCAAAAGCGGCAGTCTTGTAGCCGGCTTCCTTAAACGCATCAAATATTGTATAAGTCTCGGAAGGCAGCGGGAACTGACCTTCCGGTTCCAATTCGATATTGCCACGTATGTAAGTATGTCCGCTGTGCATGCCTGTAAGCAAACATGAACGAGAAGGAGCACTCACCGTTGTTCCAGAATAACATTGGGTGAACCTCATGCCCGTCTGTGCCAGACGGTCAATGTTGGGAGTTTCAAATTTCTCTTGCCCGTAACAACTCAGATCACCATAACCCAAGTCGTCCGCAAGAATAAACACGACATTGGGGCGCTGCTGCGCTTGTATGCCAGTCACACATCCCATTCCCAACATCATTGCTGCATAAAAGACTCTGTTTTGCATTTTTCTTATAAGATTTTAAAGTAATAATAGGAATACAAAGATAAAGCATGAAATTTACGTTTCAAATATTTCAAGCATTAATTTGGCACTCTACCTTCCAGAGCAAACATTCCAAAAGCCTGTTCGTCCGATAAGTCCGCCCGCTGTCTTCGCTAAGGAAGACAGGCTTTCTATGTAAACTTCGCAGACCTTACAGCGTTAAGAAACTCGCCACGGCAATTACAGCCTTCTCAATGAAACAAAACTCCGAGAAACTGTATAATACCCACCGTGGCGAGTTTGCATATCCGAAAAGCCGACTACCTGAAAGATACAAGTCGTCCTCCTGCTAATCCCTGCGTTACGGACAAATGGACTGACATTGATCTGTCATACCGTCAATCCCATCCAGGATTCTGGGTCAGATTCGGATTCAGCAGTATTTCTGTTGTCGGAACCTGATAGAGATAATAGCGTTCTTGCCATCCCTGACCGGAAGCGATAGGATCCGCCTCCAGATAGATATAGCCTTCATCCATATCCCCTGTCATTCCCACAGGCTGTCCGGTCTCCTCGTTTAAGAAGAATTGGTTGGCACTGTTGGAATTGATCATATTTTTCTGAGCATAAAAACCTCTGTGCTGACGGTTCAGGAACCATGGAGCCATCCGCCAACGGCGAATGTCATAGAATCCGAAACCTTCGCCCATCAGCTCCACAATACGTTCGCGACGAATTTCCCACAACACCGGATCAAGCAGTGTACCTTGCGCCACCGGACAACGGTCAGGAAGTTGTTTCGGATACCACCGCCCACGGTTAGGATCAAAACTCTCATTTATTTCACCAACATTCATGCGGACTACTCCTACACGGTCGCGCAACAGATTAATAGTCTTGTCAGCCACATCCTGGTTAAACTGTCCAAGTTCCCACATCGCTTCCGCATAATTCAGCAACACTTCCTCAATCTTGAAGATAGGTTTGTCGGACGTATTCTGCATCACTCCACCATTCATGTTGGTTTCCCAGTTGCTCCATCCTTTCCATACATAATAACCGGAATATCCACGCACAAAACCGGTTGCACCTACACCATCCAGCAGATTAGGTACGGCAGGCACAAGCTGTGCCGTCCAGTTCTGCGCAGGCAGACGCTTCATTCCCACACCCGGATTACTGCATGATTCGTTCGCTCCCAGCAAATCGATATAATATCGGTCTTCAGCATTTCCAGTATATTCCCATGTACGCGGATCTTCTTCCGTGGGCGTTTTTGCAGTCACTTTATAAGGCGGCATCACCACATAATACAGACGCGGATCCCGGTTACGGAAGGTGCTGTAAGGTGTCTTGTCTCCTTCATACGCTCCAGAAGTAGCAATAGGCTTTCCGTCTGTACAGAGATACAAGTCTACCATATCTTGAGTCATTTCAGCATTACCGGAATCCATATGCTCCAATGCACTGAAATTGTGATATTTCTGCGGAGCATCGGCAAACTGATAGAAAAGTATCACGCCCGGCACACCTTGCAAGTCTTCTGTAGTCCATATTTCATTATAACCTGTACCTGGGGAGGACTCCGTACCATTATACAAAGTAGGGTACTTCTTCATCAACAGTTCAGAAACGCGCACGCATTCTTCCAGATAAGACTCATAGTCGCCCAACTCATGGTATTTCCGCCAAGTGGCCTCACGCAGAGTAAAGCGTGAAATCAATGCCTGCACACAGTCTTCATCAATGGCATTCTCGCCATCCTTGCCCGAAAAGTTACCGATGTTTTTTTCAGCCCATTTCAAACGTTCCAACACGCGGTCAGCTACCGTCTTACGGTCTTCACGAGCGGCAAACCGCTCTTCCGATTCGTCACTCAACGGAGATTCAACCCAAGGCACGTCACCGAAGCGGTCAATCAGTTCCATATACCAAAATGAATGGAAGAAATAACCTACAGCACGCCAATGATTCTTTTCCTCGTCAGTCATGTTAGAACTGTCAACATGTGACAACAAAATGTTGGCACGACGCAGTCCCCCGCTGAAATTCCAGCCGTTACCGGAAGCCACACTGGTTATACGGCCAAAAGCATAATTGTTACCGTTCAGGTGCATACCACGGCTGTACATCCAACCTGCATTCATATCCGCACTATAACAAGAACCTTGCCCCGTACCATTAATGGCTGTACCAAACATGGTGTTGTTGAACATTTCATAGAGCGGCCAGGCAAATGCCTGGAAGTTCTCATACGACTGAAAAGCATTCTCTTCAGTCAGACTGGTTATCGGTGCTCTGTCCAAAAAGCCGTCGTTACATGCAGTCAGACTCAAGCCAAGCGATAATATGATGGAATAACAAATATTTTTTCTCATGTTTGTTCCGAATTAGTTTTTCATTATAAGGTAAAGTTTATTCCGAATGAAACGGTACGGAAAGCAGGATAGCTCCAGCCCAACGTTTCCGGATCGATGCCCGACGGCAGGTGATCGAAGGTTGCCACATTCTCTATACTAATGAAAGCACGCAACTGTTCCAACGCCAGTTTGGAAATCCATTGACGAGGTACGGTATATGACAATGTAATATTCTTGATGCGGAAATAAGAAGCATCAGACAGATAACGGTCCGTATAGCGGCCGTAATTGTATCCGCTGTTCTCATAACCGCCATAAATACGCGGAAACTTGGCATCAGGATTGGCGGCCGTATAGTCACCTCCGGCCAGATCCACCGGTTTCCAATAGTCGCTCAAACCCTCGTATAGCGGCTGATACTTCATATCGTTGGCAGAATAGATATACATAGGGAATGTCAGGCTGTTGGCAATCCAGTAGTCACGTTTGCCGGTGCCCTGCATCACTATGTTCAAATCAAATCCTTTATAATTGGCACCCAGCGTAATGCCATAAAGGTAACGAGGCAAGTTGTTTCCGATACGCTTACGGTCACCCGGGTTATCAAGCGTATTTTCACCCGTATCAATCATGTTCGTGCTGCCTTCATCGTCCCGCAGATTACGCAGCTTCAGATCACCGGGCTTTACAGTCACACCTTCTACGGACGTAATCCCCTCTTTCAGAGTTCCCGCAGCCGGATCATCAAAATCATCAACGGTATAGAAACCTTCCACTTCATATCCCCAGATTTCTCCCAGCTCCATGCCCGGATAATAGTCGCTCAGCAATTTGGTAGCTGCATTGTCGTCATATTTTGTAATGACCGACTTGCTGTCGGACAGATTAAATCCGATACGATATCCCCAGTCGCCAATACGGTCACGCCAATTCATGGCCAGTTCCCAACCACGCGTACGCATGTCAGCCGTATTCTGCATCGGAGCCGAAGCACCGACCACCGCCGGAAGCTGCATACCCGGAGCAAGCATGCCCGTAGTATTCTTCTGATACCAGTCGAAAGTGGCGGTGAAACGGTTATTAAACAGATTCAGGTCAAATCCTATATCGCCTGTCGCAACCTTTTCCCATGTGAAACTATTACTTACCAGAGCTGGCAGGCCGGTGATAGCCGTCACACGATCTCCGTTGACAACCCATCCATTATACGTATTGCTTACGCTCATCGTCGGATAAAACGAATAATTAGCAACATTCTGATTGCCGATCACACCATAAGACCCACGAATCTTGAACATATCAAGCCAATGACGAGTTCCTTCCATGAACTTTTCCTGCGCTACATTCCAACCGGCAGACACCGAAGGGAAAAAGCCAAAACGATTGGTCTTCGGAAATTTGGATGAGCCATCATAACGACCGTTCACTTCCAGCAAGTATTTGTCCATATAATTATAGTTCACCCGGAAGAAGCCTCCACGCACAGCAGTTTCATCATAACCGTCAGTGGCCTGCAGCGTGCCCGTACCTGATCCCAAAGCCGGAACTTCAATGACTGTCTGGTCATAAGAAATGGCATACAAATTTTCCTGATGGATAAATTCCTGATTAAAGCCCGCCATCAGCTTGAAGTGGTGATCCTTGGCAATATCAAAACTGTACGTGCCATAGATGTTGAAAGCATTGTAGTCACGATACATTTTCTCTTCCTGCAAATAATCGTTAGTGACGTTATACTTGTCAGCCCCCTGTATGTCGGTCATCTGCCATTTGCCCGTATAATAATAGTAATTATAAGCCCTCTTGTCGAAAGTATATTCAAAGACTGCTTCAAAACCCTTGAACGGCTTCAAGATAGATTTCAAGAAAATACGCGGGTTATCATAACTACGTTTGGTCGCATTGGAGTTAAGCAACATGTTCAGCGGAGTATTAAAAGGCACATCCGTTTCAAAACCGCTCAGTTCAGCAGGCATATCTCCTTCCGGATGATATGAAATAAGTCCCGTGTTATAGAGATTTCCCTGCGGTGAGGAAGTCTTGTTTTTATTGTAACTTACAGTAGCCTCCTGCGTAAACCATTTCGTCACATCGGCCGAAATGAATGAACTGAAATTCAAACGCGTATATGAGTCCTTGTCCGTCTTCAGCACACCGTCACTGCTCAGATAACTTCCCGACAAACGGTAACGCAATTTGTCCGTACCTCCCGAAGCGGAAACATTATGGGTTTGCTGGAAACTGGTTTCCATAAATGCCTTATACAAATCGTGCTCATGCAAGTAGTAAATGTTTCCGGCATCATCACGGTACATACCGTCCCCCTGAATATTGAAAGCGGAAGGATCCTGGCGATACTGAGTCAGATATTCTTTCCACAGACTCACGCTTGGCGAACCGAAGGCCCAATAGGCATCACCAAACCCGGCATCCTGATAAGCATTCAGATAGTCCATCAACGGAGCCTGCCTGGGCAAGTTCATCGCCTTTCCGAAAGCAAAATTGTTATTGTAGTTCAGTGTGAATTTCGTTTCTCCTTTAGGACGTTTGGTAGTAATCAGAATGACACCACCGGCTGCACGCGCACCATAAATGGCAGTAGAAGCGGCGTCCTTCAATACGGTTATAGTTTCAATGTCTTCAGGATTAAGAAAGTCCATGCTTCCCTCCACATTGTCAATCAACACCAAAGGAGCTACCGTATTGCCATACGACCCATCTGAATTCTGGATACCGATAGAATAAGCCCCACGCAACTGAAAGGACTTGCTTGTACCGGCTGCATTGCCTCCTGAACTTACGACCAGACCAGGAACTGCTCCCTGCAAAGCATCAGACACCGTAGACAACGGACGGTTGGCTGTCAATTCTTCCATATCAACTGTAGTAAGCGAACCGGTCAAGTTAGCTTTTTTCTGCGTTCCGAAACCTACCACTACCACTTCATCCAGCGTCTTGCTGTCCTCAACCAACTTCACCCGGACAGAAGTGCCCGTCACTTTCACTTCCTGTGTTGTAAAGCCTATGAAAGAAATGACCAATGTCGATCCTTTCGGCACAGAAAGACTGAACCTCCCGTCAAGGTCAGTTATCGTTCCAAGGGATGCATTATCCTTTACAGCCACTGTTGCACCTATCACAGGACCCATATTGTCGGTCACTACACCGTTTACGGTGATTTGTTCGCCCGCCTGCTGATAGAAGCATTTGACTTCTCCTCTGGAGTTCGCCTCAAAATGATTTCATTGCCTTTTACTACATAATCGATGCCATTTCCATCAAACATGGCCGCCAACACTTCATAGATATTGCCGTTAAGGTCAATATCATTCGAAGAAATAGAACTAAGATCACTTTCTTTGTAGAAAAAAGTGTAGTCTGTACTTTTCTCAATCTGTTCGATAGCTTCTGCCACAGACATGCCTGTACCTCTGACAACAACAGAGTTATCATTGGTCTGCGCACCTATCGGTGCGAGAAGCGCTGTGGAAAAAGCGGTTGTACAGAGAGATGCTTTCAGATAATCAGAAAGATTCTTCATGCTTTTCTTTGTTTGTTGTTAGACTTTACTTTGATTAACTCAGGATGATTCATAATAAAAACATCAATTCTTATATATTATTAATTATTTGGTTTCCGGCATATCGCTTATCACTCTGCAACTATCTGTAAAGCAAATAGCTCCCGTCATCCATCCTCCGGTAATGCGCACCAAGACTGAAGCAGATTTTGTCCAGCGCTTCAGACAGTGTTTCATCAATGCGGATACGGCCATTGAAGTATTCACCTTCTCCTACCGCATCCCTCAGAACGATACGCTGACGGTAAATCCGTTCTACAGCCCTCAACAGCACGTCAGTTTTCATGTTCTTAAAACAAAAATGTCCGTCAACCCAGTCTATCGGCTCCATCTCTGCAAGTATCACATTCTCGCCATCAGGCATATAGCAAAGACTTTGATAAGGTTTCATCGGCACTTTTCTGCCCGAAGCACCTATGTTAAAGTCTATTTTTCCATGAAAAAGATCTATCTCAAGGTGAGATCTTTCCAGATTCACCACCCGAAATGCCGTTCCTTTCACCTCTATAAGATCATTGCCCAGAAAAACTTTGAACGTATTGTTCTCTTCCTGTTTCCTCACATCAAATACAGCCTCTCCTTCAAGCCAGACACACCGGTCATCCGAAAAATCTTCATTATAGGACAACCTGCTTCCAGCCTTCAGCCATACTTCCGAACTGTCAGGCAAAACCAACATCCGGTCTGAAACAGCCACTGACTCAATACGCTGTGAGGATATTTCCCAATGACTGTTTCCATACCACCATCCCACCGCCACCATCGCGACGATGCAGGCTGCAGCCACCCACCAGTTCCATCTCAGAACACGATGTCTGTTTCTGCCGCATAAGCATTCTGTTTCTATCTTTTTCCAGATTCTTTCTTCCATCTCCGCGTCCGGTGACACAGAACTCCCCGCATTCCATTGCTTCTTCATGCAACGCATCATCAATGGAAAATCAGCCATTTCCTCCATATCTTCCTTGCTCGCTTTACCAGCAAGTATCTTTCTTATAAGTTCTCTTTGTCTGTCCATCGTCATTTTCAGCAGATCATAATTACATAACATTACAGAGCCGGAATGCTCCCGGCAACCGCTTCTTGAAAACTACATAAATAAATACACCTTTCCGAACAAATCCCCCCAGTGAAAAAGGAGAAAAAATATTTTTTTCTTGTTTAAACAAAATTATTAGGTTAAATTCGCATATAACTATCCGAAGAATGGACGAACAGGAAGCGATAAAAAGACTGAAAAACAGCGATGAGAAAGCATTTTCTTTCCTATACAAAAGCTATTGGCCCAAAGTGAATCACTTCACAAGATTATACATTATAGATACGGATAGTGCCGAGGAAATCATTCAAGAAGTATTCATCAAATTGTGGGAACACCGCAAGGAACTGAACGAAAGCGGAAGTCTAGACGGATACCTCTTCATCATCACCCGCAATCTGATCTTCAACAGCTCCAGACAATCATTCAACCACCAGTTCTATCAGACAACCATAATCGAAGCCATGGAACAGTCATACAATATCGATGAAGAGTTAGATGCGGCTGATCTGCATGCATATATAAATTCAATCATAGAACAGCTCCCCCCTCGTCAGCAGGAAGTGTTCCGCCTGAGCCGCGAACACCAGCTCACCTATCAAGAAATAGCCCAAAAGCTGCAGATCTCAATAAAGACAGTAGAACGCCATATGGGAGAAGCCTTGAAATTCTTGCGCAAAAATCTGCGCCTATATGCCATTTTCCTCATGCTCATGGATTGATTCCATAAAGTGTTCTTCAGCAGAAGCAAACAGCAAGACATAAAAAAAGGAGTACCGCTGTACTCCAACCTTTGTTAACCTTAAAATCTAATACTATGAAAAACACATTGCAAAGATACGGACTTTTGGGTTATCTGCAAACATTCCATTCAAAAAATATGTTATATGACATAAAAATCAACAAAAAAGCACTTGAATTCCGCTGAACAAATCCGATACAGCACCCAATAAAGAAATAGAGCCAGGCCGAATCCTTGCGTTGTGTCCAATGTTGCGGGGCTTCTTCCTAAGAAAAAGTCCCGACATGCCATTGTAACAAGCATGTAACAGAAAAGCCTTTTTTTTGCAGACAAAAACATTACATGCAATAAAGATGAAAAAACTGATTATCGCTTTTCTGGCTTTCTTATGTGCAGGAACAGGACTGAAAGCCCAAACAAATGAAGTAAGCCGCCCCAAACTGGTGGTGGGAATCGTAGTCGACCAGATGCGGTGGGACTATCTCTACCGTTTCTATCCGCGTTTCACTGAAGGAGGATTCAAACGGCTGATGAATGAAGGATTCAGTTGCGACAATACGATGCTGGACTATATCCCCACCGTAACAGCAATCGGACACTCTTCCGTATATACAGGATCCGTACCTTCGATTCACGGGATAGCAGGCAACAATTTTTACAAAGACGGCAAAGAGGTTTACTGTACCGATGATGCAGAAGTAACCGGTGTAGGAAGTGACAGTCCTGCGGGAAAAATGTCCCCTCGCAACCTGCTTGTTACCACTATAGGAGATGAGCTGAAACTCGCAACGAACTTCAGGTCGAAAGTTATCGGAGTAGCATTGAAAGACCGGGCCTCTATTCTTCCGGCCGGACATACACCCAATGCAGCCTACTGGTTTGACGATGCAACCGGAAAATTCATCAGCAGCTCTTATTACATGAAAACCTTGCCTGAATGGGTAAATGAATTCAACAGACAGGATCTTGCAAAGAAAATGCTGGAACAAAACTGGAACACGCTGTATCCCATTGAAACTTATGCTGAGAGTACGGCAGACGACACTCCGTTTGAAACACCTTCCGAAAAAAGCGGCAAACCGACTCTTCCCATGAAAACGGCCCCAATGTTCAAAAAGTCCGGATATGGAGTTATCCGCGTCACTCCTTACGGCAATACGCTTACCATGGAAATGGCCAAAGCTGCGCTGAAAGAAGAAAAGCTGGGACAAGGCAATGCGACAGACATGCTCACCGTCAGTTTCTCTTCAACGGACTATGTGGGCCATCAGTTCGGAACGTATGCCGTTGAAACCGAAGACACCTATCTGAGGCTTGATAAAGATTTGGCCGACTTTTTCAGGACCTTGGACGAAACGGTAGGAAAAGGAAATTACCTGCTGTTCCTTACGGCAGACCATGCCGCCGCACACAACTTCACATTCATGAAAGCACATCAGATTCCGGCAGACGGGTGGGTATGCCCGGAAACGAAGAAAGTCCTCAACGACCATCTGCAAAAGTCTTTTAAAACAGATTTCCAACCAGTAAGAAATATCCTGAACTATCAGGTATTTTTCGATAAAGAAAAGATTGCGTCTGCCGGCCTGGACTTGCAGAAAATCAAAGACGCCAGCATTTCCTTTTTGAAGAACTTCAAAGAATTTGCCTATGTAGCAGATATGGAAAACTTGAGTGAAGCCACACTTCCGGCTATCGTGCGCGAACGTGCCATAAACGGCTACAACCGGCTCCGCAGCGGCGATATCCAGCTGATCATGCAGCCGGGATATTATGAAATCGGCTCCCCTTCTGAAACCGGAGGCACACAGCATGGCGTATGGAATCCTTATGACGCGCATATTCCCTTGATCTTTATGGGATGGAATATCCAACCGGGAAACACCATGCGTCCCGTACACATGACAGACATCGCTCCAACGGTATGTGCGCTTCTCCGTATACAGATGCCGAACGGATGCATCGGAAATGCAATAACCGATGTAATCGAATAACGAAAAGAAGCTTCCACAGGCTCTTACACAAACACGGCGATGCTGCTTATAAAAGCAACTTCGCCGTTTATAGTTTGCACGCCGAAATCCCATTCAGCATCCTGTCTTCCGGCTAGAGTGCAGCCATCCTTAGTCCTTCACTGTAACAACCAGCGGACTGCGCACTTCAGCCGCATAAGTTTTCAGGTAATTATTCCAGTCTTCAGCCTTTTCAAACCCATACTTGCTCCATCCAGATCCCCAGTAATATACAAAGTCGCTGTTCGGCTCATAGTTGGTGATGCCAAGCACATGGCCGAGCGCATCTCCCACCGGCTTTTCAAACAGCTGCACCTTGGCTTCTGCAAGCGGAGCCGGGAATACAGCACCTACATATACTGTGCCGTTGTCGGCCTTGGCGTTTGTTGTCGGATCAGCATAGGCAATGTAGCCGTCTTCTGCGCTATAAGTATATGCTTCCGGACTGGCTGCATGAATTACCAGACCGCCTGCAACCGGAGCAGGCTGACTCAAGTTGGCGTAAGAAACAGTTGTTTTGTTCAGCTGCGAACCTTTGTCAAGCTGAATGATACGGGTTTCAACAACATTCGTGTCATTCTTTACGGTCAGCGGATTGAACGTCAGCTTCACCGTAAAGCGCAGAGGCCCGTTGTCAAGGATTTCATAATCCTTGTAGCAATACGGATAAACGATAGCTGAGTCAGCCAGCAAAGCCGAAGTGCCTCCGCCCAATGTCGGACCTACTGCATAGCAGTCCATGCCGTTGCCGTGGTCAATGTGATACGAAATGCTGTTCTGCAAATTCTGAGCTTCCTCCTTCTTGCCCGCCTTTCTCAGTTCTGCAATCTTTGCGCGCGAAGCAGAGTCAAGTTCCATCTTGTATCGGTCTTCAACCACAAGCTCTTCTACGCTCTTGGTGAAGACATCGTATCCGTACGCCTTTTCTCCTGTCCGCTGCAAAGCCGGTCCGTAGGCGCGGTAAGCGGCACGGTCGTTTTCCCAGGCGATATCATCCAGACGTTCCGGATACTGACGTCCGTATACAAGCGTATTTACAATAGAAGGAGTGCCTTTCTGGATTGTATAGTCGACGGTTGCATTGGCATCCACAGCTACAGGGAAAATAATCTTGTCATCGTAAGTAAGCTGATAAGGAACTTCCTGTGCCTTGCTGTCATAAACAACCACCTGTGCCGTGTCAGGCAGATTCAGTTTTTTGAATACCTGTTCAACAGGCACTTCCACCATTTCTCCCGAACGGTTCATGCCGAGCGGATTTGTAATGCTTACCGTAACAGACTGAGAGTCGCTGCATCCGCACAGACCGACAGCGCAAGCGGCTGCCACAAAAAGAGTCTTTTTCATAATAAACCTGTTTTTCAGATGAAAATTAAAAAGGTGATGAATCACAAATAGCTTTTGTATCCATCACCTTTATTTAATAAATTATACGGCCGGACGATTATTGGGGCTGCTTGCCGATATAGGCCAAGATACCGCCGTCTACATACAATACATGACCGTTAACGAAGTCTGATGCGTCAGAAGCCAGGAATACGGCAGGACCCATCAAATCTTCAGGAGTTCCCCAGCGGGCAGCCGGAGTCTTGGCAACGATGAATGCATCAAACGGATGACGAGAGCCGTCCGGCTGACGTTCGCGCAACGGAGCAGTCTGCGGCGTAGCGATATAGCCCGGGCCGATACCGTTACACTGGATGTTGTATTCGCCGTATTCAGAAGCGATGTTGCGAGTCAGCATCTTCAGACCACCCTTAGCGGCTGCGTATGCAGAAACTGTTTCGCGTCCCAGTTCACTCATCATAGAGCAAATGTTGATAATCTTTCCGTGACCTTTCTTGATCATTCCCGGAATTACAGCTTTAGAAACGATGAACGGAGCGTTCAAGTCTACGTCAATAACCTGACGGAACTGTTCTGCTGTCATGTCGCACATCGGGATACGCTTGATGATACCGGCGTTGTTTACCAGAATGTCGATGACACCCACTTCTTTTTCTACTTGTGCAACAAGAGCGTTTACAGCAGCTTCGTTTGTCACATCGCATACATAGCCGTGTGCGTTGATGCCTTTTTCCTTATAGGCAGCCAAACCTTTGTCAACCAGCTCCTGTTTGATGTCGTTAAACACGATTGTTGCACCAGCCTGTGCAAAAGCGGTTGCGATAGCAAAACCGATTCCGTAAGATGCACCGGTTACCAGCGCTACCTTACCTTCAAGTGAAAAGTTTACCATAGTTAATTAAAAATTTAAGTTCTTCTGCTGCCTTTCCAAAAAGATTGGCAACTTCAGACCTGTTGTTATCAATTTTTATATTCACTCACAAAGTTACGAAAGTTATGGACTTTAACTGTATATATTTGTTCAGAAAATCTATAAAAAAGTGTCAAAGTTCAAAACTTTTCACTTTCATCTCTCAATATATACGTTCAAAAAGAGGCGGACACTCAATCAAACTCCGAAAGAAGCTCACAAACCTCATCCTGAAACTTCCGCGCAAGCCTTGACTTCAGCACATTCTGATTGATAATGACAAACGACAGCAAATGGCCGTTCTTGGCAGTCACATAGCCGGCCAGCGAACATACTCCTGTCACCGTACCTGTTTTTGCATGTACGTTGCGGAATGTACTTCCCCGCCCCATGCGGTAGCGCAAGGTACCGTCCATTCCGGCTATCGGCAGGCCGTCATAAAACATGTCGAAAAACTCGGAATGCCTGTAAGCATAATTCAGATAGGCAAGAACCAGTTCCGGCGACACGTAATTATACATCGACACGCCGCTTCCGTCCACAATCTTGTAGTTGTCCGGCGAAAATCCGATGGCATTCCGCATGAAACGGTTGACAACCTGCTGGCTTTCTTCAAAGCCCAAATGGGATTCCGTTTTGCCGTTCTTCAATCCCAGATGCCGGAACAGCGCTTCCGCACACAGGTTATCGCTTTTCTTCAGAGCTCTCCGCAATACGATTTCCAGCGGCCGCCTGCAAGTGTAGACCAAATGCATATCCTCCGGCGCTTCCTCGTAGCCTATGCTGTCGCACGGAACTGTTATCCCCTTTTTCTGAAGCTGATAACAGAACGTCTGCATGAAAAACGACTTCGGGTCGAATACGTTTATCTGTCTTCCTCTCGGAGCCGAAACGCAGCCGGACACCTCTATCACATTTCCGTTATCAAGCCAGTTGCGATTGATAGACAGTTTCCCGGCCGCAGGCTGGTAGCTCACCGAACGGTTCTCTACCTGATAGAAGTCTGACTCCGGAACAATTTTCACGGCAGCGGTATCTCCCTTCACCGTCGGAGTGACCGTAATGCTGACACAACCTCTGTTCAGCATCAGCGGAGAAAGATAAGGCTGGAAAGGCTCCGGCGTATCATCCCACGCCCATCCGGTGCCCCAATAGATGGAATCCATCATCGACACATCCCCTATCAGCCTGCCGCGGACAGATTGTATCCCTGCGTCTTTCACGGCCTGCGACAGAAGCTCCATATCCTGTTCCATAAACTCAGGATCAAAGCCGCCAATTACATAAAGATCACCGTCAAGCACGCCGGACTTTACCGAACCGGTATAAGCCAGACGCGTCTGAAACTCATAGTTCTTTCCAAGGGCTGACAATGCCGTGACTGCGGTGATGACCTTCTCGATCGAAGCCGGACGGTACAGCTTGTCTGCCTGATAGCTGTAAAGTTCCCGGTTGTCCGTCAAATCATATACAATCAGCCCCACCTCGGAAGTTTTCAGAAAAGAAGACGTTTGAATCAGCGTGTCCAGCTTTCCGCCCGGAAATCCATAAGCGTATGCCGCACAACCGATGCAAAACCAGAGCGCAACCAAAAAAAATCGCTTCATATTCCGCCCTGTTACAATTCCCTGAATATTTCACCGACGGTAGGATGGGGAAACACATAACGCTTCAGCTCCGAAAGCCTGCGCCCGTCTTCGATCATCATGCCTGCCAATACAATCAGTTCGGAAGACGGATTGCCCAGCATGTGCAGGCCAAGCAGACGGTCTTCCTCGTCAACCAGCACCTTGCAAACGCCGTTTACACCCTCGTTTTCTGCAACAAACCGGCCAGAATAAGCCATCGGGAGCTTTATCGCGCGGTATGCGACTCCTTCCGCCCGCAAGGTTTCTTCATCCTTTCCAACCGAAGCAACTTCCGGATTGGTATACACAACCGAAGGTATGGCCCGATAGCTCATGGCATCGCTTTCGCCCATGATATGGCGAACAGCCACCTCGGCTTCGCGCACGGCCGTATGTGCCAGCAAAGACACTCCGTTCAGGTCACCGCAAGCATACACGCCCGCCACGGATGTTTCCATATGCGAATCCACCTTGATTCTTCCGCGCTCCGTCAGTTCCAGTCCCAGCGCCTCCAGTCCAAAACCTTTCGTTACCGGACGGCGACCTACACTCAGAAGCATTTTCTGAGCCGAAACAGCTCCTTCGCCTTCCTGACTTTCGTAGCTCACTGTCATATTTCCCGATTCGTCAGCCTGCAATCCGGTTACTTTTGCCTGTAACAGGAAACGGACTCCTCGTTTGGCATAGTCCGCCCGCAACATTTCCGCAATCTCGCGGTCAATGCCCCGCAGAATCTCGTCCATCATCTCCACAACGGTCACCTGCACTCCCAGGCTGTTGAAGAAAGATGCAAACTCCATGCCTATAACTCCACCGCCCACAATGACAAGCGACTGGGGAAGTTCCTTGCATTCAAGCGCATCTCTGTGTGTCCAATATGCCACCGATTCGATTCCGGGTATAGGAGGGACTACCGTTTCGCTTCCCGTGGCAAGAATCATCGATTGGCAACGGTAGATCTCTCCATTGCACTCAACCGTATTTTTATCTATAATCCGGGCTTCACCGGTCACAATCTCAACATGCCGTTCCGCAAGCCTGGACTTTATTCCCAGAACCAGCTTGCGCACCACCTTTGCCTTGCGGCTGATAACTTTGGGCAGATTCACCTCATGCTGCCCTGCGGCAACCGCGTATTTTGAGGCGTTGCGCACCGTATCAAACACTTTGGCAGAATAGAGCAATGTTTTTGTCGGAATGCATCCCTCGTTCAGACAGACGCCGCCAAGACTGCTCTTTTCAAAAAGAACAACACTGATACCTTTTTCTCCGGCACGTTCTGCCGCCGTATAACCGGCAGGACCTCCTCCAATAATAGCCAACTGAAAATCCATACAACATTTTTTTACAGTGAAACAATCAGACTTCCTCGCTGTAAATAGCGTGGGGATTGCGCTCCCTCGCGCAGCGGAGAAACTCGGTAAGGTCGGCGGGATCAAAATTCACAAAGCCTTTGGTATAATAAACGGTTACCCGCCCCTTCAACAAAGTGCCTTTTCTGCGGACAATGCGCACAACTCCATAGGCCTTGATGCTGCCGCTGAATCCGCGCTTCAGCCAGATGTCTCCGTTTTCCTGAACCAATATGCGGGTCATCTGTTCGTCAACGACCAGCAGGACAGGCAATATGAGCGGAAACAAATTCCAGTAATTTTCTGTATGAACAGCCATCAGAACAATGGCTACAACCAATATAATCACTCCCAGCCAAACCTTGAAGGGAGTTCTTCGGATTTTGAATACTTTTACCATATCATTCGCATTAGATAAATTTCAAGTCAAAACATCGGTCTGAATCTCTCCATTCCGTTTCAGCAGGCATCTGACAAACTCTTCCTTGCTTTTCGGAGATACCAACACGCTGGATTTGAACGACTTCTTCCGATACACGATTTTCAGACGGTCTGTTGAAAGCGCGGGAGAAGAAATGAGCGATTTCGACTTCTTCACTTCCGCAATCTGCAATATCTCTATCGCCACGGGCTTGAAGAATCGTCCCGATTCGATGACAAGAAAACCTTCTTCCGTTATCACGTACCTCGTATGAACCATTTCGTCAATAAGCCAGACCTCAAACGCCACACACACAAGAATGGCAACCCAACTGCGGTCCCAAAAACCGAAAAACAGGAAAGCCGCAAATATCGCAATCACTCCCCAATATACCCATCCTACTTTCGAATGAAAAGTTCGTGTTCCTGCCATCTTCTTTTTTTCTGTGAAGATAAGAAAATCTCATCGAAAAATAAAAATCTCAGTATGCTTCTTTACTTATTTTAAAACATGAAAGTACCTGTCCTCCCGGTCTAAAAACAGAAAAGAAACAGAAGGAAGTTCATGAAAAACAGTGGAAAAGCGGTAAAAACAAACTATTTGCCGTGAGATTCTTTATCTCTAAGATAGAGATGTATATCTCCAGACTGGAGATATATGAATTCAGCCTAAAGATGCATATCTCCAGACTGAAGAAAAACATTCCAGAAGCCTTTCCTGCGTTTTGTCCGAAAACAAGCGCAACCCCCTTTTCTGACTGGAAAGGTTCTCATGCCGCATGGCATTCATTTTTTTTATCGCTGCCGTCTAAAAAAACGGCAGAGGCGAACAAAACCACCAACTTTTTTATACTTTTGCCTCAAATATACTACACTATGATACGAAAGTTTGATTTTCTCGTTATCGGCTCGGGCATAGCCGGAATGAGTTTTGCGTTGAAAGTGGCACACAAAGGTTCGGTCGCTTTAATCTGCAAGGCCGGACTTGAAGAAGCTAACACTTACTTTGCCCAAGGGGGGATCGCTTCGGTAACCAACCTGAAAGTAGACAATTTTGAAAAACATATCCACGACACGATGGTGGCAGGCGACTGGATAAGCGACCCGGCGGCGGTTGAGAAAGTGGTGCGGAACGCCCCTGCACAAATAGAGGAGCTGATCAAATGGGGCGTTAATTTCGATAAAAAAGAAAACGGAGAGTTTGACCTGCACAAGGAAGGGGGACATTCTGAATTCCGCATTCTCCATCACAAAGACAATACAGGAGCCGAAATACAGACAAGCCTGATAGAAGAAGTAAAACGGCATCCTAACATCACGGTATTCACCAATTTCTATGCCGTAGAAATCATCACCCAGCATCATCTCGGAATCATCGTCACCCGCCACACGCCGGGAATCAAATGCTACGGCGCATACGTGCTGAACGAAGCAACCGGCGAGGTAGACACTTTCTTGTCGAAAGTAACGGTTATGGCAACCGGAGGGTGCGAGGCTGTTTACAACCATACGACCAACCCGCTGGTAGCCACCGGCGACGGAATCGCCATGGTATACCGTGCCAAAGGCATGGTGAAAGACATGGAATTCATCCAATTCCATCCCACCGCCCTTTACCATCCGGGCGACCGCCCCAGCTTCCTGATCACCGAGGCAATGAGAGGATACGGGGCCGTGCTCCGCAACCTGGCAGGCGAAGAGTTCATGCAGAAATATGATCCCCGGCTGTCGCTGGCGCCGAGAGATATCGTGGCACGCGCCATCGACAGCGAAATGAAGCAAAGGGGAGAAGACCACGTATATCTTGATGTCACTCACAAAGATCCGGAGGAAACAAAGAAACATTTCCCGAACATCTATAAAAAATGCCTCAGTCTGGGAATAGATATCACGAAAGACTATATTCCTGTAGCTCCCGCAGCCCACTATCTGTGCGGAGGAATCAAGGTTGACCTCGACGGGCAGTCAAGCATCAAACGGCTGTATGCGCTCGGAGAATGCTCTTGCACAGGTCTGCACGGAGGAAACCGCCTCGCCTCAAACTCTCTGATCGAGGCTATCGTTTATGCCGACTCCGCAGCAAAACACGCGCTGAGCGTACTGGACAGATATGACTTCAACGAAGACATTCCGGAATGGAATGCAGACGGAACGATGAATAACGAAGAACGCATCCTTATCACTCAGAGCATGAAAGAAGTCAATCAGATCATGGAATCGTATGTGGGCATCGTGCGGAGCAATCTCCGCCTGGTAAGGGCCTGGAACCGTCTGGATATCCTCTATGAAGAAACGGAACGCCTGTTTAAACGTGTAAAGGCTTCGCGAGAAATCTGCGAACTGCGCAACATGATCAACGTGGGCTATCTGATTACCCGCCAGGCCATGGAACGCAAGGAGAGCCGCGGCCTTCACTACACGATCGATTATCCGCACCATATAAGCCGTGAGGAAAAAGCGGAAAAATCACTCTGACAACGACAAAGGCGCAGACGAAAAAATAATTCCGTCTGCGCCTTTGTCGTTGTCAATCGTTTTTTGCACAGCACACGTTATTCTCCCCAGTGGACTTCCGCTTCACGCTTTTCCCGTTCAACAACTTCTTTTGCCTTCCGGGCATACACAATCAAACGGAATGAACGGTCGTATGTCAGATAGCTCCACATCCAATTGAGCAGTACATTGATTTTGTTTCTGACTCCCAAGATAGAACGTAAATGAACAACCAGCCACAAGAACCAGGCAAACCAGCCTTGTGTCTTTACCTTGCTGAATTCGGCCACCGCCTTATTGCGTCCCACCGTAGCCATTGAACCAAGATTACGATAGCGGAACGGCTTCAATTCTTGCCCGGCTTCCATACGCTTCAAATTATCCGCAAGCAGTTTTCCCTGCTGGATAGCCACCTGAGCAAGCTGAGGATGCCCGTTAGGGTATTCAGAATCACCGTTCAGCATTATACACTGATCTCCTATGCAAAATACGTTGGGCAAGCCTTCAACCCGATTGAAGGCATCTACTTTAATTCGTCCGCCTCTCCCTATTGAAGTTTCAGGAATATTGCCTATGCTATTGGCGCGCACGCCGCTCACCCAAATAAATGTACGGGTAGGTACGGAAGTTCCGTCTTCCAGCAAAACTTCATGATCCTGATAGTCGAGCACTTTCTTTCCTAAGCAGACATTCACTCCCATTTCCTGAAGAAACTCTGCTGCTTTTCTGGAGGAGTCCATCGACATTCCCGACAACAATCTATCCGTGGCTTCTATCAAATAAATCTGAAGAAGATTATTATCCATATCCGGATAATCCTTTGGAAGGACGTAGTGCTTCATTTCGGCCAATGCTCCGGCAATTTCTACACCAGTGGCACCTCCTCCAACAACAACGATGTTCAGCAGCTCTCTCCGCTCCTGCTCGGTTGCACAAGTGACAGAACGCTCAAAGTTACTCAACAAGGCATTGCGCAGTCCCATAGCCTCCGACAAAGTCTTCATCGGAATCGCTTCTTCCTCGATGTGCTTGTTGCCGAAGAAATTTGAAGTAGTGCCGGCAGCCAAAATCAAATAATCGTATTCAACTTTACCTATCGATGTCTGAAGAATATTCCGGTCAGGATAAATGAAGCGTGCTTCACCCATACGGAAATAGACATCTTTTTTCTTCTTGCTGAAAATTTTACGGAATGGAAAAGAAATCGAACTAGGTTCAAGTCCGGCGGAAGCTACCTGATAAATCAATGGAGGAAATTGATGATAATTGTTTTTATCAACCAAAATTACCTGAAAATCTGAACCCGAAAGTTCGTTTGCCAACTTCAAACCACCAAATCCACCTCCAACAACCACGACTCTTTTTTTTCCGCTTTCTTTTGCAATGTTAAAACTCATACCTATTCTATTTTTGTGTTATTTTCCACTGCGAAGTTAAGGGGTTTCAAGTATAAAAAAAATTTTTATTATGCTTTTCAGCAAGAAAAAAGGCAAAAAATGGGTCTTTGAAACAAAAACTTAATAGCATACTCCCATTTTGCAAACTGAAGCTGATAATTTGAAAAAGAGGACAACAGAATCACCTATACAAAAATCT